>JBEKTB010000143.1:0-9399 GCA_049516495.1 Occallatibacter sp.
CGGTTTCGTTTTCTCCATTGCCGGCATCGCTTCCGCGCTCTCGGTGCTGCTTCTGAAGTAGCGGTTCCGGCGTGCTTGGGGCGCACATGGGTTGTGGTAGACTGGCGGCCTGATGAAGCCTCACCTTTTTACCACTTTCCTCGTGCTTTGTTGCGCCCCGCTTCTGGCCCAGGCGCCTGCCGCAGCACCCGCAACGCAGACTCACTCGAGCGACATCGGTTTCACCTACGGCGTACCAGCCGACTGGGAGGTTGTGGACGTACAGCCGTCGCTCCCGGTCGTGAAGCAGCAGCAGACCCAGGCCGCAGCCAGCGAAGATGAAAAGAAGGGCATCGCCTGCGTGCAGATCGCGCTGACTGCCAGGCACGGCAGCCCAGCCTCAGTCGTGGTGGTTGTGGCTTTGCCCTTCGACTGCTTTGGCCAGACGATGACAGAGAAGGACTTGCCTGGATTTGCGTCGGGCGCTTCCGAGGGCCTGAAGAAGACGTTTGAGATTTCCGACCCGGTCTATGGAGCTTATTCGCTGGGCACCCACAGCGTCTGGGTCGAGCGCGCCACCGGCAACATGATCGGCCACCCGGAGGTCAAGTACACCATCGAGACAGTATGCAGCGTGCTCAAGAAAGGCGCTGTCTGCTGGATGGCCATGGCCGCCGACGACGCCGGACTGCAGACCTTCGAGAAGGGCGCCGTCACGCTGGACGGTGAAGCTCCCGCCGCGCTGGTTCCGGCCGACGCCTTCCAAAAGAAGCCGTCTTAGGCTCTCCCCGCAGCCGCCTCACTCCATCGGCAACTGCTCCAGTTCCTCGATTGGCTGCGGTTTGCCCTTGGCTTTCACCTTTGCCGTGGTGAGCAGGAACACGGCGACCACAATGCCCGCCATTCCGGCAAACTCCGCTGCCGCCGGCCGCTCGTGGAGCAGGAAAATTCCCAGCAGCACTGCGACCACCGGGTTCACATAGGCGTAGGACGACACCTTGGCCACCGGCACATGTTCCAGCAAATAGATGAAGCCGGTGTAGCCCAGCAGCGAACCGCCTGTGATGAGGTACGCCAGCGATCCGACCGACGCCGCACTCACATGAAACCGGGGCCATTGGCCCAACACCGTTCCCATCAGCGTATTGAAGGCGCCCGCCGCCAGCATTTGCCAGGCCGCGGCCACAAAGCTGTTCACCGGCAGCCGCGCACGCCGTGAGAGCAGGCTGCCCACCGTCCAGGCCAATGCCCCGACCAACAGGACCGCGAGAGCGAGAAGGCGGGTGGTGTCTCCGGCCAAGCCGGTGCGCAGCGAAGGCCAGAGCAGCGCTGCCAGCCCGGCAAAGCCCAGCGCCATGCCCAGCCAGCCGCGCGCCGGCAGCGGTTCGCCGCCCGGCAGCAGCATCTCGGCCAGCGCCACATAGAGCGGAATCACGGCCAGCACCAGCGAGGCCAACCCGCTGGGAACGGTCTTTTCCGCGTAGACCAGGGCCACGTTGCTTCCACTCAAAAGGAACAGCCCGATCAGGCTCAGTGTCAGCATGGTTTTCGACGGCCAGAACAGCCGCAGCCCGCGCCAGCGGCACCAGGCAAGCAGGATCGCGCCGGCTACCAGAAACCGCACTCCGGCCAGCAGCAGCGCCGGCATCTCGGCCGCACCCACGCGAATGGCCGTATAGGTCGAGCCCCAGAAAAAATAAACGCTGGCGAAGGCCAGGACAATCGAGGCGGTTGTCGCTGCTTTTCTTTGCTGCGGTACTGCTTGGGCGGTTGCACTCTTCATCGGAATAAATCCATCGTAGCCCGAGTAGCACTCCGCCGCTTCCCGTATCTTGCCGCATCCCCCTCCGGTGGAGAGCCATGAGCCGCTGGGTTTCTCCATGGAATTTCGTCGTCAGCGCGTGCTATCCTCATGGCCAGCGAGGTTTCGATGCATACGCGTGCCGCCAAAGAATCGCTGCTTGCGCCAGCCTCCCGGCGCTGGTCGCGGTCGCGCGCGCGCAGCATCTGCCCGCGGCAACACCTGCGCGTGCTGCCCATCCGCACTCGACCTAGCCTCTTCGCAAGCGATTAGCGGCCGTCCGCTGAAGTGCCGCATTTCCCTTCGCGGCCTGCTCTTTCTCGCCCAGCCGGGCAAACAGCACTGGATGATCCCCGCCGATGGGGTCCGTGGCCGTGCCGCATCCGCGACGGCACAACCGAATTTGCCGAGGAGACAAGAACATGACCAAGCAAGAACTGCACGCGCAATACGGACCAAAACTCGTCTGTCCGTTGCCCGGGCCCAAGGCCCAGGCTGCCGTCGAGGCCGACGGCCGGCTGATCTCGCCCAGCTACACCCGATCTTATCCATTGGTAGCGAAGCGCGGCCGCGGCATCCGCGTGGAAGACGTGGACGGCAACGAATTCCTCGACTTCGCAGCGGGTATTGCCGTGGTCTCGACCGGACATTGCCACCCCGAGGTGGTTGCCGCCATCCAGAAACAGGCCGCCGAGTTAATCCATATCTCCAGCACGGATTTTTATGACGAGCAGATCATCAACCTGGCCCAACGCCTCTCGGCTGTGGCGCCTATGCCCGGGCCGCACAAGTTTTTCTATGGCAACTCAGGAGCCGAGGCGATCGAATGCGCCCTCAAGCTGGCCCGCTACCACACCGGCCGCCAGCAGGTGATCTCCTTCCTGGGAGCGTTCCACGGCCGCACCATGGGAGCGCTGTCGCTGACCGGTTCCAAGCCACAGCAAAAGCGACGTTTTTCGCCGATGGTACCCGGCGTAACCCATATTCGGTATCCCTACACCTATCGCGGCTGCACCGGCGGGCCGCAAGAGGAAGAAGCGTTCAGCCTGGGCTGTGCGCGCTACATTGAGGAGAAGCTTTTCAAGACCATCCTCGCGCCCGAGGAAGTCGCCGCAATCTTTATCGAGCCCATTCAGGGCGAGGGCGGCTACGTGGTGGCTCCCGACAACTTCCTCCGCGAGCTGCGCAAGATCTGCGACCGGCACGGCATTTTGCTGGTGGTTGACGAGGTGCAATGCGGCGCCGGCCGCACCGGCAAGTGGTGGGCTATCGAGCACTCCGGAGTCGAGCCGGATATGGTCTGCATGGCCAAGGGCATTGCCTCCGGAATGCCGCTGGGCATTTGCATGACCCGCGCCGAAATCATGGACTGGGTTCCCGGTTCGCACGCCTCCACATTCGGCGGAAACCCGGTTTCGATTGCCGCCGCACTGGCCACTATGGACATCATTGAGCGCGAGGCGATGGCGAACGCCACCCGCGTGGGCGAGCTGATGATGGAGCGCCTTCGCGGATGGACGCAAACGCATCCGCTGGTGGGCGACGTGCGCGGACGCGGCCTGATGATCGGCATTGAACTGGTAAAGGACAAGACCACCCGCGAGCCGGCCACTGCCCTGCGCAATCGCATCGAGACCGTGGCCTTCGAGCGCGGATTGATGGTGCTTGGCTGCGGGGAAACTTCGCTGCGGCTTTGCCCTCCGCTCATCGTCAGTAAGGAGGAGGCGACGGTCGCCCTCGACATCCTCGAAGACTCGCTGACTCTGGTGGAAAAAGAACACGAACACGCCACAGCATTGGCGGGCGCGACAGCCTGAGCCAGGCTGCTCCTTTGCAAACAAATGCGGGGCTGGCAAGCCGGGATTTTAACCTCCGCCTGCCAGCCCCGCGTTGTTCATCGTGCGCCGGGATCAGTCGCCGCTACAGCGTCTTTTCCTCGATGCGCGCCTTCGCAATCTCCGATGTGCGGTGCGCGGCCCGCTCCAGGTTGTGCGCCATCTCCCGCGTGGCCAAGTGCTGCTCCTCGGCGGCGGCAGCCATCTGGTGGGAAAGCCCGGACAACTCCTCGGTCTGGCCGGAAATGCGGTCGATCGCCGCTATCGCAGTCGCGATATCTCCCCCGATCACGGCCACTTTGGCCTGAATCTCCGCCGTAGCCGAAGCCGTCTGCCCGGCCAGCTTCCTTACTTCGCTGGCCACCACCGCGAAGCCCTTGCCATGCACTCCCGCCCTGGCCGCCTCAATGTTGGCGTTGAGCGCCAGCACGCTGGTCTGAGTGGCGATGGAGGCAATGAGCTCCGCCACCTTGGCCACACCCGCGCTCGACACCCGCAGCCGCTCGATAGCCGTCTTGCTTTCTGTGCTGGCGGTACGCGACTTTTCGGCCGCCTGCGACACAACCACAGCATTTTTGGCGATTTCAGCAATGCTCGACTCGATCTCGTGCGTGGCCGTGGCCACCATCTGGAGGTTGCCGTCCAGATGTTCAATGTCGTTGCGCTGGACCTCCTGCACCGCCTTCAGCGCATCGATCGTCTGCTGGGCGCTGACACCCCAGACGACGACCGCGCCGACATACTCTCCATGCCCGTCGGTCATCGGCTCAACCTCCAGGTCGAGCGTCACAGGTCCCAGTTCGATGGTCGCCTTGTGTGGGAGTTCATGCGCACCGCCGGGGTGCATTGCGCCCATGATCCTGTCGATGTTCGCCGGATTCCTGTGAAAGACGTGAATGGACTTGCCCACCATCTGGTCCACCGGCACGGGAAGGTGCTGTTGGAGGGTCAGGAGGGTCTTGCGCGAAGCCCGGTTGAGATAGCGCAGAATCAGCTCCCGGTCGCAGAACATCGCATTGCAGGGCAGCGCGTCCAGCGCATATTCAAAGCTGCGATCCGTCTCCGGCTCAGTTGGGGTTTCGTCGAGTATTTCAATACCCGCCGGATGAAACGGCGTCTGCGCGTTGTGTTGTGAGAACATGCCTGCCAACAGACCATGAGACATCTCCGGTTCCCCCTCCATCACCCTTCGATCTTGACCATTTTATTGAGGGCCGAGCGCGTGGACGCGCTCAATCTGCCCTGCGCCGGGAGGGATTCCCGGATCGGGCTTGCTCGGTCCAATTTGAAAAGGGCCGTGACCTTTGCAGACCCGCCGAGAATCGTCGCTGGAGTGGGCCAGATTCCTCTCGCCGTCAGCCTGATTTGCGCCTTTGGCTGAAGCAGTCGAGAATGGTCTGCCATGGGATGGTTTGAACGGATGAAGCTCGACTGCCTGGAGGGTGTGCTGGGCGGCCTGGAATGGGTTGCGAACTTGCACGGCCGGGCGAAAATGCCCGCCCACCTGGCTGTGGGCATCAGCGGTGAGAAGGCAGCCTTCTTTCACCTCCGCCGCAAGGGGTATACCGTGGTGGCGCAGCGCTGGTCGGGTGGACTGCCTGGAGACGTCGACATCATCGCCTGGCAGGGTCCAATGCTGTGTTTCGTGGAGGTGAAAACCCGCACCGCCCACGACATCTCCCCCGCCGAAATCGCTGTCGACTCGCACAAGCGCAACACTCTGCGCCGGCTGGCCCGCCGCTACGTTCGCCAGTTGCCCCAGCAAACTGCCCCGCCGGTTCGCTTCGATATTCTCAGCGTGTATCTTGTGCCGGGCCAGAAGAAGGAGTTCGTCCACTTCGAAGGCGCCTTCAGTTGGAGCGAGTGGGAGGACTCCCATCAGCGCTGAACGGAGCAGTCGACGCCCGACTACCCCTGCGCGTCCTCGAACTCTTCATGCCAGGCCATCTGGATGGCTTCCAGTCGCGACTCGTTCGACTTTGCCGGGTCGTCGGCAAAGCCTTCCAGTTCGGTCACATGGCGATGCAGGTCGGTGAAGCGGACCGTCAAGGGGTCGAGACCGGGAAACTTCTCAGCCAACTGAATGCCGATTTCCTCGGCGTCGGTCCACAGAATTTCGCGCGGCATTTTTCGATCCTTCCTTCGCTTGGGTCGAATTCATCTGTTTGAGGCGGGGTGATCTTGTATTCCCAGGTCTCAAAATCGAGACCTGGGGCACCCGTGGCACTTCTTACTTTTCTTCCGCCAAAGCCAGTGGCTTGCCTTCGGAGACGTAGTTGCGATTCCACTTGGGAATCTCGACCACGTAGTCGCCTGGACGGGTAATGACCGCCTGGCAACCCAGCCGGGAGTTCAACTGCTGGTCGGCAGCCATGTCCATTCGGTCCAGCTCGTCATCATCCGCTGGGCTGATGCCCGTCTGGTCCTTGATCCATAGGTGGCAGGTGGTGCAGGCGCATACGCCGCCGCAGGCGTGGTCAAGAAAAACGTCGTGGTTTTCCGCTACGTCAAGGAACGACATCGGCTTGCCGTGGTGCTGATAGGGCATGGCGCCGTACTCGAATTCGACCGTCCTGCCCTCGGGAAGAAAGGTCACGCGCACCAGCTTGTCGGCCGGAATACTTTTCTCGGTTGCTTCGCTCATAAAACCCGTCCTTCCGTGCCCACCCGCGTGGTGTCCGACCCTTGTAAAGAGCTCTTATACAAAGCTCCTGGAAAAAAGCCCTTGTAAAGAACAAAAGAACTAGAGATAGGGACTTCCCACCTTAGCCGCAAAAACAACGACGCGGCGAAGGTGGGGCACCCTGCCATCGAACTCTGCCAGCTCCGCTAACACCGCTAGCTCCGCGAGCAGCCCTGCTCACTTGAACTCCGCCGCGGCCATGGGATGAGGCGCGGTCACACCTTCGTCCAACTCATCGCCCGCCGACTCCATGGTCTTGCCACGCAAGGCTGTCGAGACGGCGGCTTCCATCATCAGTTCGGCAAAGCGCCGCGTGGCCTGGTCCAGCGCCAGAGTCGCGTTGCGAATCGAGGCCGAGTCCTCGCCTAGTTTGACGGCGGACAAATGATCGCGCGCCGCTGCAATCGCGGCCCGCTCTTCGCCGGTCAATTGCTTCCACGCCGGACTTGCCGGCGCCCGGTCGACCGCCACAAGAATCGTCTCCGCCTCAGTTCGCGCCTCGATCAGCAAACGCTTGGCAAAGTCCTCTTCAGCGTGGTCGAACGATTCCAGAATCATGCTCTCGACCTGCTCGTCGGTCAATCCATAGGTGGGCTTCACTTCGATCTTGGCCGCCAGCCCGCTGCGCTGTTCGCGTGCGGAGACCTTCAGAATGCCATCCGCATCGATGAGAAACTTGACCTCGATGCGGGGAAGTCCGGCGCTCATCGGTGGAATGCCCTTCAGATCAAACCGCGCCAAGGATCGGCAGTCGGAGGCCAGTTCGCGCTCGCCCTGGACGACGTGAATGGCCACGTTGGTCTGGCCGTCCACTCCGGTCGTAAAGTGCTCGGTAGCCGAAGCGGGAATGGTCGAGTTGCGTTGAATGATGCGCGCCACGGTTCCGCCCAGGGCTTCGATGCCCAGCGAGAGAGGGGTCACGTCCAGCAGTAGCATTTCCTCGGTAGTTTTGGAAGCGCCGGCCAGAATGTCGGCCTGCACCGCGGCGCCCAGCGCAACCACCTCGTCAGGATTCAGCTCGATACGCGGGCGCTTGCCGCGCGGGCGAAGCTTGAACAGTTCATCTACCAGTTCACGCACCGCGGGAATGCGTGTCGAGCCGCCCACCAGCACCACTTCGTCAATCTGCTCGGGCGTGAGGCGGGCGTCGGCCAGCGCCTGCTTGCAGGGACCAGCCGTGCGCTCCAGCACCGGCTCGATCAACTGCTCAAAGACTTCGCGGGGAATCTCGCGCTGATAGCGGTCGCCGTTGGGCAACTCGATGTCGAAGTGCGCAATCCGCTCAGTAGAAAGCTTGATTTTGGCGTCGATGGCAGCCTTGCGCACCGCCTGCACCGCGCCCGGATGCCGCCGCAAGTCCACTCCGTGCTCGGCGTGAATCTCGTCGAGAGCAATGGCCAGCAGCAGGTTGTCGATGTCGTCGCCACCCAGGTGCGTGTCGCCGTTGGTGGACTGCACTTCGAAGATGCCGTCGCGCAGCTTGAGGATGGAGATGTCGAACGTGCCGCCGCCCAAATCGAATACGGCGATGGTGCCCACATTGGCTCGATCCAGGCCGTATGCCAGCGCGGCCGCGGTCGGCTCATTCACCAGGCGAAGCACTTCAAGGCCGGCCATGCGCCCGGCATCCTTGGTGGCCTGCCGCTGCGCATCGTTGAAGTAGGCCGGCACGGTGATGACCGCCTGGGTAACGGGGACGCCGAAGAACCGCTCGGCGTTGCGCTTGAGCTGGCGCAGGATGTAGGCCGAAATCTCCGGCGGCGTGAAGCGGAGTTCGCCAAGCTGAATGCGCGGCACTTCGCCCACTTCCACATCCCCGGCCAAGTGGAAGGGAAACAGTTTCAGCTCTTTCTGGACCTCTTCCAGACCCCGGCCCATCAGGCGTTTCACGGAGTAGATGACGCGCTCCGGTGTCTCGATAAGGGCTTTGCGCGCGCTGTTGCCCACGGTGACCGTGGGACGGCCGCCTCCGGCCGGGATGGGATCGAGCGCCACCACCGACGGCACCAGGTTCGACCCGTCCACGCCGGGAATGACCACCGGTGCATCGCCTTGCATGTATGCGACCAGGGAGTTGGTTGTTCCCAGGTCAATCCCTACTACGCGTCCTTCCGCCATCTTTTCTTTCAAGCTCCCAATGTCTCGGTCACGTCGCGGACCAGATTGCTGAGGTATCGGCGTCGGTCCAGCAGGGCCACCATCTTCTTTTGCGCAGCCCGCCGCGCGGTGTCGTCGCCCAAGTCCCACGCCTCCCACTGGACGCGCAAGTCTTCGTCCACCGCCTCCAGCAGGCCTTCGAATTTTTCTTTCGCTTCGGTCAGACTGGCTTCGAGCGCGGGGGTCCCCGACGACAGGTCTTGGTCGTTGGTGTGCAGAGCGGGATCTTCTTCGCCCATCTTTCGAGCCATGCGCATCTCTTCCAACTGCATGTTCAGCTCGAAGACTTCTTCCAGCAAATCCGCGGGAACCCGCGAAGGGTCCTTCCCGTTATTGGGGCGATTCTTGCCGGCGTGCTCCTCGCCAATTTCCACACCCACAAGCTTGAGCAGATACTCGGTGCGGCGCAGTGGATCCTTGAGCGTGCGGTAGGCGTCGTTCAGCAGCGCAGTGTCGGCCAGACTCCACTGCTTCTCGTTTTCCAGGGCACGTGCAAAGCGGTCAGGGTGCAGCTTGCGGCTCAGGCGATGGAACTCGTGCTCCAACTCGGCCAGGTCCAGATCGAGCCGAGGTACCAATCCGAAGACAGAAAAGTAATCGCCGCCGGGCGGGGGCTGAATCTTGCTGCAATGCGGGCAGAAGAGAGTCGAGTCATTATGGCCGATGGAGCAGGACCAACACGCAATGGGGACCGCGGAATCGAGAACCTTGAACATAGTTGAACTCTCGCGAAACAAACCCTACGACGAAAAAGACGAACCGCAGCCGCAGGAGCGCGTGGAGTTCGGGTTGATGAAGTTGAATCCCTGCCGCATCAGCGTCTCCTCATAGTCCAGCGTCATGCCGTGCAGGTAGAGGAACGACTTGGGATCCACAAAAACGCGCACCCCGTCAAACTCGTAAATGCGATCGCGTTCGCGGGGCTGGGTATCGAACTTGATGGA
>JBEKTB010000144.1:0-9341 GCA_049516495.1 Occallatibacter sp.
GAAAGGCTGCGGCGTCCCATGATCAGCCCGAATGCCGACAGGGCCAGCGGTTTTTCCGGTGCGCCAACCAGCGTGATGTTGCCGTCGCGGCGCAGAAGATTGATGTAGGCGTTGATGTCGTGGTCGGCAGCGACGGCGTCGAGGATGAAGTCGAAGCTGCCGGCGTGCTTCGCCATTTCGTCGGCGTTGCGCGAGAGAACAACCTCATCGGCTCCGAGACGGAGGGCATCGTCCTTCTTGCTGGCGGAAGTGGTGAAGACCACCGTGTGGGCTCCGAGTGCGTGCGCGAATTTGACGCCCATGTGTCCCAGGCCGCCGAGGCCGACAATGCCGACCTTCTTGCCCTTGGTCACGCCCCAGTGATGCATGGGCGAGTAGGTCGTGATTCCGGCGCACAGCAGAGGCGCGGCTCCGGCAAGATCGAGGTTCGACGGAACTTTGAGCACGAACCGCTCGGTGACCACGATGCTGTCCGAGTATCCGCCGTAAGTGACGCCCCCGGTGTGCTTGTCGGGGAAGTTGTAAGTGAGAGTCATGTTCGGACAGAACTGCTCGTAGCCTGCCTTGCACTCCGGACAGGTGCCGTCGGAGTCGACCAGGCATCCGACTGCCGCGAGGTCGCCTAGCTTGAACTTGGTAACCGCAGAGCCGACCTTGGCGACCCGGCCGACAATCTCATGGCCCGGCACGCAGGGATAGACGGTCGGCATCACCCCGCTCCACTCATTGCGGGCCTGGTGAAGATCCGAATGGCAGATGCCGCAGAAGAGTATCTCGATCTGAACGTCGTGTTCGGTGGGGTCGCGACGCTCAATTGTGGTGGAAACAAAGGGCGAAGTCGCACTGGAAACGGAATAAGCTTTTGACTTGTACATGAATAATCCTCAACCTCCTGGGCAGATGGCGAGCAACTCGCCTGTACATGAGACTACGAAAGAGGACCCTTCGAGCGGTATCCCCAATTCTGCCGATCTGTTGCCTATTTCTGTCGATGGCTGCGTTTTTATGTACAACCTTATGAATTTACTCCGGGTGCCCCAGGTCTCGCGCTTGAGACCTGGGATGTCCATCCACTGATTGAGAAAATATCTCCGCAGCTTGCCCGTTCAACTTTGGGCGGCCCTCTCCCACTCCGCCCACTCCTCCGCGCTCAGCTTCAGACCAGCCGCGGCGACATTTTCTTCCAGATGCGCAACCTTCGATGTGCCGGGAATCGGCAGAATCACCGGCGAGCGCTGCAGCAGCCAGGCCAGCGAAAGCTGCGCCACCGAAGCCTGATACCGGGTGGCAATCCCCGCCAGCGCCTGCGCCGAGGGGGCGTCGGGTTTCAGCAGCTTGCCGCCGGCCATGGGGTACCAGGGCAGGAAGCCGATCTTCTGCCGCTCGCAGTAGGCCAGCGTCTCCTCGTGCCGCCGGTCAGCCAGACTGTATCGATTCTGGACAGTCGTGACTTTGACGATCTTGCCCGCCTCCTCAATCTCCGCCGGCGTAACCTCGCTCAGGCCGATGTGCCGGATTTTGCCCTCTTCCTGCATTCGCTTCAACGCGCCCAGGCTCTCTTCGAGCGGCGTGCGCGGGTCGATGCGGTGCAGTTGGTAGAGGTCGATGCGCTCCAGCCGGAGCCGCCGCAGGCTCATCTCCAAACATTGGATTAAATAGCCGGCGCGGCCTACGTACTCGGTTCTGGCCGGCCCCTGGCGCGTAATGCCGCCCTTGGTGGCGATGACCAGACCAGCCGGGTAAGGATGCAGCGCCTCGGCGATCAGCCGTTCGGCAATCTCCGGGCCATAGGCGTCGGCGGTGTCGATCAGCGTGACGCCCGATTCAACGGCCCGGCGAAGAACCCTGCGCGCTTCGGCCGCGTCGGCGGGCTCGCCCCACGCGCCGTCGCCCACCAGGCGCATGGTTCCATAACCCAGACGAGAGACGGGCAGATCCCCGCCGAGGAGGAATGTGCCGCTCGAAGCCGCGGAGATGCTTGGGGTACTCATGATGGAATTGATGCTATCCCATAGCCTCGGGCGGCCTGGGTGAGGTTCTCGGGAACCTGGCCCCTGCGGGTCACGTATATTGTTGCCAGAGCAAGGAGAATCAACCCATGAGCAGCCAGCCGTATCCCAACCCGCAAGCGATCTTTTACCAGCAGTATGAGATGGTGCGCCGCGACGAAGTGGTCGGGATTCTTCTGGCGCTCTTCCTGGGCGGCCTCGGCATTCACCACTTCTATCTGCGGCGGACCGGGCTGGGCATTCTCTACCTCTGCTTCTTCTGGACGCCGATCCCGTGGGTGCTGGGCTTTATCGAGTGCTTTTTCATGCCCGGCCGGGTGCGGGAGTTCAACGCCATCCAGGCTGCGGGCATTGCGGCCATGCTGGGCATCTCCCTGCCGGGATGGGGCCAGCCGCTGAATGTGACGGTGAACCTGCCCCCGTCGCCGGCGCAGGTGGGCACGCTGATGGCCTGCGGGCGCTGCGGGCAGACCAATGGAGCCGGGGCGCGGTTCTGCGCGGCGTGCGGGAATGCGCTATAGCCTGAGCGGGACGACGCGGACGAGCGGCGGCTAAAACAAATCCGGAATGCTGTGGAAGGCGATGCGGGTGGGCGCGGCCTTGTACGCGGTCAGCATGGTGGCCGGGGCCAGGGTGCTCAGGCCGTACTTGTTGTTGAGTTCGTCCATGGAGGTCAGCAGGCGCGCCCGGCTCTTCTCGTCCTCCGTTCCTTCGAACAGGTTGAGCGTGTGCAGACGGTCGGGCACCAGGCCGTTCAAATGCACTCCGATAAAATACGGGTGCTCGAACTGCGCTCCCGAGGGCCGGCTCGCCCACAGGCGGCTCAGGGCGGCGATCAGCGTGGGATTGTCCTGGCACTCGCTCAGTCGCACCTCGCCCTTCCATCCCCGCGTGGGCACGCCGAATCGGCTTACCGGAGAACTCTCCCCGCGTGGCACCGCAAACCCGATGGCCAGCCCGATGCTGCTGGTCCACAGCCCGGCCGCGCGCAGCCGCATGGCCGCCTTGTGCAGCAGCTTGTGCGCCACCGCCCAGGCTTTTTCGGGGGTGCGCATCTCCGGCCCCAGCACGTGCTGGTGGCTCAGCGACTTCAGATGCTCGGTCTCCGCCATGTCGAAGTCCTCGCCCTGGAGCCAATGCCACAGCCGCTCGCCCCAAACCGAGCCCCACAGTTCGCCGGCCTGCTCGCAGTTGAGCGCCATCAGCTCGTCCATGCTGCGGATGCCTTTCTCGTTGAGCCGCTTCTCGGTGCGTGCGCCAATGCCGGGCAGGGCGCGCAAGGGAAGCTGTCGCAGCGCCTCGGGCAAAATGTCCAGCGGCAGCGCCACCAGGCCGTCGGGCTTCTCCATGTCGCTGGCCACCTTGGCCAGGTAACGGTTGGTCGCCAGGCCCACGGAACTGCGCAGCATGGGGCCGACCCGCTCCAGGATGCGGCTTTTCACCTGCCGGCCCAGTTCCATCGCCGCCAGCAGCGGCCGTTCCCGGCCCATCAGGCGGCAGGCCATTTCGTCGATCGAGAGCACGGCCGTCACCGGCAGGCAGCTCTCCACGGCCTCGACAATGCGGTGATGGTAGTCGACATAAATCTCGTGCCGCGCCTCCACCAGGACCAGCCCCGGACACATCCGCTTGGCGTCCGCCACAATGGTTCCGGTTTTCACTCCGTAAGCCTTGGCCTCGTAACTAGCTGCAATGCAACAGGTTGTGTCGGCCATCATGGGCACCACGCCCACCGGACGGCCGCGCAGCTCGGGCCGGACCTCCTGTTCCACAGAGGCAAAATAGGAGTTCAAATCGACAAACAGCCAGTTCAACTGCGGGCCGGCCTTGGGGTCCGGCTGAGACTCTTGCGGCGGCCGCGCTTCTGCAAGCTCAACAGGCTTGAGCGGTTCCGGCCACTCCTCAGGGAGGAACGCCGGCGCCGGATTGGGGCCGGTCGCCACGGTGAATCTATTTTCGCTTTTTATTCCCTATAAAACAAGTGCGTGACGAAGGAAATTTCACGGTGATACACTGGCTGCGCCGGAGTTCTGGCCTTTCCAACGTCTAATTAGGAAGAGCTGTACGGGCCACTCGACGGCAAAGCTCTGAATGCAGGTCAACCGGGTTACTGAGAATGCACAGCCTAGTTCACTGGTTTGCGACGAATGGAAGCGTGCTCGCCGTCCTGGTGACGGTGGGCGTGGCAATTCTGCTGGTCTGCTGCCTGGGATGCTCGAAGTGCCCCAGCCGCGACAAGGACGACATCTTCCGGCGGCACGAACTGTAAGAGCCGCGCTTCCTTTTGCTGGACGCGCTGACGCCACGATGGACCTCCAGGGAAGATTCTGTTCCGCCCGATCGCCTGTTGGCTCGCGCTTCAAGCTGCCACTAAAGTTCTATCCCAGCTCTCGAAAAGTTGGGCTCAGCGCACAAAAGCGAACAAACAGAGAACTGGACCCCGGGGGGGGGGTGCTTTCTGGCCCGCTGACCGGTGAGAGATTTCGCATCCTTTGTGCCTATTTGCCAGTGTGCGCCATGGGAGGGTTAATTTCTGCACACTCTGGTGGTGAGGCGGATGGCCCCTTCGGCTTCGCTCACGAGGAGCCTTTAATTGTCCATGGGATAGGCTTTCGTCTTTGCCTTTCTTCTCCTCGTCCCAAAACCGAGGGTGCCCCTCGTGTTTTTTGCGAAGGGTGGGTGTCACAACGCTCCCTTCGCGTCCAACCGGCTCACTTCCCGTCTGTGCGCGGTCCACTCCGACTCGATTTCGACCATGCCCATCTTGCCGGTTGCGTAATGCAGAAAACTCGACCACCGCCAGTCTTCCGGCTTCGCCGCCAGTCCGCGCCTGACCGGGTTGCGGTGCATGTATCTCAACTTTTCTACGCGCTTCTCTTCGCTCCACACGTTGAAGTCGTAGTACCGTCGCTGCCAAAACTGGGCTTCCCCGCGACCCTTCAGTTTTCTCGATGTCTTCTGTTTCAAAACCTGCATGGCCACAGCCAGAGACGCGTTCCGCGGCTCCCCAACAAGCAAATGCACGTGCTCGGGCATCAGCACATAGCCGCCAACCACAAATCCATACTGCCGGCGCACCGCCTCCAGTTCGCTCTCGAAAACGCTGTACGCCGTCTCGCTGCCGAGCAACGGTTGCCTTCGATAACAACTGAACGTGAGAAAGTGGAAAACTCCGCACTGCTGGTAACGAACAAGCCCCTTCGTCATCGCAGCAGAATTTTACTCCGAAGGTGCTGAGTTCGCTGCAGGTTCTTGGGAAAACGGAAGTTGAGTTTTCTGCCCACCCACCCTTCGCTAGAAAAAAGCGAAGGATGGGGCACCCTCGGATTGGGGTGAACGAAAGGGTGGGCCACCCGCCCCATCGAAGACGCATAGTAGCGAGCATTGAAGTAATCATTGCCACTCTCTGCGTCACGTTCTTTGCCGGTAAACGAGTAAGGGGTGCAAAATGCAGGGCCGTTTGCACACGTGGCGAGGTGCGTCATAGGAGCGGGACCTCGCATCGTAGGCGTAATCGCGTTCCTGAGCTCATTGCCCGCCTCCGACAGCGGCGGCGACGGGCGGTTTCAAATACTCCTCGAAATGCGCCAGGATGCGGTTGAAGAGATGGGTGCGCACATCGGGGCCGGCGATGGAGTGCGTCTTGCGCGGGTAGATTTGCAGGTCGTAGGGAATGCCGGCTTCGATCAGCTTCTGTACAAATTGCACCGAGTTTTCCAGATGCACATTGTCGTCGCCGGTTCCATGCACCAACAGCAGACGCCCCTTCAAGTCAGCCGCCGAGTTGACGACCGAAAAGTCCTTGTAACCCGAGGCAAACTCCGCGGGCTCGCTCATGAAGCGCTCGGTATAAATCGAGTCGTAGTTATGCCAGTCGGTCACCGGGGCCACGGCCACCCCGGCGCGGAAGCGGTCGGAATGCGACATGGAGTAGAGAGTGAACGTGCCGCCCCAGCTCCAGCCCCACCAGCCCAGGCGCCTGGGGTCGAGCTGCGGATACTGGGCCAAGGCCGCGTCCAGCACCGTGAGCTGATCTTCCAACTGCACCGGGCCGAAGTTGTGATAGGCGGCCTGGGCAAAGGCGCGTCCGCGGCCGCCGCTGCCGCGATTGTCCGCATGCAGTACCGCAAACCCGTGCTGCGCCAGCAACTCGTCAAACAACAGGCTGCCCTCCCAGCGGTTGGCCACCGTCTGCGGGCCTGGCCCCCCATAGGGATTCACGATGAGCGGGACGGAAGCCGGAAGTGTGCCCCCGGGCAGCAGCAGAGTGGCGTAAAGAGTCGTCCCGTCGTGGGCCTTTACCTCAAGCTGCTGGGGCGCGCGCAGGTGGTAGGGCGCAATCGCCTTGGTGGACCAGAAGACGCTGCACTTGCCCGCATCCTGGCAAAGGCTCAGCGTGGACGGCTCCAGTTGCGTCGAATGCCGGTCGACAAAGGTGGTCCCCGCGGGCGCAAAGTTGCCCTCGTGGAAGCCGGCGCCGGTGCTCAACTGCTTGCGCTCGCCGTTGAAGTTCACCTGCCACAACTGCTGCTCCAGCAGATTGCCTTCGTTGGAGTGGTAGTCGATGAGCCTGGCCGCATGGTCCACGCGGAACTCGTCGCCCACCTCGAAATCGCCCTTGGTGAGTTGCCGCTCCAGTTTGGCTGTGGCGTTGGCTGTATCTCCCTGGTCGTAGCTGTAGAGGTAGAGATGGTTGTGCCCGTCGCTCCAGTTGGCGAGGACGATGCTGCCGTAGCCCACCGAGACGTCGTAGTTGCCATCGTCAAAGTACTTGTCGTCGGTGAGTTGCAGCACCGGGTGCGCCTGGCCTGTGCCGGCGTCGGCGAAGTAAAGGTCGCGATGCTTGTGATCGCGGGTTACGGTCTCGATCCACAGGGTACGGCGGTCGACCCAGCCGAAGCGCGGAATGTAGTCTTGTCCCGCCCGAATCGGCAGCTTGATCCAGGCCGTTTTGCCGCCGCCCTGGGCCACGACGCCCACGCGCACATCGGGGTTGGGGTCGCCGGGCTGCGGATAGCGCTGCGGTTCCACCTTGGCGTGGGTCGGAATCCAGTCGGTAATGGGATACTCCGGCACCTCGGTCTCATTCATCTGCAGATAGGCCAGGAGCTTCGAGTCCGGCGACCAGAAGTAGTTGCTGCGCGTCGCCAGTTCCTCTTCGTAGACCCAGTCGACCTCGCCGTTGAGGACGGAGTTATGGGGATCGGTGGGCGCGGGGGCCACCATGGTCATGGGCGTGCCGGGTTCCTTGAGCCGAACTATTGCGAGTCCGTGATTGCGGATGAAGGAGATCGATTCGCCGTTGGGCGAGAACTTGGGATCGTCGCCGGAGGCTGCCCCGGTGAAACCGATCTGCACGCCGGTGCCGTTATGCAGATCGAAAAGCCACAAACGGCCGTTGGAGTCGAACATCAGGTGCGCGGAGTCTGGCGCCCACAGGTAGCTGGCCATGCCGTATCGGTCGCGATGGTCGCGGTCCGTCTCCGTTGCGGTAGCTCCGGAAAGCGAAGCCAGCTTGGCACGGCTCACCAGCACATGCGCCTTGCCCGCTTCGGGACCTGGCCCGGGAGCCAGGTCCACCAGTTCGCCGCCATCGAGATAGGTCAGGTGCTTTCCATCGGGCGACCAGGTGAGACCGCTGGGCGGGCTGCCGGTCAGAGGTCCATGGGCGAAGATGGCCTCCACGGTGAGCGGCTTCGCCGGATCTTGAGGCTTCGCTGGTTCCTGGGCGGCGAGCGGAAGGACTGAAAGCGAAAGAGCACTCACGGCCGAAAGCAGAGCGGCGGTTGCACGCGTCAATGGATTTTCCTCCGGGGACAAAGCCCGCCGTCGCGCCTGGGGCGGGGCGCTTGCAGCGCGAGACTTCCTTCGAAGCAGTGTAAATCACCGGGTTTGCAAAAGTTGCGTCCTGTGGGCTGAGGGTGTATGGTGCGGCTCATGCACTGGGCAACTCCGGAAGAACGACGTAATCTGGGCCAGGCGCGGCGCAAGCAGGTGGGCCGCCAGGAACACAACGCATTCAAACCGAAAGCGCGCAAGACGCAGGCCCTCGAACTGCTGGCCCGGTCGATGCGTGGGCGCGTTCCCGCGCTGATCAAACTCAAGTACCAACTGATGGTGCAGTCGCCTTTCGGTTACTTTCGCGGCGCGGTTCCGGTGATGGCCGCGGACCTGGCCACGCTGCCCAATGCCGGCATTGTTTGCCAGCTTTGCGGTGACGCGCATGTACGCAACCTGGGCGCCTTTGCCGCACCCGACGGGCGGCTGGTTTTCGACATCAACGACTTCGACGAGACCATTCGCGGGCCTTTCGAGTGGGACCTGAAGCGCATGGCGGCCTCCCTGGTGGTGGCAGGCCGCGGAGCCGGCCACAAGGAGGCGTCTGCCCGGCAGGCCGTGGAAAAATGCATCGAGCGCTACGCCACCCAGATGCGCGCCTTCTCCGAGATGCCGCTGATCGAAATCGGCCGCCACCTGGTTCATGGCATGGGACCTGTCGAGCCGGTCCACGCAGCGCTGGTCAAGGCTGAACGGGCCACTCCACAACATACGCTGGAGCAGTTGACCGAGCCGGGCCCGCAGAAGAGTGAGTTGGTTTCCCACCCTTCCAGGAAAAAGCGCGAAAAGAATGGGGTCGCTCCAAAGAAGGATGAGGCGGGGACGGAAAAGGACGAGGCAGGAGCTGACCGGCGGTTCAAGGATCTCAAGCCGACGCTGACGCGCGTCACCGGCTCCAAGGCCGCGGCTGTGCTGGCGTCTCTCGGGCCTTATCGCCAGATGCTGGAGCCGCAGCGGCAGCACCTTTTGTCGCTCTACCGCCCGGTGGACGTGGCTTTCAAAGTTGTGGGGACGGGCTCGGTGGGCCTGCGCGACTACTGCATCTATTTCGAGGGCAACGGTCCCGCCGATCCGCTGTTTTTGCAGATCAAGGAAGAGCCCGCTTCGGCTTACCAGCCGTATCTGCCCGATGCGCAGCCCGCTCACCACAATGGCCAGCGCGTCGCTGAGGGCCAACGCGCCATGCAGCTGCAGTCGGACCCGTTCCTCGGCTGGACGCATTTCGGCGGGCGCGACTACCTGGTGCGGCAACTCAACGACCACAAGGGTTCCATCGATCTGGAGGATTTGGCGGGCGGCGGCCTTGAGGCCTATGCCGAAGTCTGCGGCGAACTGCTGGCCCGCGGCCACGCCCGCTCCAGCGACCCGCTCATTCTGGCCGGCTACATCGGCGCCGGGGACGGATTCGCCGAGGCGCTGGCCAAGTTCGGCTCCCTCTACGCCGACCAGACCGAGAAAGACTGGCAGGAACTGAAACGCTCCGGCAAGGCCGGG
>JBEKTB010000145.1:0-11166 GCA_049516495.1 Occallatibacter sp.
TCGATCTTGACCCAGCGCAGCATCTGGCGAACGATGGTCTCGATGTGCTTGTCGGAGATGGCGACACCCTGGAGGCGGTAGACCTCCTGGATTTCGTTGACGAGGTACATCTGCAGGGCGCGTTCGCCGAGCACTTCCAGGATGTCGTGCGGATTGCGGGGACCGTCGATGAGTGCATCGCCGGCGCGCAGGCGCTCGCCTTCCTGGACGTTGACGTAGACACCGCGTGGAACGCTGTACTCCTCTTCCTGGCCGTTGTCGGCGGTGACGTAGACCTTGCGCTGGCCTTTGCTGACTTCGCCGAAGCGAACGACGCCGTCGATCTTCGAAATGATTGCCGGGTCGCGGGGCTTGCGGGCTTCGAACAGCTCAACCACGCGAGGCAGACCGCCGGTGATGTCCTTGGTGCGGGTGGTTTCGCGCGGGATCTTGGCCAGGATGTCGCCGGGGAAGACCTCGTCGCCGTCCGCGACCATAAGGTGGGCGCGAGAAGGCATGAGGTAGCGCTTGTTGCCGGACGCTGCCTTGACGATGATGGCGGGCTGACGCTTCTCGTCGGAGGAGTCGGCAACCACCAGGCGCGAGAGGCCGGTGACTTCGTCGACTTCTTCGTTGAGGGTGACGCCTTCCTGCAGGTCCTTGAACTGCACCGTGCCGGCGATCTCAGTGAGCAGCGAGAAGGTGTAGGGATCCCACTCGCCGAGGGTGCCACCCTGGGCAACCTTGGCGCCCTCCTCGACCTTGAGCTTGGCGCCGTAGACGATGGGGTAACGTTCCTTCTCGCGACCCTTGTCGTCGACGATGGTGACGGAGCCGTTGCGGTTCATGGCAACCAGGCCGCCATCCTTGGAGCGAACGGTGACGAGGTTGATGAAGCGTACGGTGCCGGCGTTCTTGGCCTCGAGGTGCGAGGCGTCGGAGACGCGCGATGCCGTGCCGCCGATGTGGAAGGTACGCATGGTGAGCTGCGTGCCGGGCTCGCCGATGGACTGCGCCGCGATGACGCCGACGGCTTCGCCCATCTCCACCATCTTGCCGGAGCCGAGGTTGCGGCCGTAGCAGAGGATGCAGACGCCGCGCTTGGACTCGCAGGTGAGCACGGAGCGGATCTTGACGCGCTCGATGCCCGCGGCCTGCACGGCGGAGGCGAGGTCTTCGTCGATCTCCTGGTTGACTTCGACGATGGTCTTACCCTCGAAGTCCTTGAGCTTCTCGAGCGAAACGCGGCCGATGATGCGGTCGCGCAGCGGCTCGATGGTCTCGCCGGCCTCGACGATCGGGGTGACGTAGATGCCTTCGACGGTGCCGCAGTCGTGGTGGCTGATGATGACGTCCTGGGCCACGTCGACGAGACGGCGAGTGAGGTAGCCGGAGTCGGCGGTCTTCAGAGCGGTATCGGCGAGGCCCTTGCGCGCGCCGTGCGTGGAGATGAAGTACTGCAGCACGGTGAGGCCTTCACGGAAGTTGGCCGTGATGGGGGTCTCGATGATTTCGCCCGAGGGCTTGGCCATCAGTCCGCGCATGCCGGAGAGCTGGCGGATCTGCTGTTTCGATCCGCGAGCGCCGGAATCGGCCATGATGTAGATCGGGTTCATGGCTCCTTCCTTGTCGGCGCGCTTCATGTTGTTGAACATCTCGTCGGCGACGCGCTCGGTGACTCCCGACCACATCTGGATGACCTTGTTGGAGCGCTCACCGTTGGTGATGGCTCCGTCGAGGTACTGCTGCTGCATGGTGAGGACCTGCTTTTCGGCATCGCCAACCAGGGTGTACTTGGAGTCGGGGATGACCATGTCGTCCAGGCCGACGGAGAGGCCGGACCGGGTGGCATAACGGAAGCCGAGGTCCTTGATTCGGTCCAGCGTCTTGACCGTGACTTCGAGGCCGAGGTTGAGGTAGCAGTAGTTGACGAGCTGGCCGATTCCCTTCTTCTTCAGCAGGCCGTTGACGAAAGGCATGCCTTCGGGAAGGGCTTCGTTGAAGATGGCGCGGCCGACGGTGGTGGAGATGAACTGCTTCGAGAACTCGACCGGCTCAGTGTGAGTGAGGTCCTGGTCGTCGTAGGCAGTGGTCATGTCCAGCACGGGGCCGGTGTAGCGCAGACGGATGGGCGTGAGCGTCTCGACCTGCTTGGCTTCGAGCGCCATCAGGACTTCCTCGATGTTGGCGAAGACGCGGCCCTCACCCTTGGCATTGACCTTGGCCTTGGTGAGGTAGTAGATGCCGAGCACCATGTCCTGCGTGGGCACGGTGATGGGCTGCCCGCTGGCGGGCGACAGAATGTTGTGCGAGGCGAGCATCAGCACCGAAGCCTCGATCTGGGCTTCCGGCGAGAGCGGGATGTGCACGGCCATCTGGTCGCCGTCGAAGTCGGCGTTGAAGGCGGTGCAGACCAGCGGATGGATCTTGATGGCCTTGCCTTCGACCAGCACCGGCTCAAACGCCTGGATGCCGAGGCGGTGAAGGGTTGGAGCGCGGTTGAGCAGGATGGGATGGTCCTTGATGACCTCTTCGAGGATGTCCCATACGATCGATTCCTGCATCTCCACCATCTCTTTGGCCTGCTTGATGGTGGTGCAGTGGCCGGTCTGCTCCAGGCGGTGATAGATGAAGGGCTTGAAGAGTTCGAGCGCCATCTTCTTGGGCAGGCCGCACTGGTGCAGCTTCAGCTCGGGGCCGACGACGATGACGGAACGCCCGGAGTAGTCCACGCGCTTGCCGAGAAGGTTCTGGCGGAAGCGGCCCTGTTTGCCCTTGAGGGTGTCGGAGAGGGACTTGAGTGGACGGTTGTTGGCACCGCGAAGGACGCGGCCGCGGCGGCCGTTGTCGAAGAGTGCGTCGACCGCTTCCTGCAACATGCGCTTCTCGTTGCGGACGATGACCTCAGGCGCGTGCAGGTCCATCAGCTTCTTCAACCGGTTGTTGCGGTTGATGACGCGGCGATAGAGGTCGTTCAGATCGGACGTGGCGAAGCGGCCGCCGTCCAGTGGCACCAGCGGGCGAAGCTCCGGCGGGATCACGGGGATCACGTCGAGGATCATCCACTGCGGCTTGTTGTCGGACTTGCGGAAGGCCTCGACGATCTTGAGGCGCTTGGAGTACTTGAGCTTCTTCTGCAGCGAGGTCTCGTTCTTCATGCGCTCGCGCAGCTCGATGGAGAGTTCGGTAATCTCGACGCGCTTGAGGAGCTCCTTGATGGCTTCGGCGCCCATCATCGCCTTAAAACCTGAAGGCCGGTACTGGGCGTCGAGTTCGCGGAAGCGGGTCTCGTCCTTGATGACTTCGCGCTCCTTGACAGGCGCGTCGCCCGGATCGACAACGACGTAGGACTCGAAGTAGAGAACGGCTTCGAGCTCGCGCAGGCTGATGTCGAGCAGGTGGCCAATGCGCGACGGCAGGCCCTTGAAGAACCAGACGTGCGAGCAGGGCGACGCGAGCTCGATGTGGCCCAGGCGCTCGCGGCGGACCTTGGAGAGGGTGACTTCAACGCCGCACTTATCGCAGATAACGCCGCGGTGCTTCATGCGCTTGTACTTGCCGCAGAGGCACTCCCAGTCGGTGATGGGGCCAAAGATTCGGGCGCAGAACAGGCCATCGCGCTCCGGCTTGAAGGTGCGGTAGTTGATGGTCTCCGGCTTGGTTACTTCGCCGTGCGACCAGGAGCGGATCTTCTCCGGGGAGGCGAGCTGAATCTTGATAGCGTCGAAGTCGATGATGGGTCCGAGGAGTTCGAACGGGCTGGAGCGGAACATAGTGGGCGTCTCCGTTTTTTCTTCTGCGCAAGCAGGCAGCGGGTTGGCTGCGGTTCAATAAATCTGTTCCGCGATGACTCTCGGCGCATCGCGATGCCGGTGGTTCTGGTGCAGGTGCTTATTCAATTGTGGTGTTGCGTATTTCTTGTCCCTGGGGCTAAAGCCCCTCAAAGTTTTCTGGCTCCTGTATGCCTTAAGTCCGGGCCTATCTCAGAAGCAAATGCGGAAGTGAGCGGCGACTTATACCGCTCACTTCCGTAATGCGTTAGTCGGCTGCTGCGATTGCTGGCAGCGGTACTTTTTTCTGGTCGGCGAGCTTGATCAGCTCGACGTCCAGGCAGAGCGATTGCAGTTCGCGGATGAGCACGTTGAACGACTCGGGCACACCGGGTTCGATTGCGGCCTCGCCCTTGACGATGGCCTCGTAGATCTTGGTGCGGCCGTAGACGTCGTCGGACTTGGCGGTGAGCAGCTCCTGCAGGATGTAGGCGGCGCCGTAAGCTTCCAGCGCCCAGACTTCCATCTCGCCGAAGCGCTGCCCGCCGAACTGGGCCTTGCCGCCGAGGGGCTGTTGCGTGATCAAGCTATACGGTCCGATCGAGCGCGCGTGGATCTTGTCGTCGACCAGATGCGAGAGCTTGAGCATGTAGATATAGCCAACCGTTACCGGCTGCTCGAACTCGTCCCCGGTCATGCCGTCGAACATCAGCGTCTTGCCCGAACTGGGCAAACCGGCTGCGGCGAGCAACGCCTTGATCTCGGTCTCGCGCGCGCCGTCGAAGACCGCCGTGCCAAACCAGATGCCCTTCTTCATGCCGGCGGCGACGCGGATGGTCTGCTCGTCGTCGAGTTCCAGAAGCTGGGTGAGAGCGGCGGTCCCGGCGAAGCGCGCCGTAAAGAGCTCGCGGACTTCGCTGGCCTTGGTCATCTCCGCGGCGGCCGCGGCGATCTGTTTGCCCAGCGTGTAGGCAGCCCAGCCAAGGTGCGTTTCGAGAATCTGACCGACGTTCATACGGGAAGGCACGCCGAGCGGGTTGAGGACGATCTCCACCGGCGTCCCGTCGGGAAGGTACGGCATGTCCTCCTCGGGCAGGATGCGCGCGATGACGCCCTTGTTGCCGTGGCGTCCGGCCATCTTGTCGCCGACCGACAGCTTGCGCTTCATCGCGATGTAGACCTTCACCATCTTGATGACGCCGGGAGCGAGTTCGTCGCCCTTCTGCATCTTGCCGATCTTCTCGTTGGTGATCTTGCGCAGAACGTCGATCTGGCGCGAGGTCATCTCCTCGATCTCATCGATCTGCTCGTTGACGCGGGGGTCCTTGTCGGCGTAGCGAATGCGCTTGAGGTTGCGGGTGCTGATCAGCTCGATGGTGTCGCGGTCGAGAATGTCGCCTTTGTTCAGCAGCTTCTTGTTGGTGCGCTCGTCGTGCAGGTCGGCAAGGACTTCCTTCTTGCCGAGGATGCCTTCGAGGCGCTTCAGGCGCTCGTCGGTGAGAATGCGGATCTCGTCGGCGAGGTTGCGTTCGAGCTTCTCGATCTGCTCCATCTCGATCTGCTTGGCGCGCTCGTCCTTCTCCTGTCCCTTGCGGGAGAAGATGCGGACGTCGACGATGGTGCCCTCGATGCCCGGAGGGCAGGTGAGCGAGGCGTCGCGAACGTCGCCGGCCTTCTCGCCGAAGATGGCGCGCAGCAGCTTCTCTTCCGGCGTCAGTTGAGTTTCGCCCTTGGGCGTCACCTTGCCGACGAGGATGTCGTTATGGCCGACCTTGGCGCCGATGCGGATGATGCCCGACTCGTCGAGATCGCGCAGAGCGTGCTCGCTGACGTTGGGGATGTCGCGCGTGATCTCTTCCGGCCCGAGCTTGGTGTCGCGGGCTTCGATCTCGAACTCCTCGATGTGGATGGACGTGTAGTAGTCATCCTTGACGAGTTTTTCGGAGATCAGGATCGCGTCCTCGAAGTTGTACCCGCGCCACGGCATGAAGGCGACAAGAACGTTGCGGCCAAGGCCGAGTTCGCCCTGCTCCGTGCAGGGGCCGTCGGCGATGACCTGGCCCTTGAGGACGCGGTCGCCGTGGCGGACCACAGGCTTCTGGTTGATGCAGGTGTTCTGGTTCGAGCGCTTGAACTTGGTGAGCTGGTAGATGTCCGAGCCGACCTCGCGCGAGAGCTGCGTGGGGTGGTGCTCGCCTTCGACGCGGACGATGATGCGTTCGCTATCGACCGAATCGACGATGCCATTGCGCTTGGCCAGAATGACGGCGCCCGAGTCGCGCGCGGTGACGCCCTCCATGCCGGTGCCGACGAAGGGAGCTTCCGAGACCAGCAGCGGCACGGACTGACGCTGCATGTTCGCGCCCATCAGCGCGCGGTTGGCGTCATCGTGCTCCAGGAACGGAACCAGCGAAGCGGCCACCGAGACCAGCTGCTTGGGCGAGACGTCAACGTAGTCTACGTCACCCTTGTTGACCAGGACGAAGTTGCCCTGGCGGCGGGCGTCGACTACGTCCTGCACGATGTGGCCCTTGGCGTCGAGCTCGATGTTGGCCTGCGCGATGGTGTGACGATCTTCCTCCCACGCGGAGAGATAGAAGCTGAACGGCTCAAGCTCCATGGTGCGCTTCTTGTCCTTCTTGAGCTGGTCGTTCAACTTGCGCGACTCGTTGATTTCGAGGTGGTCGCCCTGGCGCAGGCCGGACTCGCCGGCGTTGGCGATGGCGACGAAGTCGAGCACCTTGCCGTCTTTCACGCGGCGGTAGGGCGACTCGATGAAGCCGTATTCGTTGATGCGCGCAAAGCACGAGAGCGAGCTGATCAGGCCGATGTTCGGGCCTTCCGGCGTCTCAATCGGGCAGATGCGGCCGTAGTGGGTCGGGTGCACGTCGCGGACTTCGAAGCCGGCGCGCTCCCGAGACAGACCGCCAGGTCCAAGGGCCGACAGGCGGCGCTTGTGCGTGATCTCCGAGAGCGGGTTGGTCTGGTCCATGAACTGCGAGAGCTGCGAGGAGCCGAAGAACTCGCGGATCGCTGCCATTACCGGCTTGGCGTTGATCAGGTCGTGCGGCATCGCCGTCGACATCTCCTGGTAGACCGACATCTTCTCCTTGATGGCGCGCTCCATGCGCACCAAGCCGATGCGGAACTGGTTCTCCATCAGCTCGCCGACAGCGCGCACGCGGCGATTGCCGAGATGGTCGATGTCATCGACATTGCCGATGTTCTTGCGCAGCTTCAGCAGGTAGCGAATGGTCCCGTAGAAGTCCTCGGGCGTCAGGGTGCGCTTGTCCAGGCCGCTGGCGTCCTGGTTCTCGTACAGCTTGATGTTGAACTTCAGGCGGCCCACGCGAGAGAAGTCGTACTTGCGCGGGTCGAAGAACATGCCTTCAAAGAGAGCGCTGGCAGTGTCGAGCGTCGGCGGATCGCCGGGACGCAGCTTGCGGTAGATCTCAATCAGCGCTTCCTCGGGCTTGCGCACGGAGTCGCGGCGCAGGGTGTTGGTGATGATGTTGCCCACGTCGTCGCGCTCGGGGAAGAATATCTCGATGGTGGTGACGCCGGACTGGAGAATCTTGTGCAGCTTGTCGGCGGTCAGCTCCTGGTTGGCCTCGTAGAGCAGTTCGCCGGTGGTCAGGTCGACCACGTCCGCAGCCGTCATGGCGCCGTCGAACTCGGAGGTTTCCACCTCGACCGACTCGACCTTGTGCTGGCGCAGCAGCTTGATGGAGTGCGGCGAGATCTTGCGCGTGGCCGGCGCGAGCTCCTCTTTGCCGGCCGTGATGGCGTGAGCAGGACGCGTGCCCTGCAGATTCGTCGCCTGGCCTTCGGGCGTCAACTTCCAGCTCAGCTTGCCCTCGGCAATGTTGATGGTGTCGACGGTGTAGAAGGTCTTCAGAATCTCTTCGTCGGTGCGCAGACCGAGCGCGCGCAGGAAGATGGTGCCCAGGAACTTGCGCTTGCGGTCGATGCGAACGTACAGAGTGTTCTTCTGGTCGTACTCGAACTCGACCCAGCTGCCGCGGTAGGGAATGATCTTGCCCAGGAAGTAGGTGCGGTTGTTCGCCGTCTCAAAGAAGACGCCGGGCGAACGGTGGAGTTGGGAAACGATGACGCGCTCCGTCCCGTTGACGATGAAGGTGCCGTTTTCGCTCATCAGCGGGATGTCGCCGAAGAAGACTTCCTGCTCCTTCATGTCGCGCAGGCTCTTGACGCCGGTCTCGGGGTCCTTATCGTAGATCTTCAGCCGGATGGTGACCTTCAGCGGAGCGGAGTAGGTCATGCCGCGCTCTTCGCACTCCGCCTGGTCGTACTTCAACTGCAGGCCGACGGGGTCGCCGCACTTGGTACAGAAATCCGGAGTGTTCTTGTTATAGGTTCCGCAGAACGAGCACAGCACGTCGCCCGGGTGGAACGGGTCGGTGATGACCATGTGTCCGCAGTTGGAGCAGGCGGTGCGCAGATGGTTCAGGCCCTTCAGGTAGCCGCACTTGCACTCCCAGTTGCCGATAGAGAAATCGACGAACTCGAGTTCCGACACGTTGCGGAAGTCGGTGATCGGGAAAACGGAGGTGAAGACCGACTGCAGTCCGTTGTCTTCGCGCTCCTGGGGAAGCTTGTCCATCTGCAGAAAGCGCTCATAGCTGCGGCGCTGGACTTCAATCAGATTCGGAATCTGGATGGAGGTGGGGATCTTCGAAAAATCGAGCCGGGTGCGGATCGCGCGCATTTCGCTGGGCATGCTGTGGTTCTCCTAAAACTTCTCGGCAATCTCGGTTCGAGGGGCCTTCGCCTGTGTTCCCGTGCCGACGGGGTGTGTATCGCGAAGGTGGAGAGCCGAGCCTGCTGCTCTCCGGGTTTTGGTACCGATTACGCTTTGTCTGGCCTCGCCGCCCTCGGTGCGGTCTGGCCTCTGCGCCTGATGCTGATCTCTGCTGCTTACTAACATCGAAAAATTTAACTATCGCAAGACTTCGGGAACTGCTATAAAGTGCGCGTGCGGTTGATTTCGTGGACTGTCGAGTGGGGTGGGCAGGGTCGCGCGTAGAGACGCGGAAACGCGCTCGCAGGGACAGCACCGCCCGTGAGCGCATTAACCGACTTGTGCACTATTTCCGTCTTTGAATGGATGCCTGCCACCCTTTGAAGCTCGCCTAGCCTCAAGGTTTGCTGCCGCTCCTGGTTCCTGTGTCACCATGCATGTCCGCCGCCAGAATGCATGGTGGCCGGCCCCGTAGCCCGCGCACGCGGGATGGACCGGAGTAATACCGTGTAAGAAATCGAAATTCGCGAGTGTCCGGAAGCGCTGTCTGTCTATTAGCACACCAAGGCAGAGGCGGTTCTCCAACAAAAAGAATACAACTTTTTGGGCAGGAGCGCAAGCGGACGGATTTCGGCAGAAAAATGAGCGCCGGGGCCGAAGCCCCGGGCTGCACCGAAATCCTTTGCTTTGCTACGCTTACTTGATTTCGACGGTCGCAACGCCTTCGAACTTCTTGGCGATGGCGGCCGCGTCTTCCTTGGAGATGTTCTCCTTCAGAGGCTTGGGCGCTCCGTCGACCACGGAGCCGCTGCTACCGCTCCACCGCCGGCTGCCGGTGCGGCAACGGCTGCTGCTGCCGAGACGCCGAGGCGCTCTTCCAGCTTCTTCACCAACGCCGAAGCCTCGAGCAGGCTGAGCGAAACGATCTGATCTTCCAACTGCTGTATGTCTGCCATGTTGTTCTCCTAAAATTGAGTCAAAACCTTTTGTATTGCCGATTTGCATTCCCGAAGAGAATTCTTCTTCGGCTGCCTCGGTCCACCGGGTTTCCGTTGCGCGGTGCGGTTGCCCAGACTAGCGACCGCCAAGCGCACCCAGGGGAATGAAGCGAAACTTTTTATGCGCCTTCGACCGGGTCGGAAGCAGCGGCTTCGCCAGCCTGCGATGCGGTTGCGTTCTCGGGTTGCGCAGGCTCCGCGAGGGCCGTCGCCGCTGGAACTTCGGCGGCGGGAATCTCGGCTGCGGGCTGCTCGATTACGTGAGTCTCTTCGATAAGAGCACCGGCGGCGGCCTGAGCTTCAGCGGCTGGTGCAGCAGCCCCAGCGACAGACTTTTCCGCGGCAGGCGCTTCAGCGGCGGGTCCGGCAAACTTGCCCTTTTCGACGCCCTGGTTGATCACAACAGCCAGATCGCGGCCCGTGGCGTTGATCACCGTAACCAGGCGCTGCGCGGGCGACTGAATCAGGAAGAGGAGCTTCGAGAAGAGCTCTTCCTTGCCCGGCATGGTGGCTAGCGCTTTGATCTCGTCAACCGTGATCACCTTGCCGTCGACGATGCCCAGCTTGAAGGTGAACTCCGCGTTGTCCTTCACCCAGGTCGACAGCGCCTTGGCCAGCGCCACCGGATCGCCAGAGGTGTACGCGACGGACGAAACGCCCTTCAGTCCTTGCAGTGCGGCCTCGATCTTGGTGCCCTGGGCAGCGCGCGCGGCCAGCTTGTTCTTGACGACGTGATAGCTGCCGCCGGCCCCGCGAATGGTCTTGCGCAGCGAGAAGTCCTTCGACGCAGTCAGCGCCGAAAAGGTGCCGATAATGGCGGAGGTCGATGTTTCCAGCTCTTTTGCGAGCGTGGCCACCTTCTCCGTCTTCTTTGCTTTGGTCAGTGCCATAAAAATCCTAGCCTTTAGCTGCTAGCCCGTAGCTGCTAGCTGAAAATTTGCGCCGTACATTCGGCGGAAAACCTGAACCGCACGCCAGCCAATCGCCGGCGGCTGCTTTACGACACCTTGCCTGCAGCATCGGTGACGGTCGAATCCAGCTGAATGCCGGGACCCATCGTGGAGCTGATCGTAATGCCCTTGACGTACTTGCCCTTGGCGGCCGACGGCTTGGCCTTCAGCACCGAGGTGATGACGGTCATAGCGTTGTCCACCAGCTTCTGCGGATCGAATGAGAGCTTGCCGACGGGAACATGCACCAGCGCGGTCTTGTCGGTGCGGAACTCGACCTTACCAGCCTTGATCTCCTTGATCGCGCCGACAACGTCGGTGGTCACAGTGCCGGTCTTGGGGTTGGGCATCAGGCCCTTGGGGCCGAGCACCTTGCCCAGGCGACCGACGGACTTCATCATGTCGGGGGTTGCGATCAGCGCATCGAAGGCGGTCCAGCCTTCTTTCTGGATCTTCTCGACCAGGTCGTCCCCGCCGGAGAACTCGGCTCCGGCTGCCAGGGCGTCGGCAATCTTGTCGCCCGAGGTGATGACGGCGACGATTTTGGTCTTGCCCAGGCCATGGGGAAGAACCACCGTGCCGCGAACCATCTGGTCGGCGTGCTTGGGGTCGACGCCAAGACGGATGTTCAGGTCGACGGTCTCGTCGAACTTGGCATACTTGGCTTTCTTCAGGAGGGGAACCGCGTCGATCAGGGTGTACGGCCG
>JBEKTB010000146.1:0-12433 GCA_049516495.1 Occallatibacter sp.
CTTCTCTTTTTGTTCGCCTGCAAAATTGCACATTATTTGCGGAACTGTGCGCCTGAATTCCGCTCGGCGCCTCAACTGCCCGGAAAGTATTCGTCCGCAAGCGTCAACGAAATCGCTCATGCGCTCGTCTAGTTGAATGAGCACTCGCCGGCGATGCTGCTCACCAGGAAACACCGGCTTCGGTCGCGAACAGGTTCGGGTGCAAGCAGTTGCCCCGGCCAGGACCGCGTCCGCAGCGCAAGTTCTCAGTCGTCCCCCGCAAACCAGAGGAGCATCGCAATCATGACGGAATTTTTCACCCTCGTTTCGCTCGCCCGGCGCACCTTGCTGCTGGCCGGCGTATTAATCGCCAGTTGCTGCGCGCTTTCGGCGCAGCCCGATGGGTCGATGGGCCCGCCCCCGGATGGACCGCCTCCGGGCGGAATGCAAGCCAACATGCAGGAGCAGCTTCGCGGACCCGGCGTGGAGCGCCAGCTCAAGCGGCTGACGCAGTTGCTGACGCTGTCCCAAGTTCAGCAGGCGCAGGTCAAAGCCATCCTGACAGATCAGCGCCAGCAAGTGGAGGCATTGTTCAACCCGGCGAAAGCCGCCGCGGAAACCGGCAGCGCTTCCTCCGCCGCGAGCGACAAGACTGCATCCAGCGCAGCTTCCAGTGCCACATCGGGCGAAGACCAGCCTTTCGACAGGGAGGCCATCGAGACCCTGCGCGCGGCGGTGAAGTCCATTCATGAAGAGACGCGAACGAAAATCGCCGCATTGCTGACCGACAGCCAGAAAGCGACGTATGCGGCATGGGAGACCAAGCGCGAGAAGGCGGCTGCGCGAGACCAAAGTGAAGACATGCCTCCGCCGCCGCCGGACGGCGGGGATGGGCCCCCGCCCGATGGAGGCGGTGGACCGGGTGGTGGTGGGCCTCCCGGCGGCGGACCTCCGGGAGTTTAGTTAACTCGATCAATGCAGCGGGCCGCTTTCCAGATGGGAAGCGGCCCGCTGTGTTTCTGCCCTTTCAGAGGCGAGTGATTTTCTTTTACTGCTTCTTGTCCGGCACGACTTTGGCATCCTTCAGTTGCTCGGTCTCTACGCGAAAACGCTTGTAGTCGTAGTCGCGCTCGGTGAAGTGCTGGCGATAATTTTTGAGCAGCAGGACGCGGGCCTGCACGGTTCCTTCGCCGCCAGTCGGCAGCCATGTTTCGCCGTTCACCAGGGCCTGGTCGAAGCGGAAGTTGGAGCCCTTGGCGATGGTGGCGAACAGTCCGCCAGCCACCTTGAAGTCGTCGTCGAAACGCACTTCCAGGTGCGCCACCTCGCGGTCGGCTTCGTCCACCCAGATGGTGCCCTGCAGTTTCTTTGAAGCGTCCTCGGCCAGGCCGTGCGTCTTGACGTCCTTGCGACCGACAAAGTCGAAAACGATGGTGAGGCGGCCGCGATAACTCTCGCGCCTCTCGTTGCGCAGGTCCATCACTTCCAGCACCCGGCTCACGCTGATGCTGGGCCCTTCAAGCGGCTGGCCGGGCGGTGTCTTCTCCGCCTTCTCCACCTGTTTGGTCACGCGCTCGGTCTCCTTCTGCTGGTCGTGCTCGTTGAGCGGCTGACCGTTCTTCTTCACGGTGCGCTCGATGACGTGGCCGTTGACAAAGAAATCCTCGCCCTCCGTGCTCTCGGTTTTCTTCACCTGGCCGTTCGCGTCAATGTCCTGCGTGGTCTGGAGAGAACTGTAGGTGTAGCTCTCGCGTACCTTGTCCAACTGCTTCTGGTGGTCCATCACCTCGCGCATGAGTTGGTGCATCTCCGGCAGCGGCGTCGTGGACGGCTGCTGCGCCTGCGATGGCAGAGCCGGCAGCAATGGGAGAAAGATGGCCGCCAGCAGGGCGAGGCGTGAAGAGATCATGAAGGCAAATCCTCTTGGATAACCTGTGTCCGGTACGAAACACGCGCCAGAGATGATGCTTGTTTGGACACGGAGCGCCGAGAAAGGTCGCGGTAACTCAAAATGAGCCAATGTCCTGCGGCCCCGTCCATGCTATAACGGAAGCCGGACCAGGCAATCCCACCCCCCGATAATCTGTTGAATCCTGTTGATCAACCTGAAGCGCAAGGAGAACGTACCCATGGTCAGACTTCTGATTCACTGGCTGTTGAGCGCCATAGCCCTGCTGGTTGTTTCCAATTTTGTGTCTGGTTTTTATGTGGAGGGACTGGGGCCGGCGCTGATCGCCGCGCTGGTGATCGGCCTGCTCAACGCGACAGTCGGCCTGTTCCTCAAGATCATCACCTTCCCCATCAGCATTCTCACCCTCGGCCTGTTTCTGCTGGTGATTAACGGGCTGATGATCTTGGTAGCGTCGAACCTGGTGCGTGGATTTCACGTGCGCGGATTTATTCCGGCCTTCTGGGGCGCGGTGGTACTGGCCCTGCTAGGCATTCTTATCCGGGCGGTGACCAAGGACGCGTAAGCGAGTCGGCACGGCGCGGGGAACAAAGCAACACAGGGCGGTGTCCGTAGAAGGTATGGACCTCAACCGTCTTTATGCGCTCATAGCCGCACAGTTGGCCAGCCTGTTTCTGGTGCTGGTGCTTTGCACGTTTGAGGTGCGGAGGCCGGGGTCGGTGGGGTTCCGCATCCCGATGTTACGGATTCATCGTACCGCCCAGAACGAATTCGACTGCGAGGGCCGCTTTGAGTTTCTCAGGCTCACCAGGGACGGGAAAACGTGGGTCAATTCGACCGAAATTCCAGCTAGTCAGGTGAGACCAACAGTCGCAACCTTGATGGAAAATCGCGCGGAGCGGGTTGTCTACGTGGTTGGTGATTCCGAGCTGCCTTACGGTCAGTTTGCAAAGTTTCTGGATAGCATCGAGGGGGCGACGGAGGACCTTCATGTCGTAGTGGTTTCAGGTGAAATCCGCAGACAATTTGAAGAGAGTCGAGCATTGGTCAATCCATCGAAGCCGCCTCAGGTGGAACAAGAGCCGCTCGATGTTTGTGACTTCGTCCTTCCAGCGAATGAGTTTCCTCGCGAAACTGTGAATTCTCCTTCCCAAATCCCTCCCCGGAATTAATTGATCTTGGCGATTTGCTTTGGGAAGATCGGCCCGAAGGACAGACGCAGGTCCTTCGACTGCGCTTGGCGCAAAGAACGCGCCAAGCTTCGCTCAGGATGACAACTCGGAGAGAGAAATCAGACCGGCGGAGCAGGACGCAGACCGGGCGCACGCGAATTCGGAGGATGAGGGCACGAGTTAGGGCACGAGTTCGGGGGCTGCAGCGACGGCGCTGCCGATTACTTCAGAGCAGGCACATTCGTCTGAGCAGCGGCCTTCTTTGCGGCCGCGGACTTGGCGCGAGATGAGGCCGGTGCCGCCTTGGCGGCAGACTTGGACGCTTGCGGAGCGGGATGCACGACCGCCGGCCCATTGAGCGTCTGCGGCGTGCGCATGGCGCCGGCTCCCGCGAATCCTCCCGGAGCGGCGACGTGCGGAAGCGCAATTCCCTTAATCTGCGGAACGGGCGCGACGCGCGAGTAGATGCCCCAGCCTCCGCCGGCTACGACAAAAACAATCGCGGCTGCAGCCGCGCCACGCATCCAGGCGTGATCCAGTTGGAGCGCGACAGGCCAGTGCAGAATCCGTGCACGGACGGGGTTTGAAGCCGACAGCGAAGCGGCGCGCAAGCCCGCCTGGACCCGCTCGGCAAGCCCATCGGGCGCGGGAAGCCGGGCGATGAGCCGCAGAGTTTCTTCTGCAGAGCTGGATGCAATTCCTGCCGACGGGCCGGAATTCGGAGGCAACGTGTTGTGTTTCAAGATATTCATCGCAAACTCCCTGCCGGATTGAGCGAATCGCAATCGGCAACGGAAAGCTGATCACTGACAACTGACAACTGAATACTGTTCCCTGACAACCGGCGGCGGCTCATCGGATACTCCTGGTGTGATTCAGCAGGCCGGCCATCAGGTTGCGCGCGCGGAAAAGGCGCGAACGGACGCTGGACTCGGTGATGCCCAGAACCGACGCAATCTCAACGCTGGTAAGCTCCTCGAAGGCTGAAAGCATGAGCACCTGGCGCTCCTTGGCGGGAAGCTGTTCCACGCAGGCCAGGACGCGGGCGTGATGTTGGGCGGCGACGGCGCGCTCATCTGCGCTCAGGCCGCCGGCGGGAAGCACGCGGGCCAACTCGGCCACGTCATCGGTCTCCGGCCGGGTCTTCGAACGGCGTTTGCGATCCAGCACAATGTTCCACACGATGCGAATGAGCCAAACCCGCTGGTCGCGCACTTCATTGAGCGTATCGCGGTGACGCAGCACGCGCAGAAACGCCTCCTGCACCGCGTCTTCGGCATCGGAGGGATTGCGCACCACGGAGTAAGCCACCCGGTAGAGCGTGCCGGAGTACTGGCTCACCAGGCTCGCAAGCGCTTCCTCTTCCGCGTGCTGGCGGGCTTCGTCATACACAGCGTTGTCTGCGATCTCCATCCAACCTGAGAATACTGCCTGACCGGCGCTCATAGTCCACCAGACGCGCGGGAGCGGGAAAATGCTCGGAACGACAGTACCGTAATCCAGCCGGCCAGCAGGCGCGCCGGGCGCAAAAGAAAAGACTCGCAGAGCCTTGAGCCCTGCGAGCCTTGTCTTGAACCGTCCGGCGGCCTTACTGCTTGGCAGCCAGCTTTTGCGCGGCAATGGAGCCGGCGGCGCCGTCTTTGTCGGCGTCCTTGACCTTGGCCCAGAGCGCCCGCGCCTGATCCTGCTTGCCGCTGGCGGCATAGAGGTCGGCGAGATCAAGCTGTGCCACGGCTGTCGAAACTGTTTCAGACGGCTTGGCGGCCAGGGCGTTGTAGACCTCGATGGCCTGCGCGTCGCGGGCCGTCTGATGATAAAGGCCAGCCAGGGCCAGCTTGGCCAGGTTCGCGAGGTTGCGATCCCAACTGCCGGAGGCAGCCTTCAATTCCGTTTCGGCCGAAGCGGTCTGACCCAGTTCCTCGAAGGTAACGCCGGCAAAGTAATGCGCCTTGGCGCCCTCCGGCAGCAGGCTATACTGGGCGGCTATCGCGGCAAACTGCTGGTTGGCTGCCTTGGAACGGTCAGCGGCCGTCGAGTAAACGCCACTTTCAGCCGGTGCGCCGGGCTGCGCCAGCGGTGCATTGTAAGCGTCCAGAGCCGCGCCCAAGGCGGATTCGGCAGCCGTCGAGCGCAGATTCCAGGTAACCAGAGCGGCGGCGCCTCCCACAAGAACGACAACGGCAATGATGACCCAGCGCACAACGCCGGACCGGTGACCACTGAGCCAATTGACGCTGCTTGCAGTGGCTTCAGCAAAGCTGTCCTTCTTCAAGGCATGACGGGTTTGAGTATCCACGGGGTCTCTTCTTGTCCTTCGTCGGTAGACTTGCAGGCGGGTGAGTACAGGTGGAGGCACTACGACTGCAACCCATTCAGTCTATCAGCGCGCCGATACGAGCGTCCACCGCAGGCGGAAGTTGACGCGGACAAATCGGCCGTCGAAGAGCGCCCGGGCAGAAAATGCATAGCTTCAGCCAGTCGAGAGGGCCAGGAAGCATCCCTCCGGGTCTGAAGCCTGCGTTGATTTTGCCGGATTTGTGCCGGGACTATTGATCCGGCAATCAAATACTGTGTGGCTGCCCCATTCTTTCGCGCGTTTTGTGCGGGAAAGGGTGGGAAGGAACGTCACTCTTTTCTCGCCGGATCAATAAAGTCCGGGGGTACCACCTGAATTGAGTTTTCGGCCGCCTTTGAACCTCCCATGGCGCTTGCGTCTTTCGGCGCTACCGCTTTGGAGCCGGCGCAGCAGAGCGCAGAGCTCGAATGCGCTCGATTGCGGTGTTGACCACAGGCCGGACCCGCACCGTGTTCAAGCCTTCCTGGACCAGAGTCTCAACAAAATCGATGACCGGCAGACCGCGCGCCTCAGCCTCGCGGCGAATTTCGTCTGTGACATCAACAGTGACCTGCATCTCCAGCACGCTCCCTGTCCGGTTCATCGGCAACCATGCGCACCCGAACAGGGCCGCGGCGACGAAAAACGCTTCAGGAACGTCTTTCTCTCAACGCCGGCCGAGGTGCTTAGATCTCGCCCGCGGCGGTTTCGCTTGCCCGCTGCCCTGCCGGGACGATAGGCTAGCGACATGTATGAAGACTTCCACGTAGCCGACCGCTGGAGCGGCGAAGACCTGCACTGCCGGTGGAAGGGGACCATTGTGGCCATCGCCACCCGCCACGCCGACGCCGTCGATGTGCGCTTCGATGTGAACGGCCGCCCCATGTGGATTGCTCTGCCGCTCGATGCATGGACGGAGCAGAAGCGACGCACCGGCAAGGTGATCACCGACCAGCTCGCCGCGCAGATTGCCGGCCGCTATCTGAAGCGGCTGGTCGAAGAAGGCTACGACTCGCGCCGCGAAATCTACACCATGGCGGTGCACGAGGTCCTCGATAACCTGGAAGCCGTGGTCACCGAAGCCCGGGCCCAGGGCGAGATGCCCACCCTGCCGGTGCTGACGCCTTCCAACGTCTGACCGCGCGATTTCGCGCTCGGAATTTCCACCGCACTCCAAGGTCAGATTCCTCTTGCTGCATGGGTTCGTGCGCGCGTCGTGGCCCGCAGCAAAATCAGGGCCAGGTGTCCAAAAATAGACATCCTCTAAAAATGATCCGGAGATAGACTGGCGCGGTTGGAGTATGAACCACCTGATCGACCGGAGCCACTCGGGAAAATCTGGTGGACGACACCCGTGGTGAAATCGCGGCATGCAGCAATTCCGACACGAAGCTTGCAGGCTCTGTTCTTGAACCGATGATCTCCGCAGCCTGAAGCTCGATAGATGTCGATCCAATTCGATGCGAGATAGAGGTTGGGCATCGCCGTGGGCGCAAGTCACGCGCTTCACGCGGATGAGCCTTCCTGTTCGGACTCGAGCCCAAATCTTCGTCCGGGCCCAAGTTGACCACATTCTGAACGGTGCGCTCTCAGCACGAAGATTCACGAACCGTTCGCCAGCAAATTTTCACCTGTGGACGATCCGGGATCTTCGGGACGCGAAATTCAGAACGCGAGCCCTGCCCACCCCCAGGCATGGCGCGTAACGGGCCAGTGCGATGGCGCATTCGTGGTCGAGGATAACCATCGCTCACGCCAGCTGGAAAGGCGCATGGCACAAAATCTACCGGGAAACAGATCCGAGAAGGAGTAGCCCATGTCAAATTCCAGGAGGATCGCCCTCAACGGGAGCGATCGAGTACCACTTCCGGGAGCGCGTGTGATCGGGCCCACCGATCCGCATCAACTAATGCAAGTCTCGGTGATTCTCAAGCATCGCCAACCCTTGGCGAATGCCAGACCTTCCGGCAAGTTTCTGAGCCATAGCGAGCTTGCCGCACAATGTGGCGCCGATCCCGCGTACGTGGACAAGATGAAGCAATTCGCTGGCGAACACAAGTTGTACTTGCTGGAACGCGGCGACGAGGTTTTACGCCGCACCGTCACCATGGCCGGAACTGCCGCGGCAATGGAGAAGGCCTTCGACGTTGAGTTGAATGAATATGAGCATCCGGATGGAAGCTACCGCGGACGCACGGGCGCGATTCATATTCCGGAAGAGTATGCATCCATGGTTCAGGGAGTCTTTGGGCTCGATGACCGGCCGATGGTCAAGCCCCACTTCCGCTATCGCAGCACCAGCGGCCCGTTTGGCGAACGAGCCTCCCACACCACGTTTTCCCCGGCGGAAGTGGCAAAACTCTATGGCTTTCCGCAGGATGTGGACGGAGCGGGCCAGGTAATCGGCCTCATCGAGTTTGGCGGCGGCTATCGCCAGGCCGACATTGACCAGTATTTCAAGACCCTGGGAGTGAAGGCGCCGACTGTCAGTACCGCCGCACTGAACCTGGCCAAGAACCGCCCGACTACCCCGCAGAGCGCCGATACCGCGGTGATGCTCGATATCGAAGTGGTCGGGGCGGTAGCGCCCGGAGCCAACATCGTGGTCTACTTTGCTCCCAACACTTCGCGTGGATTCCAGGATGTGCTGAACATGGCGGTTCACGATCAGCTTCGCGGCCCCCGCGTGCTCTGCTTCAGTTGGGGTGGCCCCGAGTCCAGTTGGACAGGGCAGTCCATGCAGAACTTCGACGAAGTGGCCCAGGAAGCCAGCCTGCTGGGCATTACCATCGTCGCCTCGTCCGGCGACAACGGTTCTACAGACGGTATCCAGGATGGCCAAAACCATGTCGAATTCCCGGCATCGAGCCCCAACGTGCTTTCTGTAGGCGGTACCCGATTGTTGGCCGCCAACGGCACCATCGTCTCTGAAACAGTGTGGAATGACGGCCCTCAAGGGGGAACCACCGGAGGAGGCTACAGCACCTATTTTGCGAGCCCCGACTGGCAGGCGCGCGCGGTGCTGAACTTCGGCCGCGGGGTCCCCGACGTGGTGTGCAACGCCGACCCCGATACCTGCTACGAAATCCTCGTGGACGGCCAGGAGATGGTGGTGGGGGGAACCAACGCCGCGGCGCCGATGTGGGCCGGACTGATCGCCCTGCTCAACCAGAAAATCCAGGATCGCATTGGATTCATCAACCCCTCCCTCTACGAAGTGGACCAGGCGGTCTGCTTCAGGAGCATCACTTCAGGGAACAACGGAGCCTATTCCGCCACGTCCGGTTGGAACCCGGCCACGGGACTGGGTTCGCCCAAGGGAGTTCAATTGGTGGAAGCACAACAAGGAATGAGGGCGGAGATCGCGAAGGGCAAGGGGCCGATCCAAGGCTCCAAGGCTTCGCGCTGACGACGGCAAAACCAGAGACGATGCATCCCGTGGCCAATGCGCTCAAGTCGATGCGACCGGCAGAAACGAAGTCCCGGCGGACAGGTACACGTTCGAGGGGTGAATACAGCAGCGATATCGAGCGCAGCTGAACAGGATGCAGGTTCTCTAGTTTTGACCAGGGCGGTTCCACAGGTCCGGTGCCCTTTCCGGCACCGTGCGAGGGGTCAACTCCTGGAGGAGATGCCACTGGAGTGCATGCACCTCCGGACAAACCACTTGTGAAACCGCCGGCGCCCGTAACGAAATTCGAGAGACTTGCGAGGGTTTGGGGTGGATGTGCTGCAACGGGCATCCGCCCCGTTTTTTGTCCGGTCGGCTTGGCGCAGGCTTTCATGATTCTTCACAGCGTGGCAGTGCCTCGCTGGTACGCCGTGGCCTACCGACCAATCTGTTCAATTCCCTCCTCGGCAATCCGCGCGCTATCCAAGCTCTCCTTTAAAATGACACAACAGCCGATCCGGTCAACAATAGGTGGAGAGGGGTGTACGCATGGCAAGCCTTTTGAACGTGGCGGAGCTTCACACTCTGGCGTCGGGCCCGCAGGTGCACAGCAATCTCACAGTGGCGCAACTGGTTGAAAGCGCGCTCAAGCGCGGAGAGGCCCGCCTGGCGGCGAACGGCGCACTAGTTGCATCGACCGGCGCTCGAACTGGCCGCAGCCCCAAAGACAAGTTCACGGTGGACGACCCTCTGACTCACGAGTTGGTCGACTGGGGCCCGGTCAACTTGCCCTTCTCGCCGGAGCGGTTTGAGACTTTGCTTGATCGCGTCGTCGATCACCTGCGCGCTCGTGAGCTCTTCGTTCAGGACCTCTATTGTGGCGCAGACCCCCTGTACCGGTTTCCGATTCGCGTAATCGCCGAGTACGCCTGGCATGCCCTCTTCGTCCGCCAGCTCTTCGTCCGTCCGGAGGCCGCGGATCTGGCCGACCACGCGCACGAGTTTACTGTCCTGGCCGCTCCTGAATTCGAGGCCGTACCCGAGCGCGACGGCACCAACTCGAGCGCCTTCATCGTGGCGGATTTTTCCCGCCGCATGATCCTCATTGGCGGCACAAAGTACGCCGGCGAGATCAAGAAGTCCGTCTTCTGCGTGATGAATTTCCTCATTCCTCAGCGCGACGTGTTGCCCATGCACTGCTCGGCTAACCTGGGCGCGGACGGCAATACAGCCCTCTTCTTCGGCCTCTCCGGAACCGGCAAAACCACCCTCTCCGCGGACCCCGCGCGCCACCTCATCGGCGACGACGAGCATGGGTGGAGCCCGTCCGGAATTTTCAACTTTGAAGGCGGATGCTACGCCAAGTGCATCGACCTTACCGAGGAACGCGAGCCGCAGATCTACCGCGCCATCCGCTTCGGTTCCGTGCTGGAGAATGTGATTCTCGATCCGGCCACGCGCCTGCCCGACTACGCCGACACCCACTTGACGGAGAACACGCGCGTAGCCTATCCGGTTGACTTTATAGACAATGCTCTCGTCCCCGGTGTGGGCGGCCATCCGCGCAACGTGATGTTCCTGGCCGCCGATGCCTTCGGCGTTCTGCCGCCCATTGCCCGGCTCACCCCCGAGCAGGCCATGTACCATTTCCTGTCCGGCTACACGGCCAAGCTGGCCGGAACCGAGGCCGGTATGGGCTCCGACCCGGTTCCCGAGTTTTCCGCCTGCTTCGGCAAACCGTTCTTGCCGCTCGCTCCGCGCGTCTACGCCGAGATGCTGGGCGCGCGCCTGAAGCAGCATCAGGCCGCATGCTGGCTTATCAATACCGGCTGGTCCGGGGGCAAATTCGGCGTCGGCAAGCGCATGAGCCTGAAAGTGACCCGCGCCCTGGTCGACGCCGCACTGAACGGCTTGCTGGATGAGGTGGAATTTGTGACCGAGCCGGCCTTCGGACTGCACATCCCGGTGAGCTGCCCGGAAGTGCCGGCGGAAATTCTCAACCCGCGCAACGCCTGGGCCGACAAGCAAGCCTACGACCGCCAGGCGGCGGACCTGGCTGCGCGCTTTGCGGCCAACTTCGAGAAGTTCGACGCACCGGGGATTGTGCGAGCCGCCGGGCCAAAGGCAAAGTAGCCCGGGTTCACGCGAAGAGAAAAGGCCGTGCCTCAGAGCACGGCCTTTCTATCGAGCAAGGTGATCGGCGCCCGAATCAATTTCTCTTTATAGGCGCAGGCGTCCCCGCAGGCAATTTCGGCTCCAGGAAAGTGGCTTCCCCCGGGCAGTTTGGCAGGTCCTGCATTTCGTCAACTGTGCAGACCGGCTTTATCAAGGTCGTAACCATTTCGCCGTTGCGCAACCTACCGCAACGAAATTCAAAACCGCACTTACCTTTGCTCTGAGTACTCCAGTCACCGTAAAGACCATGCTGCTCGATCAGTTGGAGTTTGCCAGCTTTCCAACGGTACGTGCTATCTTCAAAGGCGCCGCCTTGCCAGTCATCTTGCACCGTCAGCGTTTTAGTCTCAGGATGTGCCTCAACGTTCATTGCAATATCCGTGAGATCTTTCGAGTATAGAAAGCGACCGGTCCTGTCGTTCCATAGATAAATGCAATATAGCTTCTTATCCGAGTGACGATTGAAGTACTGAAGTAGCTCCAGATCTTCGAAGCCGTCGAAGTTCAGGTCGTCGTGTTTTATCAGCTTGGAAAGATCGTCGTTTGTCCATCCCTCGGTTACCGGTTCCAGCAGCCCTGGCCCCGCGCAAGTCGGAAGAGTCTGAAACGGACTGGAGTCGCCCTCGCGGAAGACCGACACACCTGCGACTTTGCCCGCTTTGTCCAGTTGCACCGCAAAGCGAAAGTCTCTCCAGCCTGGATGAACGGAAAACGTGAATGTGATCCGAGAATCGTTGCGACCGAGCGGAATGCCAGCATTCTGAGCCACCGCTTGACCGTAGAAATCGGACAAGAAGAACGACAGGAGCACCGGCAAACCGAGGACGACCACCATCTTTCTGAACATGCAGGCCTCATTGTTGAGCGCGGGTGATTGTGCATCGATTCTAACTGTTGGCGCCAGACGCAAAAAAGCCACCCTTTCACAGGGTGGCTCGTTTTGCTAGATATTATTGCCGGCGATCACCTAATCTCCCACACAGTCACCCGTGCAGTACCATCGGCCCAGCGAGGCTTAACTTCCGTGTTCGAGATGGGAACGGGTGATCCCTCGCAGTATGCTCACCGGCAAACTTGATGGCGCTTGGCGGGTGGTTGCCCGCAGCCTGCCGCGGCGTCTACTCGTTTTCCGGATGGTTACTCCCGGATCTCTGTAGGAACGCGGCTGCAATCTGGCGCCAAAACTTGGTAACAACGAAATTGATTGGTCTTTACAAGGCTTGATAGAAGAGCATCCGCGATTGTACTGCGCGGAGTTAATTCTATGGACAAGCCGAACGGGCGATTAGTACTGGTAAGCTACGTGCATTACTGCACTTCTACCTCCAGCCTATCAACCAGATGGTCTTTCTGGGCCCTTCAGGGAGATCTCATCTTGGAGCGTGCTTCCCGCTTATATGCATTCAGCGGTTATCACAACCGAACTTCGCTACCCAGCCGTGCCCTTGGCAGGACAACTGGAACACAAGAGG
>JBEKTB010000147.1:0-8926 GCA_049516495.1 Occallatibacter sp.
GGTCTTCAAACTCGAAGAAACGGCCTCCGGAGGTGGGAAAGACCAGGACGGGAAGGCCGGCGTGACCAAAGACGAGCATTTCCATCTCTCTGCCCAGGCGGCCGGAATGCCATTTATGGTACTCACGAACCATGGTGTGCACGCTCCGCGATAGGTCTGTGTTGCGGGTCCGAGGCCGGCTCGGGGGTTGTCGAACCGGTTGTGAACCGAGGGCCCGGAATGCCGATAAGGGTCTGCGCCAGGCGGCGACAGAATTGGAGAACCGCTTGTTTCTTGATACTGTAACAGCCACGGGTTGCCGTTTTAGGCGCCTCCGGCAAGGCGGCTGGGGCAACATTGGCGACCGCCGACGTTCAAAGACAGGGGACCGCGGGATTTGAATCTGGAAGACCAACCATCGGACGCACCAACAGGGACGGACGCGCCCGAGGGATTGCTGGCGGCCCGGGAGGGTTCGCCGCATCCGCGTCTCCGGCTGCACCGCGGGTTTCCGAGCAATTATCTGCCTGACCAGCGGGACCTCATCGTCTATGTTCCACCGGGGTATGACCGCGAGCCGGAGCGGCGCTACCCGGTGCTCTATCTGCACGATGGGCAGAATCTGTTCGACGGGCGGACGTCGTTCATTCCCGGCCGGACGTGGGCGGTGCGGGAGCATGCGGACGCGGCCATCAAGGCCGGCGAGGTGGAACCGCTGGTGATTGTGGGCATCTACAACACTGGCGACCGGCGGCTGGCCGAGTACACGCATGAGCGCGACTGGCAGATGGGCGGCGGCGAGGCGGACGAGTACGGCTTGATGCTGACCCGGGAACTGATGCCGTGGATCGCCGGCCAGTACCGGGTGCGGACGGAGCGGGAACAGACCGGGGTGGGCGGATCGTCGCTGGGAGGGCTGGTTTCGCTCTTCCTGGGACTGCGCCACCCGGAAGTCTTTGGTGCTCTGGCGCTGCTTTCGCCCAGCGTGTGGTGGAACCACAAGAGCATTCTGGGCTATTTGAACGAGAGAGCCCCGCAGATCTGGGAGCGGCCGCGAACCTGGCTGGACGTGGGCGACCGGGAAGGCCATCGCACGCTGAAGGACGCCGAGACGCTGAACCGGCGGCTCAAAGCCAATGGCTGGCATCCGGGCGAGACGCTGCACTTTGAACGGGTGCACGGCGGGACGCACGACGAGGCAAGCTGGGCGCGGCGGGTGAGGCCCATGCTCAAGTTCCTGTTTCCGGCTTCAGAGCGTTAATTTGCTTCAAACGGTCCCTTTCGGCGATACTTAGGTGTTGTGTCTTGCGAGGCTGGGCACTCTTGCCCGGCCCTTTATTTGGCGGGGCGAGCTTGAGTCGACAGTTCCCCGGCCGGAAGATTCCCTAAGCGCACAACAGAGCACTGGATTTCGAAAGGAACCGTATCGCCGTGGTGATGATTCGTTTGGCGCGTTTTGGCGCCCGCAAGCAGCCCTACTATCGTATCGTGGTCATCGAGAAGGACCGCGCCCGCAACGGCCGTTCGATTGAGGTCGTCGGCACCTACAACCCGCGCACCAACCCTGCCTCGGTGGATCTGAAGCACGAGCGGATCGCTTACTGGCGTAGCGTAGGCGCGCAGTTTTCGCCCATCGTGCAGAAGCTGGTGACCAAGAACCCGGCGCCGGCTCCGGCGGCGGACACAACCGCAGCCTGATTCCGCCCTTTCTCCTCCCCCTGAAGGTGTGCGCGGGCGCTGAATGCCGGCGCGCACACGGTTAATGACGGCGATGGGTGTGTGCTGATACTATGCGCGCACCGATTTATGTCGCCATTTTTGGAGTCGCCAAATTTGGGTCGCCAATTTTTGGTCGCCAATTCTTGGACGCATCCGGTCAGGGGCAAGAGTATGACCCAAAACGATATGGTCGAAGTGGAAGAGTTGGTCCGCGAGATTGCGCGGGCCTTGGTGGATGAGCCAACAGAGGTAGAAGTGGAGAGTGTGGACCGGGAAGAAAACACGGTTCTCAGGCTTCGCGTGGCTCCACAGGACGTGGGCAAGGTGATCGGCAAGCAGGGGCGGACCGCGCGCTCGGTGCGCACCATTCTGGGCGCCGTGAGCATGAAGCTGCATCACCGCTACACGCTGGACATCCTGGAAGAAGACGACGAAGGCTAGAGTGGCGGCTGCGGAAGCACCCGGCTCGCTCCGGAGGCAGCAATGACCACGGCAGAACAGGCTGGGCAGACAGAAGAGTGGGTCTGGCTGGCCCGCATTCGCCGTCCGCAGGGACGCAAAGGCGAGGTCTTCGCCGATATTCTCACCGATTTCCCCGAAAGATTTGCCGAACGGCGGCGGCTCTGGCTGCTGGCTGAAGGCGCGTCTGCGCGTGCTGGCAGTGGCGCGCCCGGCCGAGCGCCGGCCCGTCCCTCTACGCCGCGCGAAGTGGAACTGGCGACTCACTGGCTGCACAAGGGTGGCGTGGTCCTGCATTTTGCCGGCGTGGACTCGATTTCGGCGGCGGAGACGCTGAACGGGCTGGTGGTGGCGATTCCCCGGTCGGAGCGGGCTGCCCTGGGCGAGGACGAAGTTTATATCGCCGACCTGATTGGCTGCTCCCTGGTCGATGTGGCCGGAGCGGGCGCGTCCGGAACCGAGCCGGTGCTGGTGGGCGAGATCGAGGACGTGGACCGGACGGCCGGGCCGGTGGCGCTGCTGGTGGTTCGCGGCGCGGCGGGCGAGGTGCTGATTCCCTTTGCCAAGAGCTATTTGCGGCGCATCGATCTGAAGGCAAAACGGGTGGAGATGGCCCTGCCTGAGGGGCTGATCGACCTGAATGCGCCGGGGCAATAAGTCGCTTTCGGCCTGGCTGTTCAGGTTCGAGATTGTTGGTGCATGCCCTCCCACCCTTTGTGCAAAAACGCACAAAGGATGGGGCGCCCAGAGTCTTGCTGACAGGTGAATTGGAAGCTCTCTAACCATCCGAACGCGTTCGCGATCAAAAGAAGAACTTCGACGCAAACTGGACCAGGCGCGGATTAGTTCCCGGCGAAGTGCTGGTAATGACGCCGAAATTGGCGTTGTTGGTGGTGCAGCAGGTCGTGTTTGGCGGCGCGAACTGAGTCCGGTTCAATAGATTGAAAAATTCCACCCGGAACTCAAACCCGGCCCGATCCTCCTGACCGAGAAACAGCCTCTTGAAGAGGGCTACATCGAAGTTATCGACGCCGTCAGAACGCAGGGTGGGATCCACGCGCGGCTCCGTGCCAAACGCAAAGTCGGCCGGTGCGGCAAAACACGCGGTGTTGAACCAGCCGCCCAGGCGCTCGCCCCCACTTAAACTTGCCTTGCGGCAGGAAGGCAAGAGGTCGGGACGCGACGAACCGGCTCCAAAAAGAGTGGTGTCGTTGGCCTGGCCATTGCTGAAGACCAGCGGAAAACCCCGCTGGAATGTGGCCACGCCGTCGATGCCCCAGCCGCCAACCACTCGATTCAGATTGCTGCCGATCTGCGCCAGGTAACGCCGGCCCTGACCAAAGGGCGCATCGAGCGCATAACTCACCACCAGGCGCTGCGGTACATCCTGCGAAGAGAGAGCACGTTCTGCGCGCAGGTTGTTATTGTCCTGAATGGTTCCCACAGCCGTCTCCAGCCAGGCTGTCAGGGTGTCGGTATCGCTGATCAGCTTGGAGTTGGTGTAAGCCGCCAGAAGCGACCCTCCGGGCAGGATGCGTTTTTGGGCAGTCAGTTGAAACGAATGGTAGATGCTGTCGAACCACCCCTGCCCGGCAAGTTCGACGCTGGTGTATTGCGGATATGGCCGAAGGAGCTGGCCCGCAGTCGTGGTGGGCGTGGCGAGCGCCAGCGCCCGGCCATTGACATAGAAGGGATTCGGCGTCGCCTGTAGCAGCGTGACGGAGGACCGCCCTCCCTCGGCAAATTGCGTCGCGGCCTGCGCAAGAAGGCTGTCGGAGATCTGGTTGATCTGCTGCGAATACTGCGCCAGATGCGTTCCCTTCGACCCCACATAGGCGGCGATGACCGAGAGCCCCCCGGGGAGTTGCCTCTCCAGGCTGAAGTTCCATTGCTGGACGTAGCCGTCGGGATGGTTGCCGCGATCCACTTCCGTAATCGACTGCACCACCTGGGTAAGAAACTGCTGCGTACCCTCAGTTCCGAGCGACCTTCCCGGCGGCGCGGAAATGCCATCCGGGAAAGGCAGCGAGATGGAGTTATAGGGATGAATTCCATCGACCGTTCCGGTATAAGTCGTACTGGCGGCATTCACCATGTCGTTATTGGGATTCAATGCGTAGGACACGTAGTTCGGTATCCAGAAAATTCCGTATCCGCTGCGCAGGATTGTTTTGGGCGTCACGCTGTAGGCGATGCCGAGCCTTGGCGCAGCATTGTCTTTGGCGAGCGGAAGATTGTTTCTGGCGCTGGGAGAGACCAGAAACACATCGCCCATCACGGGAGACGATTCCGCTGTCATAAATTGATTGATGTAACTTTCCGCAGCCGGATCGAAATAGGAGAGACGATTGAAGCGCTCCGACCACGGTCCCTGGAGCTCGTAGCGGAGTCCGAGATTGATGGCCAGCGCATCGGTGGCGTGCCAGGTGTCGGTGAAGTAGAATGCCCGGTACACCTGCTTCCCCGCAGTATATGCCGGAACGACCGCTTGCGCGGAAAAGTGATTATTGACGTTGCTGAAGTTATCCGCGTATCCCAGGAGAAAGTCGGCGATCGGCAACCCGGTAAAGCAGGCTTCGCCAATGCCGCAGAAGTCGAAAGCGCCACTGGCGACATTGGTCTGCGCCGCGTTGTCGTAACTTACCTCGAACTGGAAACCGAGACGATAAAGGTGGCGGCCGCGCACCAGGGTAAGACTTGGAGACAGGTTGTACTGCGTATTGTCATCCTGAATAAAGCTCTGGCCCTGGCTGCACATGATGTTATCGGCAAAGCTGGCCACGCACGGAGTGGGCGGCGTTCGCATGGCCGCAGGAATGGCGGAGTTATAGCCTGCCGGCCAGCCAATCGAAGTAAGGTCGAAGTTTGCATTTTTCGGAGAGCGGAGATAAGTGAAATAGCTGACGCTCGCGCTGGCGTCGAAGATGGCCGTCGAACTGATGTTGTAGTTATATCCGGCAGCCAATGCCCTGGTTTCATAATTCTCCAGACAACGGTCTACGCAGAGTCCGTTCTGAAGCGGATCGATGGGCAGATCGAGTACATTCCAATAACTGAAACGGGTAAAGAGTTTTTGCCGGCTGGTGATTTCCTGATCCACGCGTCCAACCGCCTGGTTCTGATTTCCCCCGGTGTTGGCAACTGTATTGAAGTTATTGAAGGTTCCGGAAGGAGCGATGGTTCCCGGAGCATTGGGAGCCGGCCAGAGATAGAGAAGGTCCTTCGACGTCGGGTTGATGCGCCCAGCAGGAATCATATTCTGCGCGAACGGCGACGGCGCGGAGGTGCTGCCGGGGCAGGCTCCCTGGGCATTCAATGCGCTCCCCGCGCACGGATCGAGAACCGGGGTGCTGATCGCCGAGAAGTCCCCTATGCGTTCCTCCGCGGTGGGCACGGTGGCTGTAAAAGGGCTGCCGGTGCGTAGCCTGAAGCCTTCCCAACTGCCGAACCAGAAGGTGTGATTATTTTCGCAGCAGTGGCGGATATCCCATGGGCCGCCGGCTTGCGCGCCAAACTGATTTTGCACCCAGGGAGGTCGCGGTTTGCCTGCCCTGTTGAGAAAAAAATCGTTGGCGTTGAACATGCGATTACGCAGGTACTCGTAGGCCTCGCCCCTGACGGCCTGGGTTCCGCCCTTGGTGCTCAGGTTAGTCACTCCGCCGGCGAATCGACCCCATTCCGCGGGCAGATTGCCGGTATGGACCTTGAATTCCTGAATCGAATCCTGACTGGGAATAAGTATGGGCAGGTTGATGTAAGTAATATTCAGCGGCTGTCCGTCGAGATACTCGACGCTCTGGTTTCCGAATGCCCCGCTGACCTGATAGTTGCCCCATCCGAAGGGGTTCACGCCCACGGGAGTTCCGGTGGCGCTGCCCTGGGGAGTTACCGAGGGAGCGAGCGCAATCAGGTTGAAGACATTGCGCCCGTTAAGCGGCAGCTCGTTTGCTTCGCGGCGTTCGACAACCGTACCCAGGCTGGAGGATTCGGTATCGAGCGGCAGCGAGCTTCCCTCCACCGTCACGCTTTCCGAGGCCGACCCCAGCATCATTTCAAAATTCACTTCCAGCGCATCCTGCACGTGGAGAATGACGCCGGACTCAATGACCGCGATAAAGCCCAGTTTCTCTATCTCTATCCGGTATCTTCCGGGCGGCAGGTCGGACACGTAGTAAGTCCCCTGCTCATTGGTCAGCCCATGATAGAGAATCCCGGTGCCGGTGTTGATAACCCGCACATCGGCCCCACTGACGACCTTCCGTCCCGGGTCGGTAACTCGGCCGGTAAGCGATGCATTGGTCGATTGCCCCTGCGTGAAAAGCGGAAGGAGCAGCAGAAACAGGAGTCCGGCGAGGACTCTGCGCAACGGAAGCCCTATCCTTTCTGAGTATCCGTTTTGCAACGCTCCCCCCGCAAGCCTACGAAACGGTTCGGCTTTGGCGAACCGCTACTTTGGCGGCAACAACCCCCAGACATCAACGAGGATAAATATATACGCCGCTGACAGCCGATGTGTACCACCATTGCTCTGATATTTTTTTGAGCCCAAACCGGGAGATATTCCTGTGGTTCTTGGCTCGCAGGCAGGAGTATAGTTCATTTGTCTCACGGGAGGGTCGTTTTGGCCACTGATGCTGATCTCATCGGAGGAATTGCCCTGTCCGGGAACTTCGACCTCCTCCCGGCGCGAAGAAGCGGAGAGTTGGAGATGCAGGGCGCGCTGCCAAGCACCTTTCACAGTGTCGCCGCCCCTGCCGAAGCCGCCGAATCGAGCGATGAAAGACTCATAGCCCTATTGAAATCTCAAGATCCGCAGGCCCTGGACATACTGTTCAGCCGCCATTCCAGGCTGGTATACGGCATAGCGCTTCGCATTCTCCATGACGCCGGAGAGGCGGAGGAGGTCGTCCAGGAGTGCTTCCTGTACTTCTATCGGAAGGCGGAGACGTTTGAGCCCGCCAGGGGCAGCGCGAAGGTATGGATCGTCCAAGTGGCCTACAGCCGGGCGCGGGACCGGAAGGCGCACCTGTCGCGCAGGGGATTCTATGTACGGACGAATATCGAATCTCTGGGACTGGAGGATACGTTATCCGGACGCGACGACATTGAAAGCGAAATCGAGGCAAAGCTCGATTTGAGCAGCCTGCAGTGCGCATTCGATGAATTGACCGAACTGCAGCGCGAGACGCTGAAGCTGTACTATTTTGAAGATATGGGGCTCCGGGAAATCAGCGAACGGCTTCATGAGCCGCTGGGGAATGTGCGGCACCATTTTTACCGGGGTCTTGAACGACTGCGCAGGAGCACGTTGGTGGAAAGGCTGCGAAATCACCAAAATGGAAAGAACTGAAACACAAAACGAGCACCGAAGATTCGAGGAGCTTTGTGCCCTGGCGCAGGCGGGCTCGCTCAGCTTGGAGGAAAGATGCAGCCTGGAGCTTCATCTGCGGACCTGCGCGCCGTGCCGGACTGTCTACGATGAATATGCGGCAATCGGCGGACTGGGCATGGCTTTTCTGGCGGGAAATGGCGCTCTGACGGAGCAGGCCGCGCGATGGGACAGTCGCAAATCCAGGCAAAGGCTTTTCTCCGCAATCCGCGCGCAACGGGTGCATCCGGTAGTTCCGATTGATGGAGGTTCCGGGCGCGCGACATGGAGACCGTCGGCCCGAAGCGCACAGAGACAATGGGCCATGGCCGCTGTGGCGGCATGCGCGATGATCGCAGTGGCGTTGGGGAGCTATCGTCTGGGAGAGCGCAAGACAGGCGGCGAGCAGACTGTGGCACCGCAGCAAATGCGCGCGGCTTTGCCTGCCGGTCAACAAACGGCTGCGCCCAAAGGCGGGGTGACTTCCGATCTGGCTGCTCTTGAGAGTGCGCAGATTTCGAGGCTGGAGGCGCAGGTGACGGGCGGTCAACAGGAACTTGCGCGGCTGCGTGCGGCGTCGAGCCTTGCGGAAGAGCGCATAAAGGAGCTGGAGAGCACAATCGGCGAGCGGGAATTGACAGCTAAGCAACTGACCGAAGAGCGGGACAGACTCGCCGGCCAGCTCGACGAAACGGGCAAGGCCTACCAGCGCCTGCAGACGGAGTTCACCGACCTCAAGGCCGAGCACAGCCGGTCTCTTCTGCACACGGCATCTCTGCAATCGGAGCTCAATGACCTTACATCGGCCACCCGCGAGCAAGAGCGCCGTCTCAAGGACGACGAACAGTACCTGACCTCCGATCGCGATATTCGCGAGTTGATGGGAGCGCGCAAACTTTACATTGCTGACGTCTTCGATGTGGATAGCGTCAGCCGCACACGCAAAGCTTTCGGGCGGGTGTTTTATACGCAGAACAAGTCGCTGGTATTTTATGCATTCGATCTCGACCATCAACCCGGAGCCAAGAATGCCAGCGTTTTTCAGGTGTGGGGGCAGAAGGATTCCGAACCGAACGCGGGATCTCATCCCATGAACCTCGGCATCCTGTATATGGACAGCGAGTCCAATCGACGCTGGGTGCTGCGCTCGGACGATCCCAAGCAGCTGGCGGAAATCGATGCAGTCTTTGTTACAGTCGAGCCGCGTGGCGGCAGCCAGAAGCCGACCGGCAAGCCGCTGCTTTACGCGTTGTTGAGGAAGGAAGCGAATCACCCGTAGCAGGTGTCATTTCCAGCCGCGGTTGGGAACGATTCCCGTGCCCTCTTTGATGCTGTATAACGGGTCGGCCTTAAGTGCGGCGAAGGACTGGCGCTGGCCGTTGGGCCAGCGAACGGAGATAT
>JBEKTB010000148.1:0-8919 GCA_049516495.1 Occallatibacter sp.
TCAACCAGAACATCCGCTCGAAATACCAGTTGGTCTACCATCCCACCAACCCCAAGCAGGACGGAACCTATCGCAAATTACGCGTGGAACTGGTGGACGACGAGGGGCAGCCGCTGCGTATTCAGGATGAGAAGCACAAGCCGCTCAAATACGACATCATCGCCCGCGACGGCTACCGCGCCAAGCAGCAAGTGGAGTAGAAACAGGAAACCGGAGCCGGAAGCGAGAGTACGCACACAGCAGCTGGCGGATGCCCGAGGGGCGCCGCCAGCTGCTGGCGGATTACGAAGACAGAGCGGTTTACTTGAACTGGGTGATGATGTCCCAGATGTAGTATCCGATTACGAACAGCGTTGCAACCGCAACGATCCAAAGGCAGGTCCGCAGCAACGGCTGCACTTTGTTCACTTTGGCGACAATCGCCGCCTGCGCCGCCTGTTCGTGGCTGAAGGAGTCGTCCAGGAAGATCTGGTCTTCTTCGTCACGGGTCAGCCGGGAGCGATAAAGATAGAGAACAGCCGTGATCAGTACCAGCACTCCCCAAACTATCCACATCACCCAGACAAACGTCATACTCCACCTCCGATGAATTTTCTGGCCCCCGAATACTGGCGGATCCGACAAAGAAATTCGCGGCCCCGTCAAGCAGAGGAGCTGTACGGCTGAACATAATAGCCCGGAATGGGTGTCGCTGTGGTGATAAAAATCACAGACATGTTTGCCCTGAATGCCTGTCGACTTCAGCCTTCCAGCAACGACTCATTTGCGGGTCGCCGGCTGGCCGCCGCAGCCTGTCGCTTCTGCGACCTTCCGGACGCCGGAAGCATCTAACGGTTTGAAGGATGAACGGGACTTGAATCCCCGTTCGTTGAGCGGTAGAGTTAAACCTACGGCAAGCATTTCGCAGTTTTGGGAGAATTCATGGCCACAGCAACCGTTGCACCCGCACAGGAAACCGAAAAGAAAGCCCCCCTCAATCTGACCCCGCAGGCCATCGCCAAGGTGCGCGAGATCATGGCCACCCAGGATCCGCTCCCTGCCGGGCTGCGCATCGGCGTTGTCGGCGGAGGCTGCTCCGGTTTCCAGTACTCCATGGCCTTCGAGAACCAGAGCGGCATGATGGACAAGGTCTTCAGCTTCGACGACCTCAAGGTCTTTGTGGACGCTACGTCGCTGATGTACCTCAACGGCTGCACCGTGGACTACGTCGAGACCCTTGAGGCCGCCGGCTTCAAGTTCGACAACCCGCAAGTGAAGAGCACCTGCGGCTGCGGCTCCTCCTTCAGCGTGTAATCGCTCGTTTCTCAAGCCGATTCTCTACAGCAAGGGCCCGCATCCTCCAGGAGGATGCGGGCCCTTGCGTTTCTTGCAGTTGTGCGCGCAGAGACCGCGTACCTCCGATTTCCTTACTGTTGCGGGGAGGGAGAGACCGGGGCTGGGGACGGCGTGGGACTCGGGGATATGGAGTTGGACTGACCGATCGGAGTCGTCGTGCTGCTGGCGGGCTGGCCGATGGCGCCCGTATTGCCGCCCGTCATGGTCATCTGCTCAGACAGCGGATCATACACGAATTCCCACTCATTATAGTGATTCTTCTTCTTGTAGATCAGGATCGACTGTTTGGGGCTGGTGGGCGAGAAGCCGATGATGCCCGCCCCGCCGAAAGTCTGGCCAGTCGATCCACTCGTCGATCCGAAGGCTGAGCTGCTTGTGGCCGCGCCGCCGGCGGCAGCATTGGGGTTGTTCGGGTCCTGCGCCTGCGCCGCGTTGGGATCGACCGCTGGAGTCTGCTGGAAGAGGCCTCCGCCTCCGCCCCCAAGCCCATTTGCCCCCGTTAGTCCGTTTCCGGCCGCGCCGGGTCCAATGCCGGCCATCGTCGATCCGGTCAGGGGCTGACCAAAGAAGCCCATCGCCGTCGGGGCCTTGTTCTGGCCAAACAGAATTGGCTTCCACTCCTCCTTGCCGGTCGTCGGGTCGATGTATTTCTTGCGCAGGAAGCGGATGTTGTTGGTGGGCTTGATCAGCGCATCGACGTTGGGCGGATAGGCCCCGAATTTCTTGTAGTACATCTTAATGGCGCGCGCGTACTGCTTGCCGCGATGCATGGTTTCTATCTCGCGGTCCCGCTGAATCTCCTTGGAGACCTTGGGCAAAGCTATCGCCAGGGAGATGGTGAACAGCGCCACCAGGCAGATGACCCAAACCAGGATGTAGCCCTCTTCGGAAGGGTGTACGGGCCGGCGGATTGGAGCGGTTTTCATCATGGAGCAGCTAGTTTTCAATTGGCCTGCAGCGGCAGCGACTGCGTGTTGTTGTAGCTCAGATCCGTTATCTGTACGCTCCCCGGCATGATGACGCCCACCTTGTAGCGGTGGTTGACAATCTCGCCGCTCCGGGCCACAAAAATGTCGTCTCCATGAATGAAAAATGCTTGCAAAGACCTGTCTTTGGCCTGGCTGTACCCGAAATACTTCAAATCGATGACCGGCGGCCGGGGCACTTCGGGTATCACAGGGCCGGTCACGCTGGGCTGGCCGGGGCCGGGCCGTGCGCCGGCTGCCGGAGTTTCGATATGCACCGGCACTGATTCGGCGGAGAATATGTTGCGGCCGGTGCCCAGGTATTCGACCTGTTCCGTCTGGGCCAGTTCCGCGAGGTGCAAGGCGGGGTCAATGCCGGCGTTCGATAGCTTCTGCGCGTCTTGCCCTGCGGAGCCTGTTGCCGCCGCGCGCCCCACGGCCGGGGGCTTGAAGGCCGGTGCGGCAATGGGTCCAGTGGAAGGCGCGGGCGCGGCGGGGCCGCCGAAAGTCTTGTAGACCTGCCATCCGCCGAATCCGAGAATGAACGCAAACAGGACGACGACCAGGTAAACCTGACCCTTCTTTTCCGTTCCGAGAGGCAATGCCATGGCTACTCGCCTCCCTTTCCCTGAGCGGCGGAAGAGGTGGACGGCGCAGCCGGCGTATCGCCCGCTTGCGGAGTGAGAGGCAAGCCGCTGGCCGCCGCATCGGCGGGCCTGAGCCAGGTGGAAACCCGGAGCCGCAGGTTCACCAGGCCGCCCTGCTGACCGGTCAGCGCCATGGCGCGGATCACGAAAAACGTCTGGTCGCGCTCCAGTCCGTTCACAAAGCGCATGATCTGCGGGTAGTCGCCGGTGATTCCAGCGTCCAATGAAATCTCGGTGAAATCTGCGCCCGGTGGGCCCTGGGTGTAGTTCACCCTGGTGAGCCGCACCGGTCCCTTGAGCGCCAGTTCGCCCACGCGGGTGGCGATGGAGGAGTAGTTGGGCGGGATGCGCTTGGCGTAAAAAGCCTCCATCTGCGCGCGCGACTGGTCAACTCGCTTGTCCAGGCCGCGGAGCGGGGCCGTCTCCATATCCAGCGCTCTCAACTGAACCTGCTTGCCGGCCAGCGCGTCGCTGGAGCTTGTGCTTGTGGCCGCCCAGTCCAGGCCAAATCGGATCGACAGGCCGATGACTGCGATCAGGAGGATGGAAAAAGCGACATAGTGCCAGGTGAGCGGGGAGGTCAGCCGCTCGCGCCACGGTGAAGGGGTGCGGGTGCTCATCGCGGGCCTCCTGGGTTGGGTCTGGACTGGCCTGTGTAGGGCGGGCGGACAGGCCGCTGTCCCGGTGCGGCCGGGGCCACGAGCGGGTGAACCGCATGAGGCGGCGGCAATGCGCGCGTTCCGTCGGCCGAAACGGGCTCATCCGGGTGTTTCTTTTCCACTGTGTGTTCAATCGGCGCGGCCGAATTGTAGTCGGCCAGCAGGTCGAAGTTGACGCGGTTTGAAGCGCTGATTGGCTCCAGCTTCTCTCCTGGGCCGCCGCTGGACTCGGTGCTTTCGCCCACGATGCGGGGCAGCAGGAAGAGTCTTGAGCGCTCCAGGTTCCGGACCAGATCGACGGCCCGGTCGCGGGGGCCAACCACGCGCAGGTGCAGGGTGATGGTGCCGTCCTTGGTGTTCCTCACCGGCTCGATGGTGGCCACCTGGACTCCGCCCGGCAGCACCGTTTCAAGGTCTTCCATGGCCAGCGTCCAGGAAAAGGTCTTTTCGTTGAAAAGCTGGTTGAGCGCGCCCGCCTGAACGAGCAATTGGGCGTTGGCCGGCTGGCGCATCAGGTCCTGGTAGCCTTGCCGCTCCTGGGCGATCCGCGCGATCTGGAGGTCGAGCGAGTGTTCGCGGGCGCGGGCTTCTTCGGCCTTCTGGTGGAAGGCGCGCAGGCCCAGGCCGAGGCCAAGACCCACCACCACCAGCGCAGCCATGGCGATGCGGAGGCGCTTGAGCGCCGGTCCAAGGTCGGCGTAGGGGCGGGTGGCGAGATTGATGGCGATACGCATTAGCTTGCTCCCGCCAGCGCGCCCGTCACGCCGGCAAAGCTCAGAGTACCCATCGGTGTGACGGCTCCGGTCTCAGGCCGCGGCGCAAGGTCTGCCACAGTCAACGCGGGATCGTTGAGCCAACTGGCAAATTGGCTTGCTCCCCCGTCGCCGGAGTAGAGCAACCGCGTGGGCCGGGCCTGGAGCTTGTCTTCATAATAGGCCGCGGCCACCGCTACGCCGCGCTGCACCTCATCCAGGCGCATGCGGGGGTCCTCGGGCAAATCCAACGTTCGATACAGCAGCAGGTCTTCGCCGTTGGTGATGCAGGTCGTCAGCGCCAGACCGGTCAGATTGACCGCCAGCACAGCCTCCAGCGAATCGATTCCAGCCAGCGCCGCAAGGCTCGAAGGCAGCACGGCTCCAGGCTCGTAACCGGCCTGATGGACGGCGGCTTCATATTCGGCCAGGATGGGGCCGGGGATGACGGCGGCCAGCACCTTGCACTCCTGCTTGTTTTCGAGCAGCACCTGGTAGCTGACCCCGGCGTGCTCCACATCGAAGGGAATCATCTTGCGCAGGCGGAAGCGGAGAACGGGAAGGGCTTCAGCGGCGCGGCCGGGCAGGGAATCGAAATCCAGCACGAAGACGCGGGCCGCCGTGTCGGGCAGCACCACTGTAACAGCCCGTGTCCGCGGCGACACCTGCCCCAGAGCGTTGCGAATGGCGGCGGCCACGGCCTCGGGCGCGTGCAGGTTTTGTTCGCCGATGCCGGGCGTAAGCGCCCCGGCCGGGAGCGGCTCAAAAGCATACACGGGCGGCTGGCCGGGCCCCGGAGAAGCGGCGGCCAGAACGCCTTGCGGCTCAATCTCAACCGCCGCCGGCGGCCGGCCGCCGGGCTTGGAACCGGTCTTGCTGAAGATCGATTTCACTATCTTGATGCCTCGATGAACGTGACCTTATTGATCTCTTTGAGCGTGGTCAGGCCGCGGCGGACCCGATCGAGCGCCGACTCGCGCAGAAAGCTCATGCCCTCCTTCTGGGCCAGCTTGCGCACTTCGGAGGTGGGCTTCTTTTCCAGAATCAGTTCGCGAATCGGGTCGGTCAAGTCCAGTAACTCATGAATCGCCGTTCGTCCGCGGTAGCCGGTTCCCCCGCATTCAATACAGCCGGTGCCTTCCCGGAACCCAAAGCCGCGCCAATCGGAGGGTTCCAAACCGGCTCCGGCCAAAGCGTCGTCGTCATAGGTGACGGTGTGCGCGCAGTGGTCGCAGATGGTGCGCACCAATCGTTGCGCCAGGATGCAGTTGAGCGCGGAGACAAAGTTGTACACTTCAACGCCCATGTTTACGAAGCGGCCCAGCACGTCGACCACGTTGTTGGCGTGGACTGTGGTGAATACCAGGTGGCCGGTGAGCGCGGAGTTGATGGCGATCTGCGCCGTTTCATTGTCGCGGATTTCGCCTACCAGGATCTTGTCCGGGTCGTGGCGCAAAATGGAGCGCAGACCGCGGGCAAACGTGAGGCCCTTCTTTTCGTTCACCGGAATCTGCGTGATGCCGCGAATCTGGTATTCGACCGGGTCCTCGATGGTGATGATCTTGTCTTCGTCGCTCTTGATCTCGTTCAGTGCGGCGTACAGCGTTGTGGTCTTGCCGGAACCGGTCGGCCCGGTGACCAGCACCATGCCGTAGGGCTCGCGAATGTAGCGCCGGAAGCGCTTCAGGTCGGCGTCGGCGAATCCGACCACGTCGAGGGTGAGGTTGTGGAACTTCTCACTCATCGACTCCTTGTCGAGCACGCGCAGCACGGCATTTTCGCCATGAATGGTCGGCATGATCGACACGCGGAAGTCGATCAGGCGGGTTTTGTAGCGAACCCGGAAGCGGCCGTCCTGGGGCACGCGGCGCTCGGCAATGTCCAGTTCGCTCATGATCTTGATGCGGCTCAGGATGGTGGCGTGATGCTCGCGCGCGATGGGAGCCATGGCCATCTGCAGGACGCCGTCAATGCGGTACTTCACCACCACCGAATCGTCATTGGTTTCAATGTGGATGTCCGAGGCTCGCCGTTCGAGAGCGGTGAAGATCGTCGTGTCCACCAGCCGGATGATGGGGCTGATGTCTTCTTCGCTGGTCAACTTCTCGATGGAGATATTTTCGTCCGCGCTGTCGTCGCCCGTGAGCACGTCGAAGGTGAGGCCTTCGCTAGCTTCGTCGAGCACTCGCTGCGACTGCTCGGTCTTCTTCAGCAGGTCAGTAATCTGCGACAGCGTGGCCACACGCGGAATGATGCGGTGCCCAAGCAGCCCGGCGATCTCGTCGAGGATCATGAGTTGCGACGGGTCACTGACCGCGATCACCAGCGCGTCTTGTTGCTGTTCGATGGGCACGAAGTTGTAGCGGAACATTAGTTCTACTGGAACCGTGCGCAGCAGTTCGTGCTGGATTTTGAAGTTCTTCAGGTCAACGAAATCGGCGTGGTAGCGCTGCGCCAGCAGCTCGGCCTGGGAGCGCTCATCCTGGCCGGCCTGAAGCGGAATCGGAAGCAGTGTCGTTGTGTCAGCCATGATTTACCCCTGACCTCCCGCCTGCCCCAAAGAGAAGATGGGCAGGTAGAGCGAGATGAGAATGAAGACGACCACCAAGCCCATGATGATCAGGATGGCCGGCTCGATCAGCGCCAGCGAGGCGGTGAGGGCGGTCGAAACGTCTTCCTCGAAGAACTCGGCAACCGAGTTGAGCATCTGCGGCAGGGCGCCGGTCTGCTCGCCCACCGAGATCATTTCAGCCGCCAGATCGGGGAAGACCTTGGTCTGGATCAGCGCCTCGGCCAGCGGCTTGCCCTCGCGGACCGTGGAAATGGAGTTCATGACCGCCTTCGAAACCCGGCGCGAGGAGATGGACCGGGACGCGGTCTCAAGCGACGGCACCAGCGGCAGGCCGCCGGTCAGCAGCGTCGAGAGCGTGCGCGCAAACAGGGCCACCTGGTACTTGAGCCAGATTTTGCCAAACACGGGCAGGCCGATGCGGAAGCCGTCGATAAAGTCGCGGCCCCGCTCAGTGATTGAGAAGCGGTAGCCGCCTGCGGCCGTACCGGCGAGAATCAGCAGAATCCAAACGACGTTGTGGTTGAGGAATTTGCCGAAGGCCAGCAGATCCATGGTCATGGTCGGCAACTTGTTGCCCATCTGGTCGTACAGCACAGCAAACTGCGGCACCACGAAGACGAACATGAAGAACATCAGTCCGAAGACCAGCGTCAAAAGCACGCTGGGATAGATGAGCGAAGCCACCAGCTTTTTGCGGAAGGTGAGCGAGATGCGCTGGAAGCTGACATAGCGCTCCAGCACCTCCTGCAGGTTGCCGGAACGCTCGCCGGCCAGCAGGGTGGTGGTGTACATGACCGGAAAACCGCTCTGCGCCTCAAACGCCGAAGACAGCGACTCGCCGGTCTTCACGCGGTTCGCCACATCGTCCAATTGCGAAGAAAAATGGGCGTTTTTCTGGTTCTTTGACAGCATTTGCAGCGAGCCAAGAATGGGCAGTCCGGCGCGGATCAACGTCAGAAATTGCTGATTGAAGATGAGAAAGGGCTCAACCTTCACCTTGCGGCGCTGCAAGCCTGCGAATCCCCCGCGGGCGCGGATGGAAAAGACGTGGTAGCCGGCATGCGCAAAGCGAGCGCGCAGTTCCTCGGCGGTGGCCGCCGTCTGCACCTGCTCCTGCACGCGGCCGCGCTCGTCGGCCAACTTGATTACGAACTCTGCCATAGGTCCGGTCGCCGGTTAAACGCACACTGTGCTGCCGGCTTCTCTCCCGTTCGCCATCCTGCTCAAGGGTAACAGTCTCAAGCTCAATAGACGAAGATGTTCGCCCAAGCGTTCATTGCGGAATGGGTTCGCGCCGCGGTGCCGCCCTCCCTGTATTCTGGTTGCGTTTGTTTTTGCTGCCGCGCAGGGAAGGGAAACGGCTTGAAGCACGCAATGGATTGGGCGTTGGGAGGCAAACCGGCCGGGGCTGGATTCGGCCTTGGGTGGTTGACGGGGCTTGGTTCCCGATGCGTGGCGGAACTCAGGAAGCACAAACGCCTTGCGGCTGGCGGTGCGCTGCTGGCTGTGGCAATCGCGGGAGCCCTTCTGGCGGGGTTTGAAACCCGTCGCCCGGCCGCGGTCATCGCACCCTATCCCCACGAACTGGCCCAGGTGAGTTTTGCCGTGGCCGGGGACGTGATTCCGCACGAACCGGTTCGCGCTGCCGCAGCCGCGGCCGGGGAGGGCGCAGCCGGGTGGGGCGCGCTGCTCTCCGACGTCAGCGATGTCTTCAAAAAGGCCGACTTCGGCTTCGTCAACCTGGAAACGCCGGTCGCCCCGGCTCACTCGCACGGGTCAAAACCTTTCATGTTCGACGCGCCCGTTGCTCTGATCGACGCCTTGAAAGTCAATGGAATCAAGATCGTCTCCTTCGCCAACAACCACGTGATGGACCAGGGCTGGGCGGGCTTTGCCGAGACCCGCGAACACCTCCGTGAGGAAGGGTTGCTTTTTGCGGGCTCCGGCGACACCGCTGCTCAAACCTGGCAGCCGGTCATCGTCGAGGCC
>JBEKTB010000149.1:0-8896 GCA_049516495.1 Occallatibacter sp.
GGATGCGACCGTTGTAATCGATAAAACCGAGTTTGCGGAAGCGATTCATGAAAAAGCTGACACGGGATCGGGTGGTGCCGATCATCTCCGCGAGAGTTTCCTGCGTTATCGGCGGAATGAACCTCTCCGGCTCACCCGGTTTGCCATATTCCGCCATCAAGAGAAGGATGCGCGCCAGGCGCTTTTCGCTGGAGTTGAAGAGTTGATCGACAAGATCGGCCTGGGTTGGCATGCTGCGCGCGAGCAGGAATTTCAGGAAAAAGTCCGCGAAAACCGGTTCATCGTGCATGACGCGAACCATTTCGGCTCTCGCAATCCTGAGCGCCGTGCAGGCATTTACGGCAGTGGCGGTGGCCAGACGCAACCCCTCAATTGCCGCCAGCGACTCTTCGCCAACGAAGTCGCCTGCCCCCAAGAGCGTGATTGTGGCTTCTTTGCCGGCATGCGACATGATCGTGAGTCTTGCTCTGCCCCCCTGCAAATAGAGGACCGCGTCTGTCTTGTCTCCCTGACAGAAGAAGGTATCGTTGGGTTCAGTTCAGTCGTTTTTCGGCCAAGTCCGGCGTTGGCAAGTAATCCACAGGGGAGATGTAATCAAATGTGCTCCGAGTGTCGAGCATTGGCATGGTGCAAGTATCATCTCGTTCCTCCTTTGTGAAAGGTGGGAGCGGCGGCCGGCACCGCGCTGGCGTGGAGGGCGGGCCCGCTGCTTCTCAGCATAGCCATGCCGGCCCCAATCCGGTGCAGTTGGACCTTCCCCCCTACCTGACGGTGCTTGCGTTTACCCTGGGCGTAACCCTCGTGACCGCGCTGCTTTTCGGCGCCATCCCGGCTTTCCGGGCCAGCGACATCGAGTTCCGCCACAACAGATTGTGGCTTCACGCCGCTCCGCCAATGTGCTCACCGACGCTGTTTACTCTTCAAATGTCGGCCAGTGTCATGGGGATCTCATCACCGAACATGGACTCGAAATCGCAGTCGCAGCGTCTTCCGCTTCTGATCCGGCGTAGATCCGAATTTGCGCCATTCTGAAAATGATACCTTGACTATCTACACAACTGTATTGTAGATAAACATAGTATGGGAAAACCAAGCGATCTCGTACAAGGCACGCTCGACCTGCTCATCCTCAAAACCATCTCTCTGGAGCCCAAGCACGGCTGGGCCATCGCCAAACGCATTCAGCAGATATCCAATGAAGTCCTTCAGGTCCAGCAGGGCTCACTTTACCCCGCCTTGCATCGCCTCGAACAGCAGGGTTGGATCACCGCCAACTGGGCCGAAAGCGAGACCGGCCGCCAGGCCAAGTTTTACTCGTTGACGGAGACCGGCAGAGGCCAGCTCGAAAAAGAAACCGCCAACTGGAGCCGTCTCTCGAAGGCCATCAACATCGTCGTCGCCGAAGCCTGAGTACGAAGCCTCCGATCGTGCCCGGGTCCAAAAGGAGGAAGCCATGCTGTCCAGACACAAGCTGGCCATGCAAATCCGGATGCTCTTCGGCCGCAACCGGGCTGGTCAGCGCTTGCAGGACGAACTCCGCTTTCATCTCGATCAGCAGATAAGCGAAAACATCGCCTCCGGCATGAGCCCGGATGACGCGCGTGAAGCAGCGATGCGCACCTTCGGAAATCCGGGGTTGGTACGCGAGCAAGTCAGAGCCACCTGGAACTGGTACAGCCTCGACAAACTCGGCCGTGACCTGAAATATGGAGTTCGCACCTTGCTGCGTTCGCCCGGTTTTGCCATCGTTTCTGTATTGGTGATGGCGCTGGGCATCGGTGCGACGACATCGCTTTTCACCTTGGTGCGCGCCGTGCTGCTGCGGCCGCTTCCGTTTCGCGATTCTGGCAAGCTGGTGATGCTCTATGAGCACTTTCGGGAAGTGAAGAGCGGCGACGGATTCAACGCAGTTGCGCCGGGAGATTATCGCGACTGGCGCAGCCAGACTCACGGCTTTGAAGATATGGCGGCCATGCGCGGCTACGGAGGCATCGTATCCGGCGTGCATTCCGAACTGCCGGAAGTCGTCCAGAGCGCAGGCGGCTCGGCCAATCTCTTTCCACTGCTCGGCGTCGCGCCGGCTTACGGCCGCCTCTTCACGGAAGCCGAGGATCAACCGAAAGCCGAACCTGTGGTCCTGCTCACCTGGAGCTTCTTCCGGCGCCGCTTTGCCGGTGATCCCTCCATCGTCGGCAAGCAGATTCACTTGGACACCATCCCGACCACCGTCGTTGGCGTGCTGCCGAACTGGTTCAACTATCCCGATGCTCGAATCCAGTTCTGGATGCCATACGCCCAGACCTTCACACCGCAGGACTATGGCATACACGATGGCCACCAGAGCATGGTGGTGGCGCGGCTCAAGCCCGGCGTGAACGTTGGCGCAGCAACGCGCGAAGTGAGCTCACTCCAATACCAAAACCACCTGGCCAATGCCTCGAAGCCTGTCGCCGAAGATGTCTGGTCACGCCCGATGATCGACGACGTGGTCAAAGACGTTAAGAGGCCTCTGCTGGTGCTGCTTTGCTCGGTCTTCTGTATGCTGCTGATTGCCTGCCTCAATGTCTCCAACCTGCTGGTGGCGCGCGCGTCAGCCCGCCGCAAAGAGGTCGCAATCCGCGGAGCGCTGGGCGGCAGCCGTCTCGCTCTCATTCGCGAGCAGATGACCGAGAGCCTGCTGATCTGCGTGGCCGGCGGCGGGCTGGGGCTGCTGCTCTCACTGGCTTCCACGCACTGGCTGGCCGCTCACTGGCGCAACCTGCCGCGCGCCGATACCGTTCATGTGGATGGTTGGGTCTTTGCGTTCGCTCTTGGGCTGGTAGCGGCGACTGCGATGCTGGCAGGCCAGCTTCCCGCCATTTCTTCCACCGGCAGAGAATCACTCTCTGCACTGCGGGAGTCTTCACGCTCGATTGGCGGGAGCGCCTCACGAGCCCGTCTGCGCAAGGTGATGCTGACCGCGGAGATCGCCCTCACTGTGACGCTTCTCGCCGCCGCCGGCCTGCTCTTTCACAGCTTCGTGCGCCTGCGTACTGCAGATCTCGGCTGCCGCACTGATCATGTGCTGACCATGAAATTCGGCCTGCCCGAAATTCAATACGATACGCGCGAGAAGGTGCTGCTCTTCCACCAGTCGCTGCTGGAACGCGTTCGGCGACTGCCCGGCGTAAGCGGCGCGGCGCTTGTCTCGACAGCCCCCGCAGCAGGCCCCGAAGGCGATCGCGTCTTCACCATCCTGGAGAGGCCGGTTCCCAGTTACAGCATTCAATACGTTGCCCTGACACGCACCGCGGACCCTCAATACTTCAGCGTCATGCAGATCCCGCTGTTGCGCGGCCGCGTCTTTACAGAGCACGAACGCCTCCACAATGACCACTACATCGTGGTGAGCAGGCAATTCGTGAATCAGTACTTTGCAGGCGACGACCCCATCGGCAAGCACGTCCGCGCCGGCTGGGATGACAAAGTGGAAAACTACGAGATCATCGGTGAAGTCGACGACACTGTCTACGATGTCACCAAGCCGGTATCGGCGACGATGTATTTCCCGATCCTCTCCGGCATTCCTAATCGCACCAGCGAGGCAACGATCATGGTGCACTCCTCGATCGATCCGCTCGCGATATCGATACCGGTTCAGCAGCAGATCTCGGCGCTTGAACCGGAACTGCCGGTATACAACGCGCTCACCATGGACCAGATCCTCAACAAGACCACGGCGAGCCAGGGTTTCGCCGCAAACCTGGTACTGGCCTTCGCAGGGGTCTCGCTGCTGCTGGCCGGTGTCGGGCTTTATGGGGTGCTGTCGTACCTGGTCACGCAACGCTCCGTCGAGATCGCCATCCGCATCGCATTGGGGGCGCAGCGGCCTGAGGTGCTTCGCGTCGTGCTCGCCGATGGACTGATGCCGGTCCTCTATGGCGCCGCCGCTGGCCTGGCCGGAGCAGTTGTAGCCGGATCGCTGATTCGATCGATGCTTTACGGAGCGAGCCCTTACGATCCGCTGGTCGTCGCTGGAATGGCCGGTTGCCTGCTGTTCACTGCGGTGATGGCGTGCGTAGTTCCGGCATGGCGGGCCTCACGGGTGGACCCAATGCAGGCGCTGCGTTCGGAGTGATGAAGCTTGTTCTCGAAGTGGAGGACATATGGCGTGGATGCTGAGAATGAAGATGCGGGCGAGGATGTTGTTGGATCGCGCGGTCGTTCCGGCGATCGGCTAGAGCGGTTCCAGGATAGGTATACCCTTTCTGACGTATTGCGAGGTTGCCGCCCCCTGGTGGTCGCGTCAACTCGGGTTTGTGGTTTCGAGGTACAGCAATCCTGGAACCGCTATAACGGCGGAGCGTGATCATCCCATCGAAGCACAGACGGCGGAAAACCTCGCTGCCGGCATGAGCGCAGTCGAGGCGTGGGCGGCTCTGCGCACCCTTGGCAATCGCGGGCTGGCGCGTGAGCATGCGCGGACGACGGGGAACTGGGTAAGACGGCTGGCGCGCAATATCCGGATCGGCTTGCGAACACTCCCTCGACGACGCAGTGGCGTGAGGGAATGCCGAAGTCCTGAAAGGAACGGATCGACGCAGGCTTGATAACTCCTCTTAAGTCGCCCAGGGTTCGCCGATCCGTCGCCGCATGATTCTCGGTTGACCTGAACAGCCCAGCCGAGAAGCGGCACCGGACTGTGCCGTAACTCAAAAACAGAGCCCTCGTCGTGCCCGAATAGATTTTTGGCGAGGGACAGCTCTTCCGTAAGCTTGCCGGTCAATCCTGAACGCCTTCGCCAGCTGCCTCCGGCAGCGGAACAACCGGACCCGCCAGCGGAGCGCAGATCGCCACGGCAACACCGGCCAGATTGAGCAGGCCAAGCGCCAGGGTCAGTCCCGTGCCGTGAGCGATGGTCCCAATGACTGGTGGTCCGGCCAGAAATCCCAGATAGCCAACCGTTGAAACCTGGGCCACGCCGGAGCCGCCGATGCCCGGAATGCGCGCCGCGGCACTAAAGATGACGGGAACGGCATTGGCCAGGCCAAGACCCATGGCGATCAGCCCAGCCAACGAGAGCGGATAGCTGCGGTGCAGAAGTACCAGCAGCATGCCCAGGGCAACCAGCACGCCACTGGTGCGCAGTGTTCTGCTGGGGCCGCGCAGCCTCACCACACGGTCGCCCACCAGGCGGCCAACCGCCATGGCCACCGAATAGGCGCCATAGCCAAAGGCCGCGGCGCTGGCCGTAATCCTGAGAGATTCCACCAGGAACACACCGCTCCAGTCGGCCACGGCGCCCTCGCAGAACAGGCAGAGAAATGCCAGCAACCCCAGGCGCAGGACGTCAGGATTACGCCAGTTGGCGCCGGCTGCGGCAGACTTGGCGCTGTGCCGGTCAGGAAGCAGAAACCCGCGGCAAAACAGAACCGCGATCATCATCAGAATGGCGAAACTGGCCAGTGTGGAGCGCACCGGAAATCCGCGGGCAATCGTGAGACTGCTCAGTCCAGCGCCCAGCAGGCCGCCGATGCTCCAGCAGGCCTGGATGGAAGACATGATGGGACGTGCAAAGGCGGTTTCAATCACGGCCGACTGCGAGTTCTGCACCACGTCCAATCCGCCCTTGCAAAAGCCGAACAGCAGCGCCGCCGCCAACAGCGCATCCCGGTTGGGACTGGCGCCGAGCAGAATCAGCGCGACCGCATAAGAACACCCGAACAGCGGCGCCAGCCGGTCGCTGTTGCCTTGTACCAGCAGCTTTCCGCAGATGCTCATGGCGATCATGGCCCCGCCCACCATGGCGCCCAGCAGCAGGCTCATCTGCAAGCTGTCCAGTTGGAACTGTCTGGCAAAAACGGCAAGATGACCAGCCCACAAGCCAAACCCCGCGCCATTGCAAATGAACAGAGCATTGATCGCCCAACGCGCTTTCCCTAACCTGTTTGAACCAGCCACCCGACCATCCATCCCTAGCATTCAACCCGCAGAAGAATTCAATTTGCGCGCATGTTCCTTTGCGCTTGACGTCACAACCGCCCGCTATCCCCGCGCATTTTCGCCAGAATTGCCCGATCCCTGGAGCGCCTTCGATGCCGGATGATTCCGATTCATTGGTCCAGTGGAATGCAGACCAAGCGGACCACCATCCCGGGACCGCCTCCAGTTTGCGAGGACGGTTGCGGCCAAACATGAGATCCTCAACAAAAAGCAGCGAAAGCTGTTTCTCAAGTCCCGGAACGCGCGCAAAATCGGGCTGTCGCGCCCTGCATGCGCATGTCCGAAAAGACAGTGTACTACGGTATCGCTACCGCCGCACGTCTGCGGTGTCGCTCTTTGCAACTTACCGCTATATTTATACGCCGCATTTCAGCTCCGTTCTGCGCCCAGTTGCGGTATCGGTACCGATGCCGTACACTGCCTTTATGTGAAAAATAGCTGCTGCTGAAGCCGCTTCTTTCTCCCTGCGCCAAACACAAACTACCCAAGGAATTCGACAGGAAGCGAATGCAGACATCGTGCGCAAAGGTCCGGGAGCGGGTTGCGCCAGCGCCTGCCAAGGCGGTCGGTCTCTGGGGAGCGCTTTCCACCAATGTCCTGAACATGGTGGGAATTGGCCCTTTTCTCACCATTCCTCTGGCGCTGGCGGCCATGAGCGGACCACAGGCCATGATCGGCTGGATTCTCGGCGCGGCGCTCTCCGTCTGTGACGGCATGGTGTGGGCGGAGCTCGGATCCGCAATGCCGCTGGAAGGTGGGCCGTACCACTATCTGTTGCAGGGCTTCGGGCCGCGCGGTTGGGGCAGGGTTTTCAGCTTCCTTTTCCTCTGGCAGTCCATACTGCTCGGTCCGCTGTCCATCGCTTCAGGAGCCGTGGGCTTTGCCGACTATACAAAATTCCTCATCCCCAGCCTGCATGGCGGCCAGTTGATTGCGGTTGCCATCCTGGTTTGTGTGCTCAATACGTTTCTTGTCTATCGCAACATCCGCTCCATCGCCCGGCTCTCCATCATCGTCGCGGTGGTCGTCTTTGCCTCCATGATCTGGATCGTCTTTGCCGGCGCCACCCATTTTCATCCCGCCCTGGCCTTCGATTTCCCGCCCAACGCCTTCCGCTTCTCCACCGGGTTTCTTGCCGGCCTGGGTTCGGCCACGTTGATCGCCGCGTATGACTACGGCGGCTATTACAACGTCTGCCTGATCGGCGCCGAGGTCGTCCGGCCCAAGGTGACCATTCCTCGGTCGATCCTGTGGGCCATTGCGATTGTGGCTGTCCTCTATCTGGTCATGAACCTGGCCATCATCGGCGTGGTTCCCTGGCGTGAAGCCATGCAGTCCAAGGCCATCGTGGCCGATTTCATGGACCGCATCTATGGCTCCTGGGCGGGCAGGCTGGTGGCCGTGCTGATCCTCATCGCCAGCTTCGGCTCGGTCTTTGCCGTGCTGCTCGGATACTCGCGCATCCCCTATGCCGCCGCCCGCGATGGCCGCTTCTTTTCCGTCTTTGCGCGCCTGCATCCCCGCGGCGGGTTCCCGCACATCTCGGTGCTGGCGCTGGGCGTCTGCTCGGCGCTGGCCTGTTTCATCAGTCTTGGCGGCCTCATCTCAGCCCTGATTGTGACCCAGACCCTGCTGCAATTCATGGGGCAATGCGTGGCCGTGATACTGCTTCGCCGTAAACGACGTGAAACCGGAGGAAGTTACCGCATGCCGCTCTTTCCCTTGCCCGCTCTGCTGGCCCTGGGCGGATGGACCTATATCGTTGTTACCAGCGGCGCGCGTTACATCCTGATGGCCTTCGGGCTGATGCTGACCGGCGTGCTGGTTTATCTGCTCAGAGCGCGCAAGCGCTTCGAGTGGCCCTTTGGAGGCGCAGAGGCATGAGCAAGCGCTGGGACGTTCTTGCCGCGGGCGAGGTTTACATCGACCACATCTTTACCGGCTTCGCCAGTTGGCCCGACCCCGGCGGCGAAGTCTTTGCGCCTTCGTACAAGCGCGAACTAGGCGGCGGCGCAGCCACAACTGCCTGCGGCCTTGGCCGCCTGGCCCGCAAGGTTGCGGCGCTGGGCATTGTCGGGGTTGAAGAGAGCGGGTGGATCAATTCCGTGCTGAGCGCGCACCGCGTGGATGGCAGCACATTGCGCCCGGCCGCCGGTCACACAGGAACCACGGTCAGCATTTCCACGGTAGAAGACCGTTCCTTTTTCAGCTTTGCCGGACCCAACTCCCTGCTGCCAGCGTGGCTGCGGGAGGAAGCAGTCATCGAGCAGCTCACCCAGGCGCGCCATGTGCATTTTGCCCTGGCGCTGCCCCGCGATCTCGCCCTGCGCCTTCTTCCGGCACTGCACGATGCCGGAACCAGCGTCTCGCTCGATCCCGGCTGGCAGCCTGCCTGGTATGACGATGCAGAAAATCGTGCTACCTGCCGCGAGGTGGATTTCTTCCTGCCCAACGAGAAGGAGGCCGCCCATCTAGCCGGTCTTGCTTCTGGCCGCGAGACGCCGGAAGAGTTGGCTGCCGCGCTGCTGCGCGCGGGCTATGCCAACACCGTGGTCAAGCTCGGATCGAAGGGCGCCATTGCGACCTGCGGCGGCTCGATCTGCCGTGTTGCCGCCGCTGAAGTTCGGGTTGTGGATACAACCGGCGCGGGAGATGCCTTTGACGCCGGCTTGATTGATGCCTTGCTGGACAACACCTCAACTGAAGCCATGCTGCGGCGTGGATGTTTACTGGGTTCACTATCTGTTCGCGGAGCGGGTGCCTTGTCGGGCTTGCCGTTGCGCGAGGAAATCGAGGAGATGTTATGAGCGAGGATACGAATCGTAAAGCGGCGTTGATTGGCGGAGGCGGCGTGCGCACGCCACTGGTGATCTTTGGCATCAACGAGTCGAGCAAGCGCCTGGGAATCGACGAA
>JBEKTB010000150.1:0-8919 GCA_049516495.1 Occallatibacter sp.
CGCGACAAGGAGCGCACCTTCATCGACAGCATCACTTCGGGGCACGTTCACAACCAGATTGCCGCCGGCGTCGAGACAGCCTTGAGCTGCATGCTGGGCCGCATGGCCGGATACCAGCGGCGCGAAGTGACCTGGGAAGAACTGCTGGCTCACGGGGAAACCTACCAGCTCGGATTCAACCTGGAGCAGTTTGCCTGACCGAAGCGGAGTTAGCGGGGTTGGCGGAGTTACAGCGTTTTCGATTCAAGTCTTAACAAAATCTTGGGGGTGCCCCATCCATTCGCGCACTTTGCGAATGGGTGGGAGAGCATGGACGATCGCTTCGGTTGTGAACAGTAGAGCCGAAAACGCCCCGTACCCGAGGCGTAGTAGGCAGCCCAGTAGTAGGGATGGCGGTAGCGCGGATCGCTGACCAGAGATTGCCGAGCGCGGGTCAGGGCGCGGGGAACATTGAGCCCGTTGGCCAAATCGCCATAAAACGCGTCCATCATGGGCACAGCGGAGGCGGAATCGATCTGCCAGCGGGTAGCAACCACCTGCGGCACACCCAGAGATGCCAGGGTGTCCACAATGTCGCCCATGCCGTGATTCCAGCCCTCTTCGCGTTTTCCACTGGCGCAGGAAGAAAAGACGGCCAGGCGGACGGCCCGGGGCGGGTGCCGGCGCAGCAGGTCGCTGTCAAGAAACGGGGCGTCTCCCATTGCTCCGGCCGACCCCACGGTTGCAGGGGCAAGCAGTAGCCTGGTGGCTCCATCCTGCTGGGTGGCGTGGCCGGCAAAATGAAAAGCCGTGGCCGTGGTCAGGCGGGCCGCCACCTGGGGCTCCGTGGCCTGACCGGCCAGCAGCAGGCTGGGATTGCGTCCGAAGCGCGCCACCGCCCGGGCCTCATCCAGGACCTCCGGCAGGGGGACGCTCCGGCCTGAATTGAAGGAAGCTCCCACAACCAGGGGCGCTCCCGCGCCGGGCAACGGCCTGTGGGACGCGAGTTCACCGGACTGCGCGCGGCCCGGCTGAGTTTCGAGCAGCAGGGACGGAGTCTCTTCCAGATCGAAGTGCAGGCCGATCGCTCCGCTGGCGGTTTCGACGGCCGGCCAGGGCAGATTGCCGAGCAGGGGGTCCGGCTCCAGCAACAATTGCGCCCCTCCCGCAGCCGGCTCCGTCAGGCCCGCGAGCAAAATGCCGCCCACCCGCCGCGCCGCCCAATCGACGGAGTCCTGCGAAGTTGCGGGGGAACTGGCGGCGCGTTCCAGGGCCGTCGAAGCCCCCAACAGGTCTTCCTTGCGAATGGGAACCGAAGTCCAGACCACGCCATCGAGCGTGGCACGGTAAAGCAGCACGCGGTCCGACAGAACAATCTGCCCCAGAACCTGGTCCTGCCGCAGGCGTCCGAGCGTACCCGTCAGCGCCGGCTTGAGGCAGGTGAGCCCTTTGTCCGAGCACGCCGGGACCGCTTTGCCCAGAACCCTGAGCCGATATCGTTCCCAAAGCGCCAGAGTGTCTTCGCCGGAACGGCCCTGGGCCAGCCAGACGCCGGCCAGAACGGCATACAAGTCCCGATCCTGCTGCGCCAGGGTAATGTTCTCTGCGCCGCCCTTGCCGCTCAAACGTTCTTCGTCGAGAATCGCCCCCCGCAGCAGAGATTCGGCGGTCTGAGGGTGCCCCATCGCCAGTTCCAGGCGTCCGCGATTCAGCGCATACTCCCGACGGTGAAACGAGTTGCTCTCGCCTGCCATGTGCCCTGCCGCCGCGTCCAGTTCCCTGGCGGCAGAGGACAGATCTCCGCGGTCGAGATACAGGCTGGCCATGGTTTCTTCGTTCTCAGTCAGAAAGCCGCGAACGGATTTTCCCCCGCCATTCGCCGCCAGTTCGTCCTGCGCCAGGCGCATCTGCTCCTGGGCCGCCGGAAGGGCGCCGGCGCGAAGGGCAACCGCCGCCAGGTGCAGCCTCTCGGGCGGAATCAGCTCCCGGTTTTGCGACAGTTCAAGGGCTCCAAGCGCCTCTCGTTGAAGCAGCAGCGCAAGTTGGACTCGAGGTGTGGACTCCTCCACCTCCTCCAACCCGGACAGGGTGGTGTAGAGCCGCACAGCAGGAAAATCGCCGCTCAGAAACTTGTGGACGGTTCCCAGGTAGATCCGCCAGGTGCTCTCCACATCCCCGCTGTCGACAGCCGCCGCGCCGAGCAGGTTCCTGGCCCGCAGTTCCAAAAGGGCATAGTGCCGGTCCTGCGCCAGGCTCACGACGCGTTGAAACGCCGGATTGTTCTCCTGGCCGGTCCCCGGAGCGGGATCGCACTGGGCATCTTCCGTGAGGACGTGGATCTGAATCCAGGCAAACTCCGGATCGCGCCCGACCAGCGGGTGCACCACCCGATAGCAGCCGGAAAGGTCGGAAAGAACCTGCCGCTCGTAAGCTTGCTCCACCGTGGCCCGATCTTCCCCCGCGGCGTTCCCCAGGTTGTGAAAAAGCTGGCGGGCTTTGAGCGCCCATGGTTTGCCGCCGGCATCATCGCCCGACGCATCCCGGCGGATGGCCTCGCTGAGGGCATGAATGGCCTGAAGGTAATCGCCGCCCGGGGAAGCGGGTTCGGCCGGGAGAAGTTGGGTGAGCCAAGGGTCCTGATGGTTGCGTTCAAGGGAAGCGGCGAGAGAGTGGAGCAACGTGCGCGCGGACTGGCAGCTTTCACCGCACGGCGAGCCGCGGGAGCGGACCACAGGTAGTGGGAAGGCAGCGTCGAGCAGGCGGGGAAGCAGGTTGCCGGAGAACTCTTCGTCGAGCCCGGCCAGGTCGGCTCGGCCTGAATCCAGTCCCGCAGACAGATCACGCATGGCCTGGGGTGTGGACAAATGCTGCTCCATGCGGCTGGAGTGGGTCTTCAACTGGTTCAGCTTCTGTTCCAGGGTGTCCAGCCTGCGGCGGCCCTCGGCCAGCCAGCGGGGGTCGCGCTCGAAGCGCAGATAGCGGTTCCAGGTCTCGACGGCGTTCATCACCTGGCCGCGATCCTCCATGACGACGGCCTCGTTGAACAGCACCACCGGGTCGCCGGGAGCCAGTTCGTCGGCGCGGCGCAGGTCGTCCAGAGCCGTGGCGCGATCGTTCTCGCTGTTGGCGGCAATCCCGCGCTGGAAATAAGCGGTCGCGTCGTCCGCCAGAAGACCCGGCGTGACCGGCCCGGCGGCCAGCAGCCGGTCAAGAATGTCGATGGCGGGATCGAATTTCTCTTCGAGAACGTCCGCCCTGGCCTCCAACTGCAGCCAGTGCGCATTCTCGGGAGCATTCTCGAGTTGGCGCTCGATGCGGGAGCGCGCGTCGAGAAGTCTGGATGACTCGCGGCCGTTTGCACCGCCGCGCAAATGGGCTTGCGGCGTAACGTCGGCAAATCCGGCTTCGGGCATGCGCAGGTCGAAGCTGCGGGAGTGAGTGTACGCCTCGGCCAGCAGCCGCTCAGGGGTGTGAACCTGCTGCCACCAGACGGTGAGCCCCAAGGCCAGGGCCAGGGACGCCGCCACGCCCGCCCCGGTCCAGAGATAAATCCGCGCCGCCCTCGCGCGGGTGGGTTTCATCGGGGTACGGGCCAACTCGACGGCCATGCGGCGCTGCCAGAAGGGTGTGGCCGAGGCCAGCTCCCCGGCAGCGGCAGTCTCTTCCGCAGAAGGTGGAGCAGAGAACAGCCGCAAACTGGCGCGCAGGCGGTCCGCACAGTTGCCGCAACCGGCCGCATGCGCCAGCAATGCATCCAGTTCGGCCGGAAGCGCTTCCCCGCTTGCCAGCCTCACCCACTCACCCGGCTCCGGACAAGCGTCGGGCGGGTCTGAGGCGGCGGCCGTCGGCCGGTCATGGAGCGACAACCCTTCCAGCAATTCCTCGAACGCTTTCTGAAGCGGGCCTTCCGGGTCGTCCGCGGGTCTTGCCGGGGGGTTCGGGTTGAAATCTTCCTTCATCTTTTCGACACTCTACCTATCGCATTTCCGCGTGAAATTCCTTTCCGGAAATTGTTTCCGGACGGTGGGCATCCCGCTTAGCCCGCCGGGGCGGGGCCTTCAATCTGTTCTCTCAGCCAGAGCGTGGCGCGGCGCAATGCACTCTCAACGCCTTTGGCCGTAAGGCCGGCATCGGGCAAACGGGCAATCTCTTCCGCCGTGAGGCCGTGCCGGTAGTAGAGCCAGAAGATGGAGCGGTCGCGCTCGCCGATCGTCTCCGGGGCGGCGCGCAGCCTCTGATCCAGTTCCGCCAGCAGCACGGCGCGATGCACCGAGGCAGCCGCATTCGCCTGTTCCGCCTCACCGGTCCGCGGGTCGCCGTCGAGGGTGGATGTTACCACTCTTCCACCCCTTTTGGCCGATGATTTGCGGCGAAAATAGTCGTTCGCCACCGAGGCGGAGATGATGCGCAGCAGGCCCAGAAACGAGTCTTCGCCGCGCGGCTCGAACTCCCTGAGAATGCGGCGCTCCTGCTCGCACAATTTGAGGAAGATCTCCTGCACGATATCGTCCACCACGGCCGGTGATGAACTGCCGGTCCACATGCGGCAAACGCGCATCGCCACCAGCGAAGCCAAAGGCGCCGAGCGACGCAGAAATTCCTCCCATTCGGCCGAATCGGCGGAGCGGGCGCAGGCCTTGGCCAGATCGTTCACGGAGATGCGGGCTCGATCCATTACGCGGGACACCAGTTTACCGCAAGCCGGTGTAAAGGGTTATTCCTTTGCAAATTACGCCTCTTCGGAAGTAACTACCGATAGCAAGGAAGTTTCCCCTTCCGCACGGCGAAGTTATTTCCTCCTGTGCTAGCATCCCTTGAACGGCGCACACCCTATTGCAAAGGACTTCTGCATGGAAAGCAATCTCCGTCCACTCACGCTCGGCGAAATTCTGGACCGCACGGCACAGCTCTATCGGACGAATTTTCTGCTGTTTGCCGGCATCTTTGCCGCGTATTCCGGCGTAGTGATGGTGCTGAACCTGGCGCAGATCGGGCTGACGTCGTGGCTGCACGGAATGCATACAAGCGTGGGTCTCCAGGCGCTCCTGGTGGCTGCTGTTGTGGTGAAGGCGCTGCTGGTTTTTCTCTTCGCCGGGGCGGCTGTGGCGGCCATCAACCGCGCCGTAGCCTGGGTTCATCTGGGCGAGCCGGCCACCATCCGCGCGGCGTATGCAACCACGCTGCCACGCCTGGGCCGCTACCTGTGGCTGATGACCATCGTTGCCTTCATCATCTGGGCCCCGTTCCTGGTGGTTTCCGTCGCCGCTGGTATAGCGGTCGCTTTGGTTCCGGGAGTTTTCACGCCGCACTCCGGCGCGGCAAACCCGCAGTCCCTGGCAGTCCTCGGCGTCGTCGCAGTCACCGTTGTGATCCTGATTGTTCCCTGGATCGTCTACGCCGTTTTGATGGCTCTGCGCTATTCCCTGGCGGTGCCGGCGTGCGTGGTTGAGAACATGAAAGCCCGCCAGGCCATCCGCCGCAGCGTTGAACTCAGCAAAGGTTCGCGCGGCCGCATCTTCATGCTGGGCCTGCTCGTTTTAGTCATCGAGCTCGGCCTCGTGGGGATCAGCCAGTTCTTCCTCTTCGTCCTGGCCATCAAGCATCACGGCCACCTGGGGCCAGTGGCGCAAACGGTTTCGCAGATTATCGCCTTCTTCACCAACACCTTCCTGGGCCCCATCTATGCCACCGGCATTACCCTCTTCTACTACGACCAGCGCATCCGCAAGGAAGGGTACGACATCGAGTGGATGATGCAGGCCGCGGGGCTGACGCCGCCGGAATTGCAGCAAGAGACAACCGCGGAATTGCCTTCGAACGTCGAGCAATTGCCTGCGCAGGAAACAACCCCCGAGCCGTGGCCGTCCGCCGGAGAGGCCGGGCTGCCCCCGCAACAGGAACCGCCGCAGGAGCCTCCGCGCGACACCGGGAGCGTGCATGAATGAGCCGCTGCGCCCGTCGAACCTGGGTGAGATTCTGGACCGCTCGCTTGCGTTTTACCGCGCCCGGTTCCTGGTCTTCTTCGGCATCGCGGTTCTTCCCGCCGGAGTGGTGCTGGCCTTTGCTTCCGCTCTCTTTCTCTTTTTTGCGTGGCTAGGTTCCGGCGCAGCCGGTTCGGTTCCTCCGCGCGCGGCGCAGATTTTTTCCTGGTTGATCGTTGCCGGGATCATGCTGCTGGCGCTGCCGATATGCGTCGCTGTATCCGCGCTGGGCACGGCGGCCCTGAATCATGCGGCGGCACGCACCTACCGGGACGAGAAGATCGCCATTCTGGCCGCCTGCAAGGATGCCTGGAAGCGAGGCTGGCGATACCTGTGGCTCTACTTCCTTCAGGGGCTCTTCGCCGTGGTTGCGCCGCTGGTGGTGTTTGGCGGAGCCCTGCTGGCTACGACCATCGCCTCCGCCCTGCGCGTGTCGTCGGCCGACATGCTGCTTGGCTCGGTGGCGATCGCCGCGGGCACGGGCTTCAGCGTCTGGTTTCTGCTGGCGCTGCCGCGGCTCTGGCTGGCGTTTCCCGTCTGCGTGGTGGAGCAGACAACCGCCTGGGCGGCGCTCCGGCGCGGCTATCGGTTGAGCAAGGGCACGCGCGGGCGGCTGTTTGTGCTGTGGCTGCTGGGAGCAGCGCTGAGCCGGCTGCTGACGCTGGCGCTCGCCATTCCGCTGATGATTGTGGTCGAGCTGATTCCCGGAGCCAACACGCCGCAGCATCAGGACCTGGCCGGCGCGGTCATCCTCTTCATCCTGGTCGCCTCTTTCTTTGCGGTGCAGGCGCTCACGCGGCCGGTGTACGCCATCGCGCTCCTGCTCTTCTACTACGACCAGCGCATCCGCCAGGAAGCCTTTGACATCGAGTGGCTGATGCAGCGGGCCGGGATGGAGGCCGAGGCCAAACCGGAAGCGGAGGCCGCGCCCTGGCCGTCGCCGATTTCTGAAGAGACGCGACCTGTCGAGGAACAGGCTCAAGAATCCACGCCGCCGGAAGGCGAGGAGCCGCGATGATGGCCAACTTGCGGCTCATGAACCTCGGTGAAATCCTCGACCGGACCCTGCAGATTTATCGGGGAAGGTTTTTACTCTTCGTTACGCTGGCGGCATTTCCCGCTCTGGTCATGACGGCGCTTCAATTTGCCAACCTGGTGTTGTGGAAGCTGATTCCGGAACCCTTCGGAAGACCCATTCTTCTGGGAATGACGGCGCAGAACCTGCTTTACATGCTGGTGCTCTATCAGGCGGCTCTATTGCTTCATTTGCTGGTGTGGCCGGCATTTGCTTATTTGACTTCGCGGCTCTATCTCGGAGAGGAGACCACCCTCGGGTCGGCCATTTTCTGGTGCGTCGCGCGCTGGCGGAGCTGGATCTGGCTGACGGCTGCAAGCTGGGGCTCTGTGCTGGTGCTGCCCGAACTGGTGATCACGGGCTTGTTGATCGGCTTCATTTATCTTCTGGAGGAGGTAATCAAGGTCGGAAATTCCACGATGGATTCCCTGGCGCAACCGGTGGTCTTAGCAGGCACCGCGCTTGGCTGGGCGGTCTTCCTCTGGCTGAGTTCGGCGCTTTCGTTCGCGCTTCCCGCCTGGACGCTGGAGAATCTAACTGTTGGCAAAGCCCTGCGGCGAAGCTGGATGCTGTCAAAAGGCAGTCGGCTCAAAATTACCTTCACGCGCTTCATGACAGCATTCGTCGCCTGGTTCCTGAATGTCTCGATTGCGCGAATTCTCTTCCTGCTGATCTTCATGATTCTGAGAAATCAGGCCGGCTGGTGGCGCTTCTCGCGCAGTGTTTATATGGGAGGCGGCCTTCTGACGGCGGCAGCCGTTTCCGCCGTGATCGGCCCCATTTTCCCCATCGCCCTGACCCTCTTCTACTATGATCAGCGCATGCGCCGCGAGGGCTATGACATCGAAAGGATGATGGACGCCGCGGGACTGGTCGCGCCGGTCCCTTCGCTCGTCGCCGGGGATCCTGCCCAGGGAGTCGCGCCCAAGGAGGCCCAGGCGTGAAGGAGGCTTTCAAGCCGAGCGGATTCACGGGCCTAACGAGGGTGTTCGCCGGCCGGGCAGCCGCGGCGCTTTGGCGGTGCGTCGCAGTTTCCATGGCGCTTTTGCCGGCATTGCCGGTTCGCGGCGAGACGCCTGTCCCCGCGCCGTCCCCCGCCCAACCCACGGGCCACTGGCGCGAGGCTTCGCTGGAAGAGTACCGTAAACATCTGCTGGATTTGGGCACCGTGGCGGAGGCCTGCGCCAAGGCGCGGGACATGAAGACGTGCGATCCCTCGCTGGTGGGCCAGGACGACCGCGTTCCCGTCAACAATGCCCCCAACGCCGAGCGGAGACTGGTGCGCTACGGCTGGCTGCGGGTGCTGCTCTCCAAGGCCCAGGACCCGGACGAGACAGAGGAAGACGAGACCCACGGCAAGCCCGCGTCCGGCGCGCACAAGCCCAGCCCTGAAGCCTCCGTACGACCTGTCCGGCCCACCACCAGCCAGCTTTTGCAGGCAGCCGGCGCGCGTCTGACCCAGGACCTGGCCCAGGCTGACGGCGCCGCAGCAACCACGTCTCAAACCGCGGCCACCCAGCCCGAAGCTGCCACTGGCCACGCCGACGAGCACGACGCCATGAAGCAGGTACTGGCGGGCCGCGACTTCCGCAACTTGAGGACTTCCACGGCGCGCGACTCGGCCCTTGAAAAGCTGGGCAACTGGCTCAACCGGCTCATGGAAAGCGCGCAAAAACTCCAGGCTCATTCAGCCTGGTTGGGCCGGGCGATCGTGGGCGGCTTCATCCTGGCGGTGTGCGTAGGGCTGGTGTGGGCGCTGCTGCAACTGGAGCGCCGCTGGCGCATCCGGCTGGTGCCGGAGAGCGACGCGCCGGGGGCCGGAGCAGCGTCGGCGCGCGACTGGCAACTGTGGCTCAAGGACGCACGTCAGGCAGCCGCGGCGGG
>JBEKTB010000151.1:0-8637 GCA_049516495.1 Occallatibacter sp.
GGCGAAACCGCCCGCAGATGTTCGACGGCCTCGGGGACGACCTTCAAAACGTAGTCCACGTCGGCCTCGGTCGCGGTCTTCATGAGGCTGAAGCGGAGGCTGGCGCGGGCGCGGTTCTTGTCGACGCCCATGGCCATCAGCACGTGGCTGGGTTCGGTGGCTCCGGAGTGGCAGGCCGACCCGCCGGAAACAGCCACGCCCTTCAAGTCGAGGGAAATCACCAGCGCCTCGCCCTCCAACTGGTCGAACCAGATATTGGTGGTGTTGGCCACGCGGGGGACTTGCCTGTCCCCGTCCCGGACCCCATTCAAACCGGTGCCGGAAAGCTCCAGAATCCTCGCTTCCAGCCGGTCGCGCAGCCCAGCCAGCCGGTCGATGGTTCCATCTTCCAGCGAGTGCATGGCCAGCTCCGCGGCCTTGCCCAGACCGACGATTCCCGGTACGTTCTCGGTTCCGGCGCGGCGGCGGCGCTCATGGCTTCCGCCCACCAGCAGCGACTCGACAGGGGTTCCACGACGCACGAACAGGGCGCCCACACCCTTGGGTCCGTGCATCTTGTGGGCGCTGATCGACAGCAGATGGCAGCCGAAGCGGCGCACGTCGAAGGGGACCTTGCCCGCGCCCTGCACGGCATCAATGTGGAAGAAAACGCCTGTCTCGGCGGCGATCTTGCCAATTTCTTCCACCGGCTGCAGAACCCCTGTCTCGTTGTTGGCCAGCATTACGCTGATCAGCCGCGTCTGAGGCCGGATTGCGCGCAGAATGTCCATGGGGTCGATCAGCCCGCTGGGCTGCGGAGCCACCAAGGTCGTCTCCACGCCGTGCTGCTCCATGCGCTTGGCCGCCTGCAGAATGGCCGAATGCTCAATCGACGTGGTAATGAAGTGGTCGCCAGGGTGCAGCAGGCCGAAGATGGCGGTGTTGTCGCCCTCCGTGCCGCCGGAGTTGAACACCACCTCCGCCTCGTGGCAGTTGAAGAACTCGGCCATCGTGGCGCGCGCGTGGTCCACCGCGGTGTGGGCCTTCTGCCCGTCCAGGTGAATCGAGGAGGCGTTGCCGAACTGCTCCATCCAATAAGGGCGCATCGCCTCCAGAACTTCCGGCAGAAGAGGGGTGGTGGCATTGGCGTCCATATAGACTCGCTTCATCGTTCAGTCTCCTTCTTCCATAAATTGTACGGGCATTCCGGAATTCGCGCTAAGCCGTGTACGGTAAATGGAATATTCACAACTCTGTGCTGTCGCGAGCCACCGTTGTTCTGATAAATTTCGCTCACGCGGCCGAGACCGGCAAAGGCTGAGGCCGCCCAAGGAGAGATTCCATGCACAAAACTTCCCAATTTGCGCGCAACATTCTTTTCTGTAGCCTGTTGGCGGCAGCATCCCCGTTCGCATTTGCCCAGGAAGCAGCGCCCGCCGCTCCCCCCAAGCCCGCCGTCGGAACCCCCATGCAGCCCGCACAGGTTTACGGCAAACTGCTCACCGGCATGGAGCAGGAATTCGTCGGCGCGGCCGAGGCCATGCCCGAAGACAAGTTCAACTTCGCCCCTCCAACCACGGCGGGCGAGTTCAAGGGCGTCCGCACCTTTGCCCAGCAGTTGAAGCATGTGACCGAGTCGAACTACTACTTCTTCGGCGGCCCGGATTACACCGAGGCAGGCGTCAAGACAATGTCCGAATCGATCGAGAAGCTCACCACCAAGGCCGACATCATCAAGGCCCTCAAAGATTCCTTTGCCAAAGCCCACGCTCTTGTCGATACCATGACCCCGGAGAATGCCTTCGTGATGACCGCGCACGGCACGAGGGCAGGGATGGTGGCCTTCGGCATTGCGCACTTCATGGACCACTACGGCCAGTTGGTCGTGTATCTGCGCATGAACGGCATCGTCCCCCCGGCCAGCCGCGGCTCCATGTGATTCCGGCAACGACATAGACAAAAGAAGACCGAGCCGGGGAAGTCAACTCGGACGGTATGCCTGGGCAGTAGGCCGGGGCTGGTAGGCCGGGACTGGTAGGCCGGGGCTGGTAGACCGGGACTTTAGTTCCGGCATAAATCTACCCCAGCTTCGCGATCACCTCATCAAGCGCTGCTTCCCAGGGAGCCAGCCGCACGCCAAAGTGGGCCTCGAGCCGGACGTTCGACAGGACTGAGTTGCGCGGACGCTGCGCAGGCGTGGGATATTCCTCTGACGGAATGGGGACCACCACGGGAACCTTCCCGTCGAGCATTTTCCCGGCTCGGTCGAAGATCGCCTGCGCAAAACCGCACCACGAGGTCGAGCCGGAACAGGTCATGTGGTAAAGGCCGGCCCAGTCTGCCGGTACGCCGAACTCGCCCGCCAGCGCTCCATCCACGATTTTGCGCGTGGCGCGCGCCAACTCAATGGAGGTGGTAGGACCGCCGATTTGATCCGCCACCACCGAGATGCGGTCGCGCTGGCGGGCCAGCCGCAGCATGGTCAGCAGGAAATTGGCGCCATGGGGGCCGTAGACCCAACTGGTGCGAAAGATGAGATACCGTCCGCCGATCTCCTGGATGGCCTGTTCGCCAGCCAGTTTGCTCGCTCCATAGATATTCAGTGGGGCAGTCGCGTCCTCTTCTGTCCACGCACCCCGCTTCGCACCGTCGAAGACATAATCCGTGGAGTAGTGCACCAGCAGCGCGTTGCGGATGAGCGCCTCTTCGGCCAGGATGCGCGGCGCATGGGCGTTGATGGCCATGGCTAGTTCCGGCTGCGATTCCGCGCGGTCCACGGCCGTGTATGCGGCGGCATTGAGAATTACGTCCGGCTCGACACGACGCACCGCGGCGCGGGTTCGATCCGCGTCCGCCAGATCGGCGCTCTCGCGATCGACGGCAACAATTTCGCCGCAGCCTTGAAAGCTGCGTTGAAGTTCAACGCCCAACTGCCCTGCCGCGCCAACAATCAGAACCCGCGAAAGGCTGCTCATGGGAACAGTTCCGCATCCCGCAGCGCCGCGCCCCGACGGTCCTTGTCGGAAACAACTACGGTATCCTCGTCGATGGGCCACGGAATCGCCAGATCGGGATCGTTCCACACGATCGTTCGCTCCCCGGCAGGATGGTAATAATCCGTCACCTTGTAGCAGAATCCAACCACGTCGGCAAGGGCAAGAAATGCGTGACCGAAGCCGGGCGGAATCCATATCGACTCGCCCTTTTCACTGTCCAGACGGACCGCGACATGGCGGCCGAAATGCGGCGAAGAGCGGCGCAGATCCACCGCCACATCGAGCGCCGCTCCCTGCGTTACCCACACCAGCTTGCCCTGCGGCTGGATGACCTGATAGTGAATGCCGCGCAGCACGTTTTTTTTGGACACAGAATAGTTATCCTGCCGCCACTCTCCCGGCAACCCCGCCTCTGCCATACTGCGCTGGTTGAAGGTCTCACGGAATGCACCACGGCCATCCCTGTAGATGACTGGAGTTACCAGTAAAACTCCGGGCAAGGACGTTTCAGTGATCTTCATAACCGAGTCGCCCCCACCGGAGGCTTTGCTTCGTGGAGCACTGCGAGCAGATACTCTCCATAGCGGCTTTTGCCCACCTTCCCGGCGAGGGTCTGCAACTGATCCGCAGTGATAAAGCCTTGTCGAAAAGCGATCTCTTCCGGGCAGGCGATGCTGAGACCTTGACGTCGCTGGATGGTATGAACAAAATGCGCAGCTTCGAGCAAGGACTCCTGCGTCCCGGTGTCGAGCCATGCCATGCCGCGGCTCATGATCTGAACATTCAAGAGACCTTGTTCCAGATAGCATCGATTCAGATCGGTAATTTCGAGTTCTCCGCGAGCCGATGGCTTGAGCGATGCGGCGATGCTGGCGACCCTGTTGTCGTAGAAATAGAGGCCGGTCACCGCGTATCGCGACTTGGGAACCTTTGGCTTCTCTTCCAAGCTAATGGCGCTGCCCGCGCTATCGAACTCCACCACGCCGTAGCGCTCGGGGTCCTCGACAGGATAGGCAAACACCGTCGCGCCGCGTTCAAGTTTGGCGGCCTTTTGTAACTGGAGAGAGAATCCCTGGCCATAGAAGATGTTATCGCCCAGAATCAGCGCGCATGCTTCGTCGCCAATGAATTCGCGCCCGATGATAAATGCCTGCGCCAAGCCGTCGGGGCTGGGCTGGACAGCGTGACTCAGGCGAATGCCCCACTGGCTGCCGTCGCCCAACAACTCTTGAAAGCGCGGACTGTCCTGGGGCGTGGTGATGATGAGAATGTCGCGCAGCCCGGCCAGCATCAGTGTGCTGAGCGGATAATAGATCATCGGCTTGTCGTACACCGGTAGAAGTTGTTTCGAAAGCACTTGAGTTACAGGATAAAGTCGCGTCCCCGAGCCACCCGCAAGAATGATTCCTCTCATAGTGCGACACGCTCCGTGTAGTTTTGCCTGATCCAATCCAGATAACTACCGGTACGCACGCTTTCAACCCACTCGGGATGGTCGAGGTACCAGCGAACGGTCTTGCGCAGCCCGCTCTCAAAGCGCTCCGCCGGACTCCACGCCAGCTCGCGCGCAATCTTTCTAGCGTCGATGGCATAGCGGCGGTCGTGTCCGGGACGATCCTTGACGAAGGTAATCAGATCTCTGCGCAAGCCGATGACAGGGTCCGGGCGCATTTCGTCCACCAGGTCGCAGATGGTGGTCACGACGTCGAGATTCTTGCGCTCGCTGTTTCCGCCGATGTTATATGTTTCGCCCGGGCAGCCTTTTTCGAGCACCGTGCGGATGGCCGCGCAGTGATCTTCAACAAAGAGCCAGTCGCGCACGTTGGCGCCGTCGCCATAGACAGGCAGCGGCTTGCCTTCGAGCGCATTCAGAATCATCAGGGGAATCAGCTTCTCGGGAAACTGGAAAGGGCCGTAGTTATTGGAGCAGTTGGTGGTCAGCAGCGGCAATCCAAAGGTGTGATAATAGGCCCGTGCCAGGTGATCGGAGGAAGCCTTCGATGCCGCATAGGGGCTGTTCGGAGCGTATGCAGTGGTCTCGCAAAAAGGTGCATCGCCCGGCCCCAGCGAGCCGTATACTTCATCGGTTGACACGTGCAGAAAGCGAAACGCCAGTCGGTCCGCTTCCCCCAGTTCCACCCAATAGCGGCGCGCCTGCTCAAGCAGTACGAAGCTTCCCTGCACATTGGTGCGGATGAACGACTCGGGAGAAGTAATCGAGCGGTCTACGTGGCTCTCCGCCGCAAAGTGGACGATGGCCCTGGGCTGGTGCGTGCGCAGCAACGAAGCCACCCGCTCGGCGTCGCAGATGTCTCCTTGGGCCAGAACATAACGGGGATTGCGTTCCAGCGAAGCCAGGTTGGCAGGATTTCCCGCATAAGTCAGCAGGTCCAGATTGATAACTGTCGAGGTTGTGTTCCTCATCCAGTCGAGGATGAAATTCGAGCCGATAAACCCTGCCCCGCCTGTGACAAGAACCGCACCGACCATGCGCCCTCCACACCGCGATTCTACCCCACAGTGCGGGAATGGCACGAAAGCCTTCGCGCAGTAACCGTTACCTCTGCCATTTGTGCATCGGTTCCGGAGCTCGCGTGCAACGGAGGCAACCTTTTCCTCTTATTTTTCGCTGTCCAGCATGCGCATTTGTCCCGCATCGTAGCGGGTTCCTGCCACGGCCTCGGGCGGAATCGCCGACTCGATGGCGGCAAGTTCCCCGGCAGTGAACTGCACGCTGAGCGCGCCCAGACTCTCGGCCAGTTGCGCCCGCGTGCGCGCTCCAACCACCGGCACGATGAAGCTGCCCTTTGCAAGCACCCAGGCAACGGCCAGTTGCGCGGGCGTGATTCCCTTGCCGTCCGCAACCTCCTTGAGTTTCTCGAACAGTTTCCGGTTGCGTTCCAGGTTGTCGCCCGTGAACCGCGGTAGATGGGCGCGGAAGTCGCCGGCCGCCGCCGGCTGCGATCCGGAGAGCAGCCCCCGCGACAGGGCGCCATAGGTCGTCGCCCCAACCCCCAGCTCGTCGAGCAGGGGAAATATCTTCGTCTCCGGCCCACGGCTCACCAGGGAATACTCAATTTGCAGATCCACGATGGGGTGCACGGTCATCGCCCTGCGAATCGTCTCCGGACCCACTTCCGAGAGGCCGATGTGGCGCACATAGCCGGCCTTGACCATCTCCGCGATGGCCCCAATCGTGTCCTCGATGGGCACATTGGGGTCCAGCCGCGCGGGCCGGTAGATGTCGATATAGTCCACGCCCAGCCGTTTCAGCGAGTAGGCCAGTGCGTTTTTGACCGCGACGGGCCGGCCGTCGAACCCCAGCCACGAGCCATCCGGAGCGCGCTGGGCTCCAAACTTGACCGAGAGAACCACCTGCTCGCGCAGAAACCGGAGCGCCCAGCCGAGCAGCATCTCGTTGTGGCCCATGCCGTAAAAGTCGCCCGTATCCAGCAGGTTCACGCCCGCATCGATGGCCGCATGGATGGTTGCCAGGCTCTCCGCTTCGTCCGTGGCGCCATACACCCCGCTCATCCCCATGCAGCCGAGGGCGATGGGAGACACTTCGGGACCCGCAACCCCCAGTTTGCGTCGCAGCAAAGCCGTTGTGGTCATTGTCGGTTTCCTTCCATCGAGCATCGTAGGCCGGATGGCCGATTCAGGCAAGGGGGCTGCGAGGGCCGCGCAGGGCAATCGCATTTCAAATCACTTTGCGTGCAACGTTTGTCATCCTGAACGTAGTGAAGGATCTGCGGTTGTTTTTTCCTGCTTTGCGGTGAAGGTTGGAGAAGCCAAGATGGCCATCTTGCCGGAAATAGGCCGAAAGGCAACCGCAGATCCTTCGTCGCTGCGCTCCTCAGGATGACAAATCGATGAGAACGCTCTGAGAATTCCAAGTGCGATTGCCCTCAATGGCCGCGGACGCCCACATTGTGGCACGACACGGCAACCTGCCCAGCGCCCGCCGTCGCGTTTGCAAACATCCTTATAAAACGTTGACTCTAAAGAGTATCGCTGACGGTTCCGCGCAGCACTGCGCCCCGCCCGCCGATTTTTGTCTTCCCTTCTGATGCAAATCTCTGCCATACTTGACTGTGCCCACCTGGTACGGCCAATCCCAACAATCCAATTATGAGGTTGCATCGATGTCGGCAAAGTATGTCTTTGTGACGGGCGGAGTTGTGTCAAGTTTAGGTAAAGGCCTGGCGGCAGCCTCCATCGGCTGCCTGCTCGAGAGCCGCGGCCTGCGCGTGAACATGATGAAGTTCGACCCCTATCTGAACGTCGATCCCGGAACCATGTCGCCGTTCCAGCACGGCGAGGTTTTCGTGACCGACGACGGCGCCGAAACCGACCTCGACCTGGGCCACTACGAGCGCTTTACCCATGCTCCCCTGTCGCGCGACAACAACCTGACCACCGGCCGCATCTATGAGCAGATCATCCTCAAGGAGCGCCGCGGCGACTACCTGGGCAAAACGGTCCAGGTCATCCCCCACGTGACCAACGAGATCAAGAACGCCATGCGCAAGGTCTCCTCGAATGGCGCGGACGTAACCATCGTCGAGATCGGCGGCACGGTGGGCGATATCGAGTCATTGCCCTTCCTTGAAGCCATCCGCCAGATGCGCCAGGAACTGGGCCGCGAAAACACCGTCTTTGTCCACTTGACGCTGGTGCCCTGGATCGCCGCCGCCCAGGAACTGAAGACCAAACCCACGCAGCACTCCGTCAAGGAACTGCTGGGCATCGGCATTCAGGCCGACATTCTGCTCTGCCGCTCGGACCGCGTCCTGAGCCGCGAGATGAAACAGAAAATTGCCCTCTTCTGCAACGTTGAAGAGCGGGCCGTGATCGGAGCCCGCACGGTGCCCACCATTTATGAGGTGCCGCTGGGCTTCGCCCTGGAAGGCGTGGATGCGCTGATCCTCAAGTACCTGCACAAGGAAGCGCCCGACGCCAACCTCGAGAAGTGGAAAGATCTGGTTCATCGCACCTACAACCCCAAGGACAATGTCTCCATTGCCATCGTGGGCAAGTATGTGGAGTACGAGGACAGTTACAAGTCTCTGAAAGAGGCTCTGACCCACGGAGCCACCTCGCAGGATCTCAAGCTGCAAGTGACATGGATTGAGGCCGAAGGCCTGGAATCGAAAACTCCCGACGACCGGAGTTATGAGACGCAGTTGGCCGGATTCGACGGCATCCTGGTCCCCGGCGGCTTTGGCAAGCGGGGCATTGAAGGCATGCTCAACGCCATCCGCTACGCGCGCGAAAATCAGGTGCCCTACTTCGGAATCTGCCTGGGCATGCAGACCGCCTGCATCGAGTTTGCCCGCAACGTCTGCGGCCTGAAGGACGCGAATTCAAGCGAGTTCGACCCCGCCAGCCAGCACCGCATCATCTACAAGCTGCGCGAGTTGCTGGGCGTGGAAGAGATGGGCGGCACCATGCGGCTGGGAGCATGGACCTGCGTTCTGCAAGAGGATTCGCTGGCCGCCAAGGCCTACGGCGGTGCGACCGAGATCAGCGAACGGCATCGGCACAGGTATGAGTTCAACCGCGAGTACGAAGCTCTTTTGACCGGTGGCGGACTGCGGCTGAGCGGCACCACTCCTGATTCGACGTATGTCGAGATCGTTGAATTGCCCGGTCATCCCTT
>JBEKTB010000152.1:0-8489 GCA_049516495.1 Occallatibacter sp.
TCGACAGCAGCTTTCTTTCAATCAACCAGTTGGACGATTACATTGCCATCGTTGAACTGGGCGGCAAGGAGGTATACCTCGATCCCGGCCAGAAGATGTGTTCCTTCGGAACGCTGCATTGGAAGCACACCATAGCATCCGGTTTCCGGCTGTCGGAGAAGGGCACGGTTTTCGCGACGACTCCGGCCGGCACGTACAAGGACTCGGCAGTGCAGCGCGTAGCAGATCTCACCATCGATGGCGCCGGCAGCGTGAAGGGATCGGTGCGCATGGTGATGACCGGCCAGGACGCGCTGCGTTGGCGGCAACTGACGCTTGAGAACGACGAGGAAGAGGTGAAGAAGCAGTTCAACGAGTCGATGCGCGACTCTCTTCCCGATGGCGTGCAGGCCGACTTCGATCACTTCCTGGCCCTGGATGACTATTCCTCCAATCTGATCGGCATCGTCAACGTTTCAGGCAACCTGGGCACCATGACCGGCAAGCACTTCTTTCTGCCCGGACTCTTCTTTGAGTCGCGCGCCAAGCATCCTTTTGTGGCGCAGGACAAGCGCGCCATTCCGATCGATGTCCACTACGCAAAGCTGGAAAGGGACGAGGTGACGTACACTCTGCCGCCTGGGTTCATCGTGGAAAGCGCGCCCCAGGAAACCAGCAGTCTGTGGCCCGATCACGCAATGCTGAAGATCAACTCCAGGGCGAATGCCGGCTCTGTCACCGTGGCGCGAAGCATGGTTTATAACTACACGCTTCTTGATCCGAAGGAATACACCGACCTCCACGACTTCTACCAGAAGGTGGCCACGGCCGATCAGCAGCAACTGGTGCTTATCCGGGCACCGCAGGCGAAAGGAAACTGACGATGCGTTTTCCGCATTTGACCCGTGCGCGGCTGGGCACGATTTTGTTGACTGGATTGCTGCTGCTTGCCGCCAGGCCTGCGCTCGCAAGCTGGTTCGGCAAGTCGCAACCCGTGCCGCAGTGGGGCCTGGACGCAGCCAAGACCAAAACTCCGGATTACGTGAAAGACGCCTCCGCGGTCATTCTCTTTGATGAGTATGTCGAAACCATCGACGGCCAGGGGCGCGCCGTGGAGCGCGAGCGCGAGGCTATTCGCATCCTCAAGCCGCAAGGGCGTGGCAACAACTGTGCGGTCAGCTTCGACGTGGACGAGAAGATCAACTATTTCCGCGTGTGGACCATCGCTGCCGACGAAAAGCAATACCAGGCCCAGGATACGGACTTTGCCGACGTGGGGGACACGGATGTTCCCATCATGCTCTCCACGTCGAAGACGCGCGTGGCGCATCCTCCGGCTGTGGATGTGGGCGCGGTGGAGATCTGTGAGTCGGAAGAATTGATGCCACCTTACTCCCAAGAGAAGATCTGGCAGTTTCAGTCTGGTGTCCCTGTGGTCTTCCAGGCGCTTGAACTGGATCTGCCCGCAGGCCGCGCCCATACCGAGTCATGGCGCAACCACGATCCGGTCCATGCTGCTGAAGTTTCTCCCAACCACTGGCGCTGGGAACTGAAAGACATGCCGGCGCTCATTCTGCGAGATGTGCCGTCGGCTCCGGAATGGTTAGCCCTGTCCGGTCGCATGTCGGTGCAGTGGGGCGACGCAGCCGTGGAAGGCAAGGACAGCCAGTGGCGTGCCATCGGCCAATGGGTGACCACACTTGAGGCGAACCGTCCTGATCCCTCTCCGGCGATCACCGCCAAGGTGAATGAACTGATTGCCGGCGCGCCCGATTTCTACACTCGCCTGAGCCGCATTACCAGTTCCATTCAGCGGGACGTTCGTTATTTCATCGTGATGCGCGGCATCGGCGGTTTGCAGGCCAACCACGCCGCCGACATCTTCCAGAATCGCTATGGCGACTGCAAAGACAAAACCACCCTGCTGATCTCCATGTTGCAAGTGGCCGGCATCCACGCGTATTACATGCCCGTGGACCATCGCCGCGGGGTGGTCGCTCCAGAGAACCCATCGATTCTTGGCGATCACATGATTACCGCCATCGAGATTCCGCCGGACGTCCAGGACCCGCGGCTTCTGGCCGTGGTCAAGGCCAAGGACGGCAAGCGGTACCTGATCTTCGATCCTACCGATGAGCGCACGCCGGTGGGCAACCTGCCTTCCGAACTGCAAGGCGGCTACGGCATCCTTGCAGCCGGGGCTTCCAGCCAGATTGTTGCCCTCCCGGTGCTTGCCCCGGATGCCAATGGCTCAGAACGCAAAGGCGTCTTCACTCTCGCGCCCGACGGCACCCTGACCGGTTCGGTGGACAGCTCATCCATTGGCCCCAAAGGCGCCGATCTGCGCAGCTTCCTCAAATACACCGATGAGAAAGAGCGCCGCGAGGCCTGGGAGCGTTCCGTTGCCGAGACTCTTCCCGGCGTCACTCTTGACGAATTCAGATTCATCCAACCGGACGCCCTCGACAAGCCTCTCGAATTCCACTACAAGGTGACGGCGCACCAATACTCCCATCAGGCCGGCTCGCTCCTGCTGGTGCGTCCCCGCGTAGTCGGCTCCTATGTGAGGCCTTTTAACGACAAGCCGCGCACGTTCCCCATCGATCTCAGCGCCACCGGCCGCTGGCACGACAGCTTCGACATCACGCTGCCTGCCGGCTACGTGGTCGATGAGACCCCGGACCCGGTCGACATCGACGTGGAATTCGCCAGCTACCGCTCGACCGTCACGGCCAAGGCCAACCTGCTTCACTATGAGCGCGATTATGTGGTGCGCCAGGTCGAAATCCCTGCCAGCAAGGCCGCAGCTTTCCGGTCGTTGGAGGGAGCTATCCTGAGCGATGAAAAGGGCACGGCGGTGTTGAAGAAGCAGTGAGCAGGGAACAGGGAACAGTGGGCAGTGAACAGTGGTTGGCCTTTGCGCTTTGGACTGTCCACTGTCCACTGTTCTTTCACACGCCGGTGATGTTGCCGTCGGCGTCCACGTCGATGGCCAGAGCCCGCGACGCTTTGGGCAAGCCCGGCATCAGCATCATGTTGCCGGCTACAGCTACCAGAAATCCAGCGCCTGCCGAGAGCTGAACGTCCCTCACTTTGAGCGTCCATCCCGTCGGCGCGCCCATGCGATGCGGGTCGTCTGTAAGCGAGTACTGCGTCTTGGCGATGCAGACAGGCAGGCCGGCGAAGCCCCACTCCGCAAAGAGGGCGAGTTTCTTCTGCGCCAGTTCGCTCAACTCGACGCCGCTGGCGCCGTAAACCAGGGTCGCGATTTTGTTGATCTTTTCTTCGGCTGTCTCTTCGAGCGAATAAATGGGCTGGACGCCGGGCAAGTGGTTCTCTTCAACAATGCACGATACCTTTTCCGCCAGGCCCACCGCGCCCAGACCGCCCTTGGCAAAAGCCTCGACAAACGAGCAGGGAACCGACAGGCTGCGACATTCCGCGGAAATGGCTTCCAGATCGGCCTGCGTGTCGGAAGGGAATCGATTGATGGCCACGACGACGGGAACGCCGTAGCGGCGCAGGGTTCCGACGTGATGGTCGAGGTTGGGAAAACCGGCCTCGAGCGAGCCCTCGCCCTGGCCGCGCAGGCTTTGCACGGTGGTGACCAGCACGGCCACAGCCGGCTCAATGCCCGAACTGCGCATTACGATGTCGAAATACTTTTCGGCTCCCAGGTCGGCGGCAAAGCCGGCTTCGTTGACCACGTAGTCGGCCAGGCGCAGCGCCATCTGCTGCGAGAGCACAGAACTGGTGCCGTGGGCGATGTTGGCGAAGGGGCCGGTATGCACCAGGGCGGGCGTGCCCTCGGTCGTCTGGACAAGGTTGGGCAGCAGGGCGTCGTTCAGCAGGGCCATCATGGCGCCGGTTGCTCCCAGCTCTGCCGCTGTGACTGGCCGGCCTGAGCGCGAGACGCCCACAACAATCGCATCCAGACGGTGGCGCAGATCGGCGCGGCTCGAAGCAAGACCCAGAATGGCCATGATCTCCGACGCGGCGGTGATCACAAAGCCGGTCTCGCGATTTGCGCCTTCGCGCGCTTCTTTGTCGTTTGGGCTGACGGCCACGGTAACGCGGCGCAGGGCGCGGTCGTTCACGTCGAGTGCGCGCGGCCACGTCACCTGGTCCGGATCGAGATCCAGTTCGTTGCCATGGAAAATGTGCGAATCCACCATGGCGGCCAGCAGGTTGTGCGCCGCGGTGATGGCGTGGAAGTCGCCATGGAAATGGAGGTTGATCTTCTGGCTCGGTTCCACCTGGGAGAGTCCGCCGCCCGCCGCTCCGCCCTTCAGTCCGAAGACCGGGCCCAGCGAGGGCTCGCGCGAGGTCACAATGGCCTTTCGCCCGATGCGCTGCAGGGCCTGGCCCAGGCCGATGGCGACCACCGTTTTTCCTTCGCCATGGGCGGTCGGGGTGGTGGCAGTGACCAGGATGAGTTTTCCGCGCACGGGAAAGGCCGCATCGTCCAGCAGTTCCAGCTTGAGCTTGGCGCCGTAAGTGCCAATGGATTCATAGTGAGAAGGCGAAAGGGAAAGCTTTTTTGCAATTTCCTCAATAGGTATAAGGGACGTGATCATCGAACTCTCCGGTCAAACAGCAGACGAAAGTGTACCCCGCGGGGTTCGCCGGGTCATGTGATGCACTGCACACTGCCTGCTCTGTGCAAAGCCGGCAAAAGAACCGCTTGGGGAAATCCGGCTTCAATTCCCGGGTGTTCTTTCGAGTTTTAATCGCCCAGCATGGTGTGGGTATCCTCCGGCTGGGGCGGGTTGCGCGGCCGGCTCCTCAAGCCGTACGATTGGCAGGGCTTGGCCATCGGGGCAGCCTTGTTTCCTGGGGTGCAAACGGCGCTTCGGACAGCAAATGCGCCCGACGCCAACCCCACAGGAGTCTTTTCGCGTGCCAACCAAGACCATCATCGAGCCCTTCCGCATCAAGAGCGTTGAACCCATCCGCTGGACCACCCGAGCGCAGCGCGAGGACCTGCTGCGCGCCGCGCACTACAATCTTTTCCTGCTTCCGGCTGACGACGTTTTGATCGACCTGTTGACGGATTCCGGCACCGGCGCAATGTCTACGCACCAATGGGCTGCTGTGATGGAGGGCGATGAGAGCTACGCCGGCAGCAGAAGCTTCGACCGCTTCAAGGCGTCTGTTCAGGATATCTTCGGCTATACCCACGTGATCCCCACCCACCAGGGGCGGGCGGCGGAGCGCATCCTCTTCCACGTGATGTGCAAGAAGGGCGACATGGTGCCGAACAACACGCATTTCGACACTACCCGCGCCAACGTCGAGTCGGTTGGGGCGGAGGCGGTCGATCTGCTCCTTCCCGAAGGTGGACAGCCCGAGACCCTGCTGCCGTTCAAGGGCAACATGGATGTCGCGGCGCTGGAAGAGCTGATTGTACGGGTGGGGCGCGAGCGCGTGCCGCTGGTCATGCTCACGGTGACCAACAATTCCGGCGGCGGGCAGCCGGTGTCGATGGAAAATGCCAGGGCTGTCTCCGCTGTGTGCCACAAGCACGGGATCCCGCTCTACTTCGATGCCTGCCGCTTTGCCGAGAACGCGTATTTCATCAAGCTGCGGGAGCCGGGCTATGCCGACAAAACGCCGAAGCAGATTGCGCAGGAGATGTTCTCGCTGGGTGACGGCTGCACCATGTCGGCCAAAAAAGACGGCATGGCCAACATCGGCGGCTTTCTGTGCACCAACGACGACATTCTCGCCCGCCAGGAGAAGGATCTGCTGATTCTGACCGAGGGCTATCCGACTTATGGCGGCCTCGCCGGGCGCGACCTGGAGGCGATTGCGGTGGGCTTGCAGGAGGCGTTGCAGGAGGACTACCTGCGCTATCGGATTGCATCGACCGCCTACCTGGGCAACAACATTGCCGAACACGGCGTGCCCATTGTGCAGCCGCCCGGCGGTCACGCCATCTACATCGACGCCAAGGCGTTTCTGCCGCACATTCCTGCCGAGCAGTTTCCTGGCGTTGCGCTGGCCGCGGAGTTGTATCTCGAGGGAGGCATACGCTCCGTCGAAATCGGCAGCCTGATGTTTGCTTCGGCAGCTCGCATGGAACTGGTGAGGCTGGCCATTCCGCGCCGCGTGTACACGCAGAGCCACATCGACTACGTGGTCGAGATCATCCTGCGTGTATGGGAGCGCCGCGCCCGGATCAAAGGGCTGCGGCTGACGTACGAAGCTCCCTTTCTGCGCCACTTTACCGCGCATCTGGAGCCGGTGGGCTGAGGACTGACGCTCGTGCATAGGTTCGCAGAGCGTTTGCAGAAATTAAAGGTCGCCCGATGCACAATGAACCATGGAGGGGGAACGGCATGTTTCTGAACTCTGCACGGCGCGAGTTGTCAGGGATGTGCCCAGTCTGCACCGTACCCCCACCCCCCCTCCTGGTGGTAACCTTCCGATAAAACTAAAGTTTATTATTTCACTGTAAATATCATATAATAAACGGTTTAACCATAGATTCGGCACACGCGCTGGAGTCGCGGTGTCGCAATTCAACCCCTTCATCGTCCCGGCGCCTCCCATTGGCCTGATTCTGCAGACTTGAAGACGGCCTCAATCACCGCCATGTTTTTGATGGCGTCTTCGACAGGGACGGGAACTTCGCCGCCTTCAAGAATCGCTCGCGAGAAGGCATCGCCCTGCTGCGTGTACTGATCGCAGACGGGGAAGGTCTCGGTTGTGATGCCTGCGCCGGAGAGGTCGCCGGTCGAGTCGATAAACAGGCGCGTGGGCCTGTCGGGCGGCGCGTTGAACGGGATCTCGATTTCGATCCGGCCGCGCGTGCCGAAGAACTGGATGCGCTGGCTGGGAACCAACTGCGTGCTGCACGTGAAGATGGATTGGCCGCCGGGGAAGTCGAGAATCGCTGAGGTGAGGCGGTCGATGTGCGTCTCGGGATCGTGGTTGATAAGGCCGACAACGCGGGTGGGTTCCTGCCGGAAGGCGTAGCGCGAGGCGTGGATGAGGTAGCAGCCGATGTCCATCAGCGCGCCGCCGCCGCAATCCACCTGGTTGCGGATGTTCTTGGGGTCGTTGTTGAAGTAGCTGAAGATGCCCATGATCGAGCGCAGCTCGCCAATGCGGCCCTCGCCGAGCAGTTCGCGGACGCGAAGCCATTGGGGATGGCAGTTGACCATGAAGGCTTCGCCGATCTTGACGCCGGTGCGGACGCGAACGGCGAGCAAAGTCTCTGCCTCCGCAACAGTCAGACTGAGCGGCTTCTCGCAAAGAACGTGCTTGCCGGCCTCGGCCGCCTTGATGGTCCAGGGAACGTGAAGCTGGTTGGGAAGGGGGTTGTAGATGGCGTCGATATTGGGGTCGGCCAGTAGCTCTTCATAGGAGCCGTACGCCGTGGGAATGCCGAGGCGGGTTGCCGCCTGCTGAGCTTTGGCGAGATCGCGGGATGCGATGGCGGCGATGGTGGTGTGCTGGCCCCGCTGCATGCCGGGCAGGACTTTCTTGAGACCAATGTTGGCGGTGCTGAGTACGCCCCAGCGAACTAGATTCGACATGCTGGAAATCATAAACGCTCGGAGCGGGCAAGACGCGCAGAGCAAGACAATTGAGGCTTAGAAGCTCGGCAAAAAGAGCGGGAGAGCCCAAGCCCTCCCGCTCTTGTTTTGGTGCAAGCCTTGCTTTTATTTGCCGAGTTTGTCCAGATCAAGGTTGAGTTCGAGGACGTTGACTCGCGGCTCGCCCAGCAGGCCCAATTGGCGCGGGGTGATGTGCTGCTCGATGAGCTTCTGGACCTGGGCTTCGCTCAGGTTGCGGGCCTTGGCGACGCGGGGCGCCTGGAAGGTTGCGGCGTCCGGGGTGATGTCGGGATCGAGGCCCGAACCAGAGGTGGTGACCATGTCGATGGGAACAGGCTTGCCTGGATTTTCGGCGGCCAGCTTGTCGATGGAGCCCTGGATGCGATCGACAAGGGTCTTGCTGGACTGGGCCAGATTCGACCCGCCGGAAGCCGTGGCGTCATATCCGTTGCCCGCGGCCGAGGGGCGGGGATGGAAGTAGCGGTCGGAGGTGAAGCTCTGGGCCAGCAGTGAAGAGCCGATGACGTTGCCGTCCTTGAGGATCAGGCTGCCTGCAGCCTTGTGAGGGAAAACCAAGCCTGCAATGCCGGTGACCAGCAGCGGATAGCCCAGGCCCAGCAGGACCGTGGTGATGAGGGTGAAGCGAATGGATGTCTTCCACACGGAATGCACTGTGAATCTCCTTGCGGGGCTCGATGCCCTCGTTTACGCCAGGTGCGTGAATACCAGAAACATGTCGATGGCCTTGATTCCGATGAAGGGGATGATGATGCCGCCTACGCCATACACCAGCAGGTTGTTGCGCAGCAGGATATCGGCCGCCTTGGGCTCGTATTTGACGCCTTTGAGCGCCAGCGGAATCAGCGCCACGATGATGATGGCGTTGAAGATGACCGCGGAGAGGATGGCCGACTGGGGCGTGGCGAGGTGCATGATGTTGAGGGC
>JBEKTB010000153.1:0-8477 GCA_049516495.1 Occallatibacter sp.
ATTTTTATTCTCCAATCAGACTCGTTTGAATTGATGTTCCCGGCCCTAAACCCAAGCTGAAAGTTTCCGATGCGCCAGACCCGCGCCCTTCCCGCCTGCTTCTACAGCCAAATCTCTTGAAAGCAGTTGTCAGTTGTCAGTGATCAGTGATCAGTTTTTCAGTACCGACAACTGACTACTGACGACTGGCAGCTTGCTGCCTTTAGGCCGCAGCAGTTTCCGCGGCAAACTTTTCTTTTTCCACGCCCTGGCCCAGAACCACCGCCATGTCGCGGCCCGTGGCATTGAGCACGGTCGCCAAACGCTGCGCCGGCGCATTGATCAGGAAAAGGAGCTTTGCAAACAGCTCTTCCTTGCCCGGCATGGTTGCCAGCGCCTTCACTTCTTCCACGTTCAGCAGCTTGCCGTCTACGATGCCCAGCTTGAACTGGAACTCCGCATTCTCACCCGCCCACTTGGCGAACGCCTTGGCCAGCGCCACCGGGTCGCCCGAGGTAAACGCCACCGAGTTCACGCCCTTCAGGCCCTTCAGCGCGCCTTCCACCTGCGTGCCCTGGCCGGATACCGCGGCCAGCTTGTTCTTCACCACGCGATATTGGCCGCCCGCCTCGCGGATCACCTTGCGCAGTTGAAAATCCTTGGCCACGGTCAGCTTGGCAAACGTGCCGATAATCGCCGTCGTCGAGGTCTCCAGTTCCTTGGCCAGCAACTGGACCTTCTCCGTCTTCTTCGCTTTCGAAATCGCCATTGTCTTCGCTCCGCTACGACAGGGGTCAGGGATCAGGGAACAGGGGTCAGTACATTGAAACCCGCCGATTCGCTTTTCCTGCCCTCAGTTCCCCTGCTCCGCACCCTCACCGGGCGCTGTGTTCCAAACTTCTGTTTGACAGTTCAGACCGGGGCGAGAGAGAAGCAAGGGCATTGCTGACCCCTGACCCCTGACCCCTGACCCCTGCTTTTAGTGCTTGCCGGCCGCGTCGGCTACTGCCGAATCCAGCGGAACCCCAGGGCCCATCGTCGAGCTCAACGTCACGCTCTTGATGTACTTGCCCTTGGCCGCCGAAGGCTTGCTGCGCACAATCGCGCCGATCACTGTCGTCGCGTTGTCGATCAGCTTCTGCGGATCGAAACTCAGCTTGCCCACCGGCACATGCACCAGGCTGGTCTTGTCGGCGCGGAACTCCACCTTGCCGGCCTTGATCTCTTTCACCGCCGCGCCCACGTCCTGGGTCACGGTTCCGGTCTTCGGATTCGGCATCAGGCCCTTGGGGCCCAGCACCTTGCCCAGCCGGCCAACGACTTTCATCATGTCCGGCGTGGCGATCAGGGCGTCGAAGGCGGTCCAGCCTTCCTTCTGAATCTTCTCCACCATCTCCTCGCCGCCCACAAAGTCCGCGCCCGCTTCGGTCGCTTCCTTCTGACGGTCGCCGGAGGCGATGACAGCCACAATCTTGGTCTTGCCCAGCCCGTGCGGCAGAACCACGGTTCCGCGCACCATCTGGTCGGCGTGGCGCGTGTCTACACCCAGGCGCATGGTCAAATCGACGGTCTCGTCGAACTTGGCGTATTTCACCTGCTTCAACAGGCCAACCGCCTCGGAGAGCGCATACGACGGCTTGATCACAGCCGCGCGCGCCTTGGTCATATTTTTGCTGACTTTTGCCATTCTTCCCCTCGTCTCCCACCGCTTCTGCAAGCCCCGCTTTGCAGAGAACTCCTTGCCGGAGGGGCAACGTTTGAAGTTGCCGCACCTGAGGCAGATAGAGTCCAGAAACCGTGGTGCTTATGACAGTCCAGGGATTTCCCTTGGACACATCTTTGAATCATAACCAAACGGCCCCCAAAATGCAAACGCCGACACAGACTGGGGGCGGGAGCGGGCCGAGCCTGAGCGTTTCCGGTTTGTCGTCATCTGACCGAAAAGAAATCCTCGAGGGGCGAATCCTCCCGCCTCGCGACACGCGGCGACGGCCCCGTTCACCGGCGCATATAATGGCCGTCATAATCCCGCAAGGCAAGAGGCCGCAATGTCCCATGTAACCCTGAAGAACAGCTACACAACCCTGTCGGATCGGCTCAACCTTTTCCCGCAGGGCGCGCCTCCTTCCGAGCTTCTGTTCCGGATATTGGAGGTGCTGTTTACCAGGGACGAAGCGGCCTTGGTGGCTCTGCTTCCCATCAAGCCTTTCAACGTTGCTGCAGCGGCCAGGGTATGGAAAAAGCCGGCTGCCGAATCGCGCAACATACTCGAGGGCCTAGCCTCCAAGGGGATGCTCCTGGATATGGAAATGCACGGCGAGCAGATCTTTGTCCTGCCTCCGCCCATGGCCGGGTTCTTCGAGTTCTCGATGATGCGCCTGGGCAACGGATACGACCAGAAGCTGCTGGCGGAGCTCTACTACCAATACCTGAACGTGGAAGAGGATTTCGTGAGAAACCTCTTCGCCGGCGGCGAAACCCAGCTAGGGCGTACGTTTGTCAACGAAAAGGCCCTTGCCGGCGACAACACCCTCACGGTGATGGACTACGAACGAGCCAGCGAAGTGATCCACACGGCCGAGCACATGGGTGTGGGCGCCTGCTACTGCCGTCACAAGATGCAGCACCTGGGGAAGGCCTGCGATGCCCCCATGGACATTTGCATGACCTTCAGCGGCACTGCCCAGTCGCTCATCAAGCACGGCATCGCGCGCCAGGTCGACGTGAAGGAAGGTATGGATCTGCTGGACCAGGCCCGTGAGCACAACCTGGTTCAATTCGGCGAGAACGTGCAAAGCAAGGTGGCCTTCATCTGCAATTGCTGCGGCTGCTGCTGCGAGGCCATGCTGGCCGCCAAGCGCTTCGCCTTTCTGAACCCCATCGCCACCACCAACTTTCTGCCGGAAGTTACGGCGGAGTCGTGCAACGGCTGCGGCAAATGCGTAACGGCCTGCCCGGTAGAGGCCATGGCGCTGGTCGCGGCCGGCGACCCGCATAAGCCCAAGCGCAAGAAGGCACGCCTCATCGAGGACCTATGCCTGGGCTGTGGAGTTTGCGTGCGGGCCTGTTCCCACGCTTCCATCAAGCTCCGTGCCCGCAAGGAGCGCCTGATCACCCCCGTCACCACGGCCCACCGCGCGGTCCTGATGGCCATCGAGCGCGGCCAGCTCCAGAACCTCATCTTCGACAATCGCGCGCAATGGAATCACCGCGCCATGGCCGCAATTCTGGGAGTGATTCTCAAGCTTCCCCCGGTCAAGCAAGTCATGGCCAGCCGGCAAATGAAGTCCCGCTACCTTGCGCATCTCATGCAACCCAGGGATTTCGTCCATCTGGAGCACTGAGAGCGGTCGGCTTACGGATTTTTCGGCCCGGAATCCCATTCAGGGAGCCGAAGGCGTCTGCCCCACCCCAGGTGGCGCCTCACCCCACGAGCGCCCGCATCAGCGCTTTCCCCGACGCTTGCCACCTCCGCAGAATCTCGTACACAATCACCGTTGCATAGGTCACCGCGATCCACACGCACACCTCTTCCACCGGCAGCCGGCTCCAGGCCGTGATGCGCACCCCGATCATTTCGGTGTCCTGAAAACCCCACCATCCGTAAGGCACGCCCAGCGTCGCTTCCCACAGCAGACTGGTCAGCAGGATGATGAAGAGAGTCAAACTGAACGCCCGCCAGTTGATCACCGGCATGGCCGCAGGAAGCAGCGCCGCCGAAGGCCCCAGCGCTCCAATCACAAGAAACGTGAAATAGCCCGGAAATCCCGGCTCACTCACCTGCGTCCACCGGTAAAGGATGGCAGCCGCGATCAGCACCACAGCCCACACCAGAGACTGCGGGTGAAATCGCAGCAGCCGGTCGAATTCGGCTCTTTCCCGCGCATCCGCCGGAACGCTGTAAGCTGCCAGCCAATATTCATCCAGCCAGATATAGATCAGCAGAACCGCGACGAATCCGGTGAAGTAGAAGACATACTCTTCGACCGGAACGCCGCCGCCCAGTGCCGGCGCGGTAATGCGCAAAGTCGCCGCCGGATTGGGGAAGGTGAAGAACGATCGCGCAAAGAAGAAATCCAGGCCCGCGCCCACCGGAAACAGGATTGCAATGGTACGCACGAAGGCCTTCTTCGAGATCCTGACGCCCTCCCGCGGCGCCAGCCAGAACCCGATCGCCAGGATGGGAACGATAAACAGCAGCAGGCTGACCGTGTAGCCATATGGCGACAGGTTCACTGCGGGCGAGTGAATATCCGCCGGCGCCCGCACCGTGTGCAGCGTCAGCGCCGCGGGAACAGCGATCATGCCCACCATGGCCATCACAACGCGAAGAGCGGTACGTTGCCCATTGGAACCCGAAGAAGCTGCCATCGCCCGTCCTCTACCGACCAGAAACCGATGCCGGAACACGAGCAATATACCATCGCCTTCCGGCTGCCGGCAGAAGCCCCACAGCCGCATCCCAGTTCCTTCCAGGGGGGCTTCGCCGACCCCATTCGGCCTTTTCGCTTTCCCCCACCCGCCCTCTTGTGGCACACTTGGACCCATGGGAAGCAAAGACAAAGGCAAGAAAGAAGTCAAGAAAGCGCCGAAACCCAAACCGAAACCGGAACCTGGCCGCAAGCGCGAAGGGTTCACGCCGGCCCCGCCAAAGTAGGACAAGAACAGCCCGCCCCCTGCGGCGCGCCGCGAAACACCCACAAAAAGGCCCTTCCCACCGGGAAGGGCCTTTTTGCGTTAGGGCGTTTTTCGGTCGGAGTGTCAGGAGAACTCTGGGTGCCCCATCCTTGAATCGCCTTTTGATTCAAGGGTGGGAGACAATAAGGATCCATCGCTACCGTAAACAATGAAGCCGAAAACGCCGCAACTCCGGGATCCCGGGTTGCCCGTCTCCGTTCGCTCCGCCACTGCCGCGCCTCTCGCCCCCGTCACTGCATCTCCCCTTGGAAACGGTTAACGTGAAGACTAGCCATCACCCAGGGGGTCTACACGTGCATTGGAAATCCGTTGCAATTCTGCTTGCCGCCGCGTCTTTGCTGGTCGCCGCCGCCGCGCAGGAACCTCAATCCGCCCTCTCCGCACTGCCCCCCGCCCAACCGACGGGCCGCCCGGTCATCGGCGTTGCGCTCGAAGGCGGCGGCGCCCTGGGACTGGCGCACATCGGCGTCCTGCAATGGTTTGAGGAGCATCACGTCCCCGTCGACCGCATCTCCGGCACCAGCATGGGCTCCCTCGTCGCGGCCCTCTACGCCACCGGCCGCACCCCCGCCCAGATGCGCGACCTCGCCGTCAGCGACGCCTTCACCCGCGTCTTCGCCCTGCAAAGCCCCTATGCCGACGCCAGCTTCCGCCGCCGCCAGGACCGCCGCGAGCTTCCCCAGGCCCTCACCGTCGGCCTGCGCCAGCGCATTGCCCTGCGCAACGGGCTGCTTACCGACCGCGGCGTCAACGAATTTCTGGCCACCAACATGCCCGAGGGAAATCGCCAGGAACTGGACTATGACCGGCTCCCCATTCCCTTCCGCTGCGTCGCCACTGACCTGAACACCCTCAAGTCCATCACCTTTGCCACCGGCCCCTTGCCCGAGGCCGTTCGCGCCTCCATCTCCATTCCCGGCGTCTTTTCTCCCGTGCAGGATCGCAACGGTCACTACCTGGTCGACGGCGGCATTCTCGACAACCTGCCCACCGACGTCCTCAAGCGCGACCTCCATGCCGACACCATCATCGCCATCCACCTTGAGGACCCGCCCCTGGCCGACACGGACACCAGTTCCATCGTCGGCGTCCTCAACCGGGCTTTCGATGCCGGCATTCAGCGCAATGTCACGCAGGCCGAGCGCCTCGCCGATGTCGTCGTCGATGTCCCGGTCGGCAACTTCTCCGCAGCCGATTACGCACACGCCGCCCAGTTGATCGACGCCGGGTACAAGGCCGCCGAGCAGAACAGCGCCGTTCTGCTGCCCTATGCTCTCAACCAGGATGACTGGAACTCCTACCTGGCCGCGCGCAACAGCCGCCGCCTCCCACAGCCCGGCCCGCTCCGCCAGGTCAGGGTTGAAGGTCCCAAGCCGGGGCCCGAGCCGGGAGCCGTTCGCGAGGTTCTCCACGACATGAAACCCCTCGATGGCCAGCCCATTGCGCCCCAAACCACCCTCGCGGCCCTCAAGGGCGTCCAGTCCAACGGCGGCATCAAGGCTACCTACGAGACCTTCTCGCCCGCGTCCTTGCCAGCTTCCGCGGTGGTTCCCGCGGCGGTCACCTCCGACACCGGCATCCTGGTCCGCCTCAGTCCGGATCGCATCGGGCCGCCTTATTTGCTGGTCAGCCCCGAACTGGCTTCCGCGACGTCCAACATCAGCCGCGCCGAGATGACCCTCCGCCTCATCGATCAGAACCTCGGCGGCTTTGGCTCCGAACTGCGCGCCACCGGCCGCCTGGGCTACATGACCGACCTCTCCACCGAATACTACCGCCTGCTCGCCCCCGGCGGGTACTTCGTCGAGCCGCGTCTCAGCGTCCTCCGTGAGCCGGTTTATCTCTGGGACAACCAGAAGCGCGTCGCCGAACGCTTCCAGCAGAATCTCGACGCCGGCATCGAAGCCGGCCGCACCTTTTCGAATGAACTGCAGGTTTCCGCCGAGTGGCGCGCCGAGGACACCAGATGGAGCCTGACAACCGGGACCGGCGGCGGGCCTTATCTCTCCGGGACCGCGCAAACCGGCCTGTTGCATGTCACCATCGATCGCGCTTCTTCCGGCGCCATTTCCCCTAACGGCTTCCGTCTTTCGGCCTCGGCCGGCGCTCTCTACCACGCGGTGGGAAGCGAAAATGCACCGCTGGTCAATCTCTCCTTCAGCCGCAGCGTGCCCTGGGGAGCGGCCAACATCCTCGGTATCAGCGGCGAGATCAACTCCTACCTGCGCGCCAACGTCGCCCAGCCCTACCGCTTCACCCTCGGCGGCCCCATGCGTCTCTCCGCCTCCTCGTTTGACGAGTATCGCGGCACCGACACATACCTCGCCCGCACCGGCTACATGCGCCGCCTGGCGGCACTCCCCACCGGTCTGGGGCAGGGGCTCTACTGCGTCTTCGGCTACGAGGCCGGCGAGATCTGGTCGCCGGAGAATCGCGCCATACTTCGCCAGGACGGCACCACCGGCCTGGTCGCCAATACGCCCATCGGCCTCTTCACCGTCGGCGTTTCAGCCGGCGACGCCGGTCACCGCAAAGCCTTCGTCACCCTCGGCCGCTGGTTCTGAGAACCCGCAAATCGACCCGGTTGCCGGGGCCAGTTCACTCTCATCTCGCGGAGATCGAAGCCGGGCTATTTCCTTTGAGCCCCGGAGCACGCCGATTTCTCCGCCACCTCGAGAGCATCGGATGCTTTCACCCTCACATCGGGGTTAACGCCCGTTCCCTCCCAGTCCGGTTTGCCGTAAGGATTCGCGATCGACTTGTCTGGCAAGCCAATCCCGAAATGATCGTCGATGCGGTAGAACGACCCGGAATGAGTTTCTCCGCGCGTCCTCTCTCCAACGAGGGTTGCGCGCTTCAGCATCTTCAGGTTGTAAGCAAATTGCTCGGCGCCGGAGGCGGTCTCTGAGGAAGTCAGGACATAGACCGGTTCGCGGCCAAACCTGCTGCCGTGCACAGGCGAATGCGTCCGGGTCTCCGAAACCGATTGGGCTCGCGGGTTATACCAGGCAACCGGCGTCTCAAAGAGCCACGCGCCGATCTGTCCCACCATCTCGGGAAAGCCGCCGCGATTCTCCCGAAGGTCGAAGATGATGGCGTTCGTCCCATTCAGGCGGTCCATCGCCGCGTCTGCACTCGCGCCGCAAATCGCGGGATCAGGAAACGAATTCAGTTTGAAGTAGCCGACATTGTGCGGCAGCACTTCGATCTTCTCAAAGGTGCAGTTGAGCTGCTTCATCTCCGCCCGGTACTCGTTCAAGGCCGCGACCGACGGTTCCTTCTGGGTTGGAAGCGGAACGTCGCTATACACGACCGCGATATGCGGATCCTGGGTGGATCGCTGCAAATCCGCAGTCAGCCGCCGAGCCAGGACGGTTCCGTCAACTGGCCCGTCGTACGCGCCGCGCTGCTCGTTTCGCAGGATCGCCGTCGACCCCTGCCCAGACTGCTGCGGCGACGGGTAATGCGCCTCCAGGTTCCTCACCACCGCCGCGATGACTCTGTGACGCTCGGCAGCATCGATTCCGTTCTGTGCCGGGGTGAACACCCTCTGAGCCTCTGGGGTTGCCGCTTGAGCGGTCGCAGTTGCCGATTGAGCCTCCGGAGTTGCCGCCTGCTGTGTTCCCGTCTTTCCGGCGTCCCCCGAAGCAGAGTCGCCCACCTGCTGAGATTCTTTGACGGACTCTCCCTGCGGCACCGGCCGATTCAGCCTCTCAAGAACAGCTTCGATCGGAGATCTCGAGCCGCCCGAGACACTCCATGCGCGATATACGGCAGGATGACTTAGCAGCAGAGAAAAA
>JBEKTB010000154.1:0-11925 GCA_049516495.1 Occallatibacter sp.
CGTTTTCGGCTCTACTGTTCACAACCGAAGCGATCGTCTATGCTCTCCCACCCATTCGCAAAGTGCGCGAATGGATGGGGCACCCCCAAGATTTTGTTAAGACTTGAATCGAAAACGCTCTATGTTCGCCATCGTCGCCTCATGAGCCTTCAATTCACACTGTGCGCCGGGAGAAGATAATTCTACGCAAAACGGCACGCAAATCGCGCCGCGGATGGGGAAATGCAGGTCTCGCTTCCGGATAGGGCTTTTCCGGAGCCGGCTTGAACAGACCGCTTGGAAAAACGCGCTTCCGGACGCCCTGCGAAGGACTGGTGCCTCGAGACAAGCCCTAATCGCAGACCAGCATGTCCTCAGGAAAGTCCGCTCCCCGGTCGTCTTCCGGCTCCCTGCCCAGGTCCGTGCCTGCCGCAATCTGGGCGCTGAAGAAAGCGTCCACCTGGGCCAGCACCTCCGCGCCGGTTCGCGACTGGTAGATAGCCGCCCTGAGCTTGGCTCCGCCCGTCACTCCGTGCGTAAACCACGTGGCAAACTGCTTCATCTTGCCGGATGTGTCGCCCATCCGCGCGTCGCGGGGCAGGTCTTTGGTAGCTTCGGCTTCATCCAGCAGCATCTGAAAATAGGCCCGGATCATCCGGTAGCGGTCTTCCACGGTGGGCCGCTCGTAGCCGCCGGTCGCCGTGTACTGCGCAATCTGGCGGAAAATCCACGGATTGGCCGGCGCGGCGCGGCCAATCATCACCCCGTCGCAGCCGGTCTGCGCCACCATGGCCGCCGCATCCTCAGGCGTGCGAATGTCCCCATTGCCGATCACCGGAATCCGCACCGCCTGCTTCACCTGGGCAATCCACTCCCAGCGCGCCTGGCCGCTATATCCCTGTTCGCGAGTCCGGGCGTGCAGCGCTACGGCGTTCAGCCCCTCGGCCTCAGCCATCCGCGCCAACTCCAGGCAAACAATGTCCTTGTCGTTCCAGCCCATGCGGAACTTGACGGTAAACGGAATGGTCACCGCCTTGCGCACCGCGCGAAAAATCTCGCCGATCCGCGGCAGGTCGCGCAGCAGACCCGAGCCGCCGTTCGAGCCGACAACCCGCTTAGCGGGGCAGCCCAGATTCAGGTCTACGAGGTCGAAGCCGGTTTCCTCCACAATCCGTGCCGCTTCGGCCAGGGTTTCGGCATTGGCTCCGAACAGTTGCGCCCCGATGGGGTGCTCATCGTCATAAAACGTCAAATACCGCCGCCGCTTGGTCTCCCGCATCCTGGCAAGACCATCGGCTGAGGTGAACTCGGTCATCAGCAGGCCGCAGCCCGACTGCGCATTGGTCACCACCGAGTCAACCGATGACTCGCCCGTGCCCGAAGCTGAGCCGGAAACCGAATCAGTCGTAAACAAGCTGGCATGACGGATGAACCGCCGAAAGACCGTGTCCGTGACGCCGGCCATGGGAGCCAGCACCGTGGCGGGAGCCACCACGACCGGTCCCAGGCGCACCTCGGCGGGCACCCGCGCTTCCGCAGGCATCGCGTGCTCTGTGGGGTTGTCCCAGTCCTTCTTCACGGTAAAGCCCTTGCCCGCCATGAGAACCTTCATCCACTCCAAACGCCAAAAGTGACCAACGTCAAATCAGTCCGCCGCTTCGCTCACCTGGTAGAAACACGGCTTGCCGCGCGAATCGGGGTCCCATCCCGCCGCGATCGCTTCCCGAATTCCGGCCTCGACCATTGCCGCCGAAACGGGCAGCCGGGGAGGAGCATCCCTCATGGCGTCGATATTCTTCGTGATGACCGGCGGAAACTCCAGAAAAAGCTCCCGGCGCACTCCCTCTGCAACCTTGACATGGAAGGCTACTCCCTTCCACCCATCGGCAGTGAACCATTGCTGTTCCCGGTGCAGGCTCCAGATCAGGGAGAAACCATTGATCTTCACTGCGGACTGAATCGAGCGTTTCGCGCGCGGCATCGGTGACCCCATCTCCCCTTCAAAACGTATGGCTTACGCAGGAGCATTCCTGTTCGTGCTCGAACACAGCAAGGCCTCCGCCTAGGCGGAGGCCCAATCCTGCTGACAGTCTGCCGCGCGCCGGTTACTTGGCTGCCGCTGCCTGTGCATTGTCGGACTTGGCATACTTCCGGCGGAAGCGCTCCACGCGGCCCGCTGTGTCTACCAAGCGCTGTTTGCCGGTAAAGAACGGGTGGCATGCCGAGCAGATTTCCACGTGGATGTCGCCCTTGTGGGTCGAACGGGTCTCAAAATTGTTCCCGCAGGCACACAAAACCCGCACCGCGGCGTAATTGGGATGAATCTTTTCCTTGGGCATCGCTCTAGACAGACCTTTCCTGCAATTCTCCTATTGTAAAGGCATTCCCGGCTGAAGGCAATTCCAGGGGTCAGGGGTTAGGGATCAGGAGAACGCAGCCAAGCGAGTCTCTTGCGCCGCGAACTCGATCGCGGTGCTGGCGGCCGTTAGCCGGCTACTGCGCCAGCGCCTTCTCGATCCCCGCTTCCACCAGCGGCGTCATCACCGCATAGCCGGCCGGCAGCGGGTGCACCCCGTCCTTGCTCAGGTTCGGCGGCAGCCCGTCGCGCTGGTCCTTCATCGCCGCGTGGTAGTCCACATAGACGTAGCCCTTCTCTGCCGCGTAGGCCTTCATCCACGCGTTGATGGCCAGAATCTTGGGCGCCGGCGTCAGGCCCGGCCGCCACGGATAATCGAAGGCCGGCAGCACCGAGCACAGCACCACGCGAATGTGGTTGGCTGTGGCCAGGTCGGCCATCGAGGCCAGGTTGTCCTCGGTCTGTTCTACCGTCATCGCCCCCGTGTTGCCGGCAATGTCGTTGGTCCCCGCCAGGATCACCACCACTTTCGGCTGCAGCGCAATCACGTCCTGGCGAAAACGCAACACCATCTGCGGCGTGGTTTGTCCGCTGATGCCACGGTTGATGTAGGGTTTGCCGGGAAACGATCCGTCCGGCCCCTCGATCTTCCAGCCCTGGGTAATCGAGTCGCCCATGAAAACCACGCGGTTTTCGCCCGCCGCGGGTGGACCCAGCTTCAAATTGGCCTCCTTGAACTTCTCCAGCCAGGGCCAGTCCATCTTCAACTGCTTTTGGTGTTCAATCTCCCACGCGGATTCAGGCGCCGCGGCCGGCGCAGCTGCGGGAGCGGCCTGCACCGGGGCGGGCGCTTTGGTCTCCGGCAGGGTTCCGGGCTCCTGTGCCGCGCGCAGGGTCGGAACCAGCAGCGCAGCCAGGGTCACGGCGGCGCACAAGGCTTGACGCGAAAGAACTCGATTCACGATTCATTCTCCATGGGTTTCCGGCGACATGTTGTAGGCCAAACCTGAGCGCGACGGAACCCGTCACCGATTGTAGGCAATGGAGCCGAGGTCTTGCTGAAGCGTTTTCCACAAGAGAGGCTCCGGGCCGCACAGGCACGGCGACCCGCCAGGTGCGCTACGCTTGAAGAGATGAATAAATGCGCGATCTGCGATGGTGTCGGTCTGGTTCGGGTAGTCAATGCTCAGGGGCAATGGGTTTCTCGCGCTTGCGAGTGCCAGGAGATGGAGCGCGAGGAACGCCGCCTGGCCGCGACTCACATTCCCGACCGCTACCGGGACTGCTCGCTGGACGCCTAACGCAAGTTTGTCGAGGCCTACCCCGTGGACACTAAAGGCAAGGGACTGCTCTTCACCGGCTCCATCGGCGTGGGTAAAACCCACCTGGCCGTGGGTGTGTTGCAGAGGCTGGTGCGCGAACGCGGCCGCAAAGGCATCTTCTGCGACTATCGCGAGCTGCTCAAGAACATCCAGAACAGCTACAACCCGCAGGTTCAAACCACCGAACTCGAACTGCTCAAGCCGGTCTTTGCCGCCGAGGTGCTGGTGCTGGACGATCTGGGCGCGCAAAAGCCCAACGAGTGGGTCTGGGACACCGTGGCCCTGATTCTCAACACCCGCTACAACGACAAGCAAACGACGATCGTCACCACGAACTACGCCGATCTGCCCGCCGGCAACGGCGCCAAAAACGATGCAGAGCGCGCAGCCCGCGAGCCCTCCCTGGGCGACCGCATCGGCGACCGCATGAGGTCACGCCTGGCTGAAATGTGCATTCGTGTCGAAATGACCGGCAAGGACTTCCGCCAGACAGGCGTCAGGCGCGCCCGCTTCGGCTGAGGGCAGCACCGGCGCTCAGAAGAGCCACAGGCTTCCCAGCACCATCAGGATGGAGGCCACCGTCACCGCCTGGTAGACCCGGTCTTCCATGGAGCGCGAGGATGCACTTCCGGTGGCGGGAGCCACGAACGGGCGGGATGCGGTTTTTGGGGAGCGCTGCATCGCGAATCTGCCTTTCTGTGCCATCCGGCAAGGGTTACGAAATACGGAAGCGGGCGGTTCCCGGGTGCTCTCTTCTTTAGACACCGGAACGTGCGCCGAAGATGCCAAACAATGGGTGGAGAACCACAGGTGCAAACAGGGGTACAACCACCCGCTGAACAAATGGTGCAGAATCGAGATGGATCGTTACACTGTTTCGCTTATCGGCCCCGCAACGGGATCCATGCACACATACTCAAGAACGAGAAAGGCCGGAGCATTCCTTCGGTAACGGGTGTAAAATTCCGCTCGTGAACACTGGCCCCGAACTGATCCCTTCCGCCGAGAAGCAAGAGCGCAACTGGCTGCCACTGGTGGTGGCGGCCGCGGTGGTGCTGCTGGTTGCAGCGGTTGCGGTCCTGACCATGGAACACGGCCGCGGTACGGCCAAAGTGACGCCGATCTCCGCGCCTCTGGATCCGTATGCGGGCAGCTTGCCGATCACCCAATTGGCCATGAGCGAATCCGGCAACCTGGCCGGAGGCAAGGTTACCTACCTGGACGGGCGCATCTCCAATACCGGCGGGAGAACCGTCACCGCAATCACCGTGCAGGTGCTGTTTCGCACGTTTGCCCACGAAGTGGCGCAGAACGAGACGCAGCCGCTCAAGCTCATTCGCATGCGCGATCCTTATATCGACGTCGAACCAGTCTCCGCGGCTCCGCTCAAACCGGGCGCCGAGCGGGATTTCCGCCTGATCTTTGACGCAGTCTCTCCGGACTGGGACGGCGCCTTCCCGGAGATTCGCGTCATTCACGTCGAGACAAAATAGGGCACCTTATTGATCCGGCAATTGAATACTGTGCGGGTGCACCATTCTTTCCCTTTTTTTGTGCGGGGAAGGGTGGGAAGGAATGTCCCTCTTTTCTTGCCGGATCAATAGGGCACTCCGAAACTAAAGTAGCGCCCGCCGAGACAAAGCAGCGCCACCCTCCCGATCTACCAAGTAGAAAATGCCCTTCCCGGAAGGAATTACATACCCGGCACGCCGCCCGATCGACCGGCCGGGGCCTCGATTCCCCCAGTGTCTCCGCGCAAATAAAACAATCCAAATAAAATAGCGGCTTTCCTCGGGTGCCAAGCGGGTTTGGCACGGCCATTGCAAGCCCTATAGGCGAGCAGACAAGATGGCTCACCCCCCGCGCACCATCGGCGGAGAAAAAACCTTGAGGGTATCCACTCCATGAATACCGCCGTATCTTCCCGGACCTTGTTCCCTGGCCAGTTCGCATTCATTGTGCTGGCATCTGCAATCGCGATCCCCGCACTCGCACAACAGGGGCAGCCTCAAACCGGCCAGACCAATGCGCCGGCAGCAACCCAAACCCAGCAGAGCGGTTCAGCGGCCACGCCGTTGAACACGGATGCCAAGGAAGGGTTCTGGGGCCGCGTCAATCCCTTTGCGCGAAAGAAGTGGGTCGACAAGCGAGTGGAGCCCATCAAGGACCAGCTCAACGAGCTGGATGAAGTGAACGCCAAGAACGCGAAAGACATTCAGGACGTGGACGCGAGGGCGCAGGCGGGCATTCGCCAGGCCCAGTCCACGGCCGACTCGGCCAACCAGACAGCCACCGCAGCCGGAACCCAGGCCCAGCAGGCCAATGGCACGGCGCAGGCCGCAAGCGGCCATGTGGATCAGTTGAACACCACCGTGAACGGCCTTGACCAGTACAAGCAGGTGAATGAAGTCGAAGTTCCGTTCCGCCACGGTCAGCCGGTGCTGTCAGAAGAGGCCCGCAAGCAACTGGACGACCTGGCGGCTAACCTGAATGGCCGCAAGGGTTACATCCTGGAGGTCGAGGCGCATGCGCCCGCGGCCGGAAGTACCGGTATCCAGAACTCCGCGCGCCTGGCCGAGGCGGTCAAGCGCTACCTGGTCGTAGACCATGACATCCCCGTCTACCGTTTGCACGCAGTCGCCCTCGGCAACGCCCATGGCCAAGCCGATACCGACGACAAGCCGGTGAAAACCAGCACCGTGCACATCCGGTTGATGGAAAACAGTTTGGCGGCCCAGGAAGAAGCGTCCCCCCATGGCGCGGCTTCCTCGACCGGTGCGGAGCGGCCCTAACAGCCGCAGCCCCTCCCCCGAGGCACCCTCCGCCCGACGGCCCACCCCGCCGTTCGGCCGCCAATCAAGCTCTCGAAACACGAGAGAACCAAGGCAACCTGGCCCCCGCAAATCGCGGGGGCCGTTTTTTGTCTGTGCCCGGCTTTATTCCCCACATCGCAAAGCAGCGCCGTTTCTTTCCCACTGCTTCGACTGGATTTTTTCGCGGGCGTACCGTCGGGCGACAAGCGGCGCGCAACAGCCGCGTGGCGCTCCTTCAATTAAAATCGACTCTGTATGAACCCAACCAACGAAAACCCCGCCGCCATTCTCCCCGAAACCATTCTTGACGGCAGCCGCTTTGTCCGCGCCTGTTTGAGGCGTCCCGTGGACCGCACCCCGGTCTGGTTTCTGCGCCAGGCCGGCCGCTACATGCAGGAATACCGCGACGTCCGCAAGCACCACACCCTGGTGGAAATCTGCAAGCAGCCCGAGATTGCCGCCGAGGTCACCATCACCGCCGCGGAAAAACTCGGCGTCGACGCGGCCATCATCTTTGCCGACCTGCTGCTGCCGCTTGAGCCCATGGGCCTGCCCTTCGAGTTCCAGGCCGGCGAAGGGCCCGTGGTCCATCACCCGATTCGCACCGCCGAAGATGTCCGCGCCCTGCGCACCGATCGCGCCGGCGAACTGGCCTATGTGGCCCGCGCCATTGAAAAGGTGGCCGCTCACTTCCGGGACCGCCTGGGCGTCATCGGCTTTTGCGGCGCTCCCTACACCCTGGCCAGCTACATGATCGAGGGCGGAGGTTCCAAAAATTACATCTACACCAAGCAGATGATGTATCGCGACACGGCCTCCTGGCGTCTTCTGCTGGACAAAATCGTCAAGGTGCTTGAAGACTACTGCCGTCTGCAGGTTCAGGCCGGCGCAGACGTCATCCAGATCTTCGACAGTTGGGTAGGTTCGCTGGGCCTGGCCGACTATCGCGACTACGCGTTCGAGGCATCCAAACGCCTGGTCCGCACCGTGCAGCAGATGGGCGTGCCGGTCATCTACTTCGGCGTCGAGACCGCGGGCCTGCTCAACCAGATGGCTTCCACCGGCGCCGATGTCATCGGCCTCGACTGGCGGCAACCGCTCGATGAAGGTTGGCGTTCGGTCGGCCAGAATCACGCCGTCCAGGGAAATCTCGACCCCATCACACTTTTTGCTCCCATCGAGGTCCTCGAATTCCGCGTGAAGGAGATTCTGCGCGCCGCCAACGGTCGCCCCGGCCACATTTTCAACCTCGGCCACGGCATCGTCCCGACCACCCCGGTCGAGAACGTGCAGGCCGTGGTTCGCATGGTCAAGGAGTTTCGGCTGGAGGCCGCGCATGGGTAAGCGCGCCGTCCTTCTGCTCGCCCACGGCACGCCTGAAACCGTCGAGCAGATTCCGGAGTACCTGCGCAACGTGGTCAGCGGCCGGCCGCTCCCGCAGGCGGTCATCGAGGAGATTCAACACCGTTACTCGCTCATCGGCCGCAGCCCGCTGACCGAGATCACCTTCGAACAGGCCCGCCTGGTCGAAGCCGAGTTGGCCGCCGGCGATGAGCCCGTCCGGGTCTACGTGGGCATGCGCAACTGGCGTCCCTATATCCCCGACGTGGTTCGCCAGATGCGCGCCGATGGCGTGGAAGAAGCTGCGGTGATCTGCCTCGCGCCGCAAAACTCGCGCACCAGCGTGGGCCTCTACCGCCGCGCCGTTGAGGCGGAAGCGGGCGGCTTGCGCATCGACTTTACCGAGGGCTGGGCGCAGCATCCGCTCCTGATTGAAGCCTTCGCCGAGCGCCTCCGGCCGGCATGGACCAGGCTCAGCGAGGAAGTGGGTGCACCGGTGCCGGTGCTGTTCACCGCTCACAGCGTCCCCTGCAGAACCATTCAGTCTCCCGTGGCCGGTGATGCTCAGCCCCGATTCTGGCCCGGCGGCGCCGCCGACCCCTATGCCGAGGAAGCCAAACGCACAGCGGCGCTGGTGGCCGCCCGCGTGCCTGAGATCCCCGAATGGTGGTTCGCCTTTCAGAGCCAGGGCGTGAGCGGCGGTCCGTGGCTCGGCCCGACCGTCGAGGAAACTCTGAAATCCGTTGCCGCCTCGGGCGTCAAGGCGCTTCTGCTTCAGCCCATCGGCTTTCTCTGCGATCACGTTGAAATCCTGTACGACGTGGATCATCTCTTCCGCAATTTTGCCGTCCAACTGGACGTACGGCTGGATCGCCCGGAGTCGTTGAATGCTTCGGGAACCCTCGCCAGGGCCCTCGCAGATTTGGCAAGACTGGGGCTGGCTCGTCTCAAGGAATAAGGGCCGCAACATGGGGATTGATTCGCTCCAGATTCATAGCTGCTGGCAGCACCGTCACGGCTTGACACAGCGTTCGTTACCATAGTTTTTTCTCTCGGCGAGTCTGCTCGTCCAAACACATTTTCAGCTCGATAGGATAGGTGGACTGCTACGGAGTTTTCGATTCAGATCTTTGCCGCGGCGCGCGAACTGAGCGGCGATTCGGCAGGGAAAGAGGCCCATTCAACGCCGGTTTGATGGCGACCTTTCAATCGGAGGAGTTCTGGGTATGCGTGCAGTTCCCCCTGGCGGCGGCAAAGCGGCGATGGGTATGCCGCGGGTTTCCACAGAGACAATTTCTTCAAGAGAACCGCGATTGTCTCTTGAAATCAAGGATTCATTGGTATTTGAAGGGGAAAACTGATGGCAAGTGGGATATCAGTTCAAAGAATTCAACACACTTCCAAAGTGCGTTGTTCCGTGTGCGGCGGTAGCCACCTTTATCGATTGCGAAGGACAGGCTTGCTGGAAAAGATCATCTATCCTCTGTTCGGCTACTATCCCTGGCACTGTCTTGCGTGCAAGGAAAACCGCTACATCAAGCAGCGGAACGTGAGAAGGCGGAAAAAAACAGCGGAATTGCTCTAACTCGAGAGCCCCAGGACGGGTGCTCCATTTGCTGAGAGGACAGCCTGCTGAACTGCGGATTTGGTCCTGCGAAGAACACGCCTGTGCCGACCAGGATTCGTGTGCCCCATTGCCCCCGCTCCATGACCCATCTCGCCCTGCGCAGGCGCAGCCCCACTATGCGCAAGCATTAGCCCAAAATACCGATGAAATTACACTCGCTATCCCGCCACGGAGAGACGTACACTGGCGCTCCGGAACTCTCCGGCGAAAGGAAAATCCGATGCGCCTCTTCCCCATCCCAACCCTTGCCTCGATCACGCTCGGAATCGCCTTGGCGGGATCGGCATCGGCCGCAGCCCAGTCTCCGCAAACCGGAACCCAACACACAAGAATCTTTGGCTACCAGGATCCCCAGACTGGCGCGTTTCATCCGCTCGCGCACACCGTGCCCCTGGTCACTACAGCGCCCACCACAGGCAAGTACGAAGTGACCTTCGACATCACCATCGATTCCACTTTCCCCAAGGGAGCAACACTGCTCTGCAATGTGGATCTCATTGAGAGCTCGGTCACCGAATCCACAACTCCCACCGTAATCGAATACGGAGAGACGGCATCCTCTTCCATGGCCGTCAGCGGCAGCACAGCCACCTGCACGGTCAATCTTCCCTATTCCTGGGCCATTCCAGCCTCAACGGCCAAGGCCCCTGTGGTGAGCACGGTCTCTGGATCCTACTCCGTGTTTGTGTTCAGTTCTTCAAGCACGACCATCACCTCTGCGACCCTGGAGGGACTGCGCAGCGTAAGCAGCACTCTGCCCATCCCCACCACCGTTCCCAAGAGCGGAGCCACCACCACCGCGACGGTCGATGCCACACTCTAGCAATTCGATGGTTCACCCTGTACGCCTTCACGCGCAACCCAGCAGGTCCGGCATCCCCAATCCGGTCCTGCTTTTTTGTTCTCCGCCGGATGCCCGCACGCGTTCTCTATAATGCTCAGAATCGACCGCTCTCCTCAAGGAGTAACTCTTGTCCCGCACCCCTTCCGTGCTTTGCCGCTCGTTTCTTGCGCTCGCCGCGCTGTCCGCCGTAGTGCCCACGGCTCCGGCTCAGACCGCTCCTGCGCCAGTTGCCACGATCTATCTCAAGGCAGGCCACCTGTTCGACGCCACGAGCGATCAGCTTCGCGATAACGTGGTGCTGGTGATTGAAGGCGAACGCATCGCCAAAGTCGCCCCAGCGAACCAGGTTTCCATTCCCGCCGGGGCAACCGTGGTCGATCTTTCGCAAGCCTGGGTGTTGCCCGGCCTCATCGACTGCCACACCCACCTTGAAGCGCGCGCCGACCAGTACGACCCCATCAACGAGGTCAAGTTCACACCCTTCCAGGGCGGCTTCAATGGCGTGGTCAACGCCAACCGGACCTTGCAGGCTGGATTCACCAGCGTGCGCGACGTGGGCTCGCAGCCCTTCTTCGCGGTCGATCTTCGCCGCGCCATCGACTCCGGCTTCATCCCCGGCCCGCGCGTGGTGGCCAGCGGTCCGCCCATCACCATCACCGGCGGACACGGAGACATGAACGGCTTTGCCCCGGCTGTCGAAAACATGATGTATCCGGCCGAGCGCGACTACTCCATCGCCGACGGACCGGAGCAGGTCCGCCATGTGGTTCGCGAACAGGTCAAGTACGGCGTCGATGTGATCAAGCTTCTGGCCACCGGCGGCGTGCTCTCTGCTGGGGACAAGCCGGGCGCAGAACAGTTGACCTACGAGGAGATGAAGATGGCCGTCGACGAGGCGCATCGCGCTGGCCGCAAGGTCGCTGCCCACGCGCATGGAACGGAAGGGATCAAGGATGCGGTCCGGGCCGGAGTGGATTCTATCGAGCACGGCAGCCTCATCGACGCCGAAGGCATTGAAATGATGAAGGCCCAGGGCACGTACCTGGTCGCCGACATCTACAACGACGATTACATCCTCGGCAAGGCCGTCGAGTTTGGCCTGCCCAAGGAGAATGTCGAAAAGGAAAAAATGGTGGGCCGCCTGCAGCGCGAGAACTTCGCCAAGGCAGTCGCCGCCGGAGTCAAAATCGCCTTTGGCACCGACGCCGGCGTTTATCCCCACGGCGACAACGCGAAACAGTTCCACTACATGGTCAAGTTCGGCATGACGCCCGCCGGAGCCATCCGCGCAGCCACTTCATCGGCCGCCGACCTGATCGGCCGCGACAAGGATGTGGGCACGCTCGAAGCCGGCAAGTACGCCGACCTGATCGCGGTCACGGCCAGTCCGCTGGACCGTGTCGAGACTCTGGAACACGTCGCTTTCGTGATGAAGGGCGGCAAGGTCTACAAGGACGAAACCGGCGCAGCCAAAGCAGGCCGCTAGGTCTCTGAACGCTTGTTCCTGTACCAACTGCGGGTGCCCCAGGTCTCGATTTTGAGACCTGGGATTCCACGGACTCATCCCCCGCAGATTTATTTCTTCTCCCGCTCCCGGTAAACCTGCGGAATGAAGTTCTGTTCATGGATTGGCGGGCGCACGT
>JBEKTB010000155.1:0-8431 GCA_049516495.1 Occallatibacter sp.
GATCTGCGCTTCGACCTGGCCATCGACTTTGAAGACGCCTTCTTCGGCTCTGAAACCGAGGTGAAGATTCGCCGCCTTGAGACCTGCACAGCCTGCAATGGCCGCGGCAGCGCCTCCGGCCGAGGACCCACTACCTGCGGCCAGTGCCAGGGTAGGGGACAGATTCGCTACCAGCAGGGCTTCTTCTCCGTGGCCCGCACCTGCGGCGCATGCGGCGGCACCGGCCATGTCATCGCCGACCCCTGCTCGGCCTGCCGCGGCGAGACCCGCGTTGCCAAGGAACTCAAGCTCAACGTCAAGGTGCCGCCGGGCGTCGAAGACGGAACCCGCATCCGCTACGCAGGCGAAGGCGATGCCGGCCGCTCCGGCGGCCCCAAGGGCGACCTCTACGTTGTGCTTTCCGTCCGTCCGCATGACTTTTTTGAGCGCGACGGATACAACCTGCACTGCGTCATCCCCATCAGCTTTCCGCAAGCCGCCCTGGGCGCCGAGATCGAGATTCCCGGCATCGACGGCCCCGTCAGCCTGAAGGTCCCCGAGGGCTCGCAGAGCGGCAGGGAAGTGCGCATTCGCGGCCGCGGCGTCCCCTTCCTCAACGACAAGGGCAGTGGCGACCTGATCGTGAAGCTGGTGGTGCAGATTCCCAGGAAGCTCACCCGCGCGCAGCGCGAATTAGTCGCCAAACTGGCCGAGTCCATGTCCGTAGAAAACAAGCCCACCTCTCCCAGCCTGATGGAGAAGATGAAGGACTTGTTCAACTAGGGACTAGGGACTAGGGACTAGGGAACAGGGAACAGGGACTAGGGAACAGGGATTAGGGAACAGAAAACAAAAGCCCCGTGCCCCATCCTTTCGCGTTTTTTCTAGCGAAAGGGTGGGACAGCGCGAAGATCGTCCCGTCGAGAACCTGCTTGCGCCTTGTCTCGGGAATAGAGAACAAGAAGCTTTCATCCTGAGCGAGTGAAGGTTCTGCGTTTCCATCGCGCGACATGCGCAACGAACTTCGTAGACGCAACTGCTGGGTACAACGCTATGCCCGCCGCCCGTCAAGCCCCGATCCCATCTCCTGAATGGCGTCCCGGGAGGCTTGCCATAGAGTAACTTCCGGATTGGGGACCACCCGCTCTAAACAGTCTTTCCGCGCTCGTCACAGTCGCCAAAATGTTGTTCGGAATAGGATGATTCGATGATCTCGCGGACTATCCCCTCGACCATTTCTCTCTTCTCATGGATTGCGTGTGCTCTGGTTTTGACTGGCCTCCTCAAACAGAATCGGGGTTCAGCCAGACTCCGACCGGACGGTAAAGTCCATTTCCTGCTGCGCTGGTGGTTTGCGTGCTCGTGGGTGTTTATCATGGTGCGGTTCGGCTTCATTGGTTCGAGCTACCTCCGCGACGGTCTGAGTGAGCCTCTGAAATTTGCAACTGGCGTTCTGATTTGTATCGGTGTGGCGGGATCTTTTACGATGATTCCGGGAACCATCGTAACAACGAACGAATCCCTCGAACAGGTCCGTTGGTTTTGGCGGACTAAGAGAATCCGGTGGACGGAAATCGAAGAGATTGTCACCGAAAGGCGGGGCAGCGCGATAACCGTGAGGGCCTCTGATCACCGCAAAATTATCTATACGAACGTGTACCCGGATCGTCAGCGATTTCTGTTGGAGATCAAGCGGCATTGCGGTAATAATCTTCCGCCGCACTTCCCCGATGAACCCAATGAATAGCTGAGCACCGACAGCAAAGTATTAGAAACCGGGCAGCTTAAGCCTGATCGCGGCAGAATCACCGCCAACCCGGAAATTACTGGTTGGTCAGCCTCTCCACACGGCTCTCGCGCAGAGTGCGCTGCTGGGCACCCTGACGCGATTGCCTGGCGACATATCCTCTTTGATTTTTGGCGGGAAGGAGTTGGTGGAGCTGAGCGGGATCGAACCGCTGGCCTCCTCGTTGCGAACGAGGCGCTCTCCCAGCTGAGCTACAGCCCCACGACTTTCATTATCTTACCAGCGATTTCCCGTTTTCGAAAGTGCCCGCGGCGCGCCACGGTTCAGCGCGCGTAGGTGTAGGTGCCGCAGAGATTGGGCGAGTGCGTGATCGCTTCGAAGGTAAAGACTGGCTCTGCTTCACCCGAGAAGAACGCCACCTCCAGCGTCTTGCCTGCAACGTAGGTCGCCATCCATTGCGTGCTTTCCGTCCCGCACAGGGTGTTCTTGTGCAGAAATCGCCGTTCTGCCGGCACATTCACCCGGTACAGCGCGCCGGAACTGGCGCCATTCGCGTCCGCGTCGAAGACTGCGCTCACCTCTGCGGGCTTCAGGCCCCGGATGGGCGCAAGCACAAACCCCATAAAATTGATGGTGAGCTTTTTGTCCGAAATCGCAATATCGCCGGTGATGCTGGCCGCAGTGTTGTTCGCCGCCTCCCATTTACCGCGATCCTGCTGCTGTGCCGCGCCGTTTAACGCGTACGCCAGAATCGAAACTGCGATCGCCGTTTTCAGTAACTTCCGCACTGCCACACTCCGTTTCGAATGAAGAAAAAGGCCGGGGCGCCCCGGCCTTTCTTGCAGTTATTGCTGGTTCACCCAGGTCCCACCTAGAGCTGGTTCATGTTGGCCAGGAACTCGGCGTTGTTGCGCACCTTCTCCAGGCGGCTGATCAACAACTCCATGGCTTCCACAGGAGACAACGGGTTGAGCACCTTGCGCAGGATCCACACGCGCTGCAAATCTTCCTTGGGAATCAGCAGCTCTTCCTTGCGGGTGCCGGAGCGCTGGATGTCGATGGCCGGGAAGACGCGCTTGTCCACCAGCTTGCGGTCCAGGATGATTTCCATGTTGCCGGTGCCCTTGAATTCTTCAAAAATGACTTCGTCCATGCGCGACCCTGTATCGACCAGCGCCGTGGCGATAATCGTGAGCGAACCGCCCTCCTCGATGTTGCGGGCCGCACCGAAGAAGCGCTTGGGCCGCTGCAGCGCGTTTGAATCCACGCCGCCCGACAGAACCTTGCCCGACGGGGGCACGATGGTGTTGTAGGCGCGCGCCAGGCGGGTGATCGAGTCCAGCAGAATCACCACGTCGCGCTTGTGCTCCACCAGGCGCTTGGCCTTTTCGATCACCATCTCGGCCACCTGTACGTGGCGGGCCGCCGGCTCGTCAAACGTGGAACTGATGACTTCGCCCTTCACCGAGCGCTGCATGTCGGTGACTTCCTCAGGCCGCTCGTCGATCAGCAGAACGATCAGGACAACCTCAGGGTGGTTGGTGGAGATGGAGTTGGCGAGCGCCTGCAGCAGCATGGTCTTGCCGGTACGGGGCGGAGCGACGATAAGGCCGCGCTGGCCCTTGCCCACCGGTGTCAGCAGGTCCATGACCCGGCCGCTGGTGGCCTCGCGCACCGTCTCCAGCTTGATGCGCTCCTGGGGGTAGAGCGGAGTCAGATTGTCGAAGAGAATCTTGTTGCGCGTCTCTTCCGGCGACTCGAAGTTGATGGCCTCGATCTTGACCAGGGCAAAATATTTCTCGCCCTCGTGCGGAGGACGCACGTTGCCGCTGATCGAGTCGCCCGTTTTCAGATCGAACTTGCGGATCTGCGACGGCGAAACGTAAATGTCGTCCGGGCCGGGCAGGTAGTTGTAGTCAGGAGAGCGAAGAAATCCGTACCCGTCGGGCAGAATCTCCAGCACGCCCTCGGCAAAGATGTGACCTTCTTTTTCGCTTTGTGCCTGAAGAATCTTGAAGATCAGATCCTGTTTGCGAAGGCCGCTGGCGCCCGGGATTTCAAGAGTGCGCGCGATACGGCTCAGTTCGGTGATGTTTTTTTCTTTTAGCTCGGCGATGGTCATATGCACCTGCAATAAGGAGGGATGTGGGTGGGAGGGGGAGAGGAGGGGGAAGTGCTCCGGTAGAAAACCTGGCGGGAATTCAAAACGTGCGGGCGGCGTACGCCGCGTCTGGGGGTGTCTCCCGAAAGCAAGTGGAGCAGAGATCACCGGCTAGGTGTGGCTGCCTGAGATTGCAAGCCGCCTGAAACCGTTGCCTGACTCAACTATACCCTTCGGGAGTCGCGATCATGCAGCGCGGCGGGTCTCTACCGGCTGCTCCGCGGGAGCCTGTTCGGGGGCCGCGGAGCCGGGATTGGTGGTGTGAAAGCGGGCAAAGACCTCATTTGCAGTGTCCTGCAGCCGAGTATTCGGCTTGTGCAGCCTTCGCGTTGCCTTGCTGGCCAGTTGACAGAGCTGGTAGCGATTGGACACATGAGAAAGTGCCCCAAAAACCAAATCAGAGCGCATTACGTGCTTCTCCTTCAAAATTTGGCTGCCCGGCCGGAATTGCCTGGCGCCGCCGGTGCAGCAGGGGAGCCAAAGCAGTGCAGGCTACCCCAGGTCCTAACTCCCAAGGTTTTAGACGCACAATGTGCACGTCGAGTTCAAAATCTTTGACGCACTTTTGTACGAATTGAAACAGGCCTCGTGCAATATCAGGATTACAGAATGCCATCAAGGGAAATACGCGCCCGACATACCCATTCCGGCGGAATTCAAAACGCACCGGAGGCACCAGTAAATGAGCCTCGGCCCAAGTATGATGCGGAAATCGGACAGACGACTGCACAAAATTGTACAGATCAAATTGCCCTTTTTGGATGGCACTCATGAATGTATACCCAGCCGCCATTCAGGTCAATAGTTTTTTCAGCGGGACGCAGGCTTTCAGTTCAGGACTCCGCAGCCGTCCTGGCTCAGAGGTTAACATGTTTAAAATCAAACATGTGGAATGCAGTTTCCGTGCGGAAGCAGAGGCTTTCGGGAGTGTGGCCGGCATAGCAAATGCCGCTCGTCCAGCCTCCGGAGCAGCCTGATTACTTGCGCTGCCGGCGGGCGGGCACCAACTCACCATCCGGATCCGAAAGAATAGGCTCTCCGTCCTCGTCCTGGCCGCCCCCGAACCGCCGCGGCTTGGAAACTTTCCCGGACCCTCCAAACAACTCGTCCAGCCGAAAGACTCCGACGAACAGCAAAAAAACGAGCGGAACTGCAACCAGAAATGCGTCCCGGCCCGATTTCAAAATCTCTTCCCGCATCAAGCTCTTCTCCGCGTCTTCTATCGGCCCCAGAGGAGGATGATTTCGTAGTTGAGATTGAACTAACCCATCGATTGGAGAACTTTAGTCACGGAAATTACTAAAGTAAGCAGCCAAGTATGCAGCCAAAAATAATTGTTCACACTCTTCCGCGTTCCATTGGAAATCGCATCCGTCTTCTCCACCGACTGCACCCACAGGAGGAAATGATTTGCCTACTCGCCGAGGCGTGGCTCAGCCCAGGGCCTGCCATCGGGATCGCAAAGGATCGGGCGCCCGTCCAGGTCCAGGCCGCACGGTGGACGGCGTGGCCCTCCAACCTTCTTCGGTGCGGCAAAACGCTCGTCGAGCCGGAACAGGGCCGCCAGCAGCAAACCCAGGAAGGGGATCGCAATCAGGAACGTGTCCCGGCCTGATGACAAAATCGCGTCGTGCATCGCCTGCCTCCGCATCAGTGAAGTGACTTTGCATGAGTGTTTTCTCAAGCAGTCACTCCGGTTATCGGCGGCAGATTAGAAAGTCCTTAAAATCCAAGGTAACGAAGAACTGGCATTAGGGGTTAGGGATTGGGGATCAGGGCATGGGGGGACATCTCAGCGGAGCGATGGCCGCCGAGCTTGGATTCATTACTGACCGAAGTCGAATTTATTGCTGGACGAGCATGGCTCTATTCCGGTGCCTGGATGAAACTCGCGATGCGGAAAGGAAGTTTGCGCAGAAACCAAAGCCCCGCTTCACATTGGCTTGCAAGGGGAGATGCTCTATCTGATCCCTGTTCCCTGATTCCTGATCCCTGCTTTTTCACGCCCAGTAACTGCGGTCCAGCGTCCGGTACTGGATGGCCTCGGCCAGGTGGGCCACCGTCAGGTGTTCCGCGCCTTCGAGATCGGCAATCGTTCGCGCCACTTTGAGAATGCGGTCGTGCGCTCGTGCGGTCAGGCCCTGTTGCTGCATGGCGCGTTCCAGCAGACGCTCGGCGTCGGCGCCCAGTTCGCAGTGAGCGCGAATCTGGCGGGTGGTCATCTGCGCGTTCGAATAGATCTTTTCGCCGGACTTCCTGAAGCGCTGCCGCTGGCGCTCGCGCGCGGCCATCACTCGTTCCCGGATTTCCGCAGACCCTTCGGCGGCCGCTCCGCCGCGCAACTCTTTGTATTGAACCGCAGGCACTTCAATATGTATGTCGATGCGGTCCAGAAGCGGGCCGGAAATCTTGGCGACGTAGCGCTGAATCATCGGCGGCGTGCACATGCACTCGCGCGATTTGTCGTTGAAGTAGCCGCAGGGGCAGGGGTTCATGGCCGCCGCCAGCATGAAGCGCGCGGGAAAGCTGAGCGACATTGAGGCGCGCGCGATGGTCACCGTGTGATCTTCAAGCGGCTGGCGCATCACCTCCAGCACGTTGCGCGGAAACTCCGGCAGCTCGTCCAGAAACAGCAGGCCGTTATGCGCCAGAGACACCTCGCCCGGCCGCGGAATGATGCCGCCGCCGATCAGTCCCGCATCGGAGATGGTGTGGTGCGGCGAACGGAATGGCCTCTGCGTCACCAGGCCGGACGCGGCGTCCAGCACTCCGGCCACAGAGTGAATCTTGGTCGTCTCCAGGGCTTCTTCAAACGTCAGCGGAGCCAGGATCGAAGGCAGTCGCTTGGCCAGCATGGTTTTACCGGAGCCCGGCGGTCCGATCATCAGAATGTTATGGCTTCCGGCCGCGGCCACTTCGAGTGCGCGCTTGGCGGTCTGCTGCCCGCGCACGTCGCAGAAGTCCACTGAGAAATGCTGCAACTCGCCCAGCAGTTGCTCGGTCTTCACGCGGTAGGGCTCGCGCTGAATGACGCCCACAACCATGGTGTTCAGCAACTCCAGCACGTCCTGCAGCGAGGAGGCGGGATAGACGTTGACACCTTCCACCACTGCGGCTTCGGCGGCGTTGGCGGTCGGCAGAATCAGGTTGGGAATCCCTTTTTCACGCGCCAGGATGGCCACAGGCAACATGCCGGGCACCGGCCGCATGGCGCCGTCCAGTCCCAGTTCGCCCACCAGCAGAAATTGGCTCAGGTCGTTGGTGTGCAGCGCGCCATACGCGCCCAGGATGCCGACGGCGATGGGCAAGTCGAAGCCGGAGCCTTCCTTTTTGAGGTCGGCCGGCGCCAGGTTGATGGTGATGAAAGTGGGCGGAATCAGGTAGCCCGAATTCTTGATGGCGGCGCGAACCCGGTCGCGGCTCTCGCGCACCGCGGCGTCGGGCAGGCCCACCGTGTGGAAGACATCTTTCTCCGCAACCACGCCGCTATAGTCCACCTCGACATCAATGAGGTTGGCATCAATGCCATAGACAGCCGCGCTGTGTGCCTTGAATAGCATGAAGGAAGTTTGCAGCGAGTGTAACAGAAGATAGTTATCAGTTGTCAGTTTTCAGTTGCCAGTTGTCCCACACCAGTCACCCAAGCGGCCGGCGTCCCGCGGTCATGCACAAGTCGCCAATCCTGCAAAGCTCGCATTCCTGGTGACCGCTGACAACTGAAAACTGACCACTGTTCTACAATCTCATCCGTGACCACGAGTCTTTTCGACCTCTACAAAATCGGAGTCGGCCCATCGAGTTCGCATACCATGGGGCCCATGCGCGCGGCCTGCCGGTTTGCGCGCGACCTTGCGCCCCGCGGCGTGCTCGGCCGTGTTGAGCGCGTGCGCGCAGAGCTTTATGGTTCGCTGGCCCTCACCGGGATGGGCCACGCCACCGATCGCGCTGTCTTGTTAGGGTTGGCCGGAAATGAGCCGGCCTCGATCGATCCCCCGGCGATCGAATCGACCATCGAAAAAATCCGCGCCACGCGGCGGATCGATCTGGCTGGCGTGCGGCCGATCGAATTTGAGGAAGCCCGCGATCTGATCTTTGAGCGCGCGGTCATGTTTCCTCCCGGCGCGCAAACACGTCATCCCAACGGGCTTCGCCTCAAAGCCCTGGATGCGGGCGGCGCGGTCCTCGATGAGCGCACTTTCTTTTCCATCGGCGGCGGATTTATCACGGAAGACATCGCAATTGGTCCGGGGGCAAAACCGTCTGCAATGGAAACGCCGCAGGCCGCGATTCCGTTTCCCTTTCACAGCGGCGCGGATCTGCTGGCCACGGCCGAAGCCAATGAACTCACCATCAGCCAGCTCATGCTGGAAAACGAGTGCGCCCTTGCGCCGCGCGACCCCGAGCGCGCTCCAGTCGAGTTGGTGCGTGCGGGTATCGACACTATCTGGCACGCAATGCAGGCTTGTGTCGAGCGCGGCATTGCGGCCGAGGGAATTCTGCCGGGTGGCCTCAATGTACGTCGCCGCGCACACCGCCTGGCCGCG
>JBEKTB010000156.1:0-8058 GCA_049516495.1 Occallatibacter sp.
TCCCCAGCATGGCCTCAAGGGAACCATAAGCCTGGGGCACACCGAATTCCCGCGCAAATGCCCGCGCGCGACCGAGAACGCAGTCGCAGACGGCCACCAGTTCTGTGCTCTTGATCGATCGCAGCCCCTTGGCGTGCCACTCCGCAACGGAACCGGCGCCCACCAAAGCCACGCGCCGCCTGCCAAAGTCGGCTTCCTCGCCGCGCAAAGACAGTGTGTCCGCGAGGCCCGCGTCGTGGGAAGACTGAATGCGGGTTTCCAAGGTCCTTTGCACTTGAGCGCCGTCGGTCATGCCGTTTGCACTCCTACTGGTCCTGTTTGCGATGATTGTCACGCCAAAGTCGCGAGTGTGCCGCTAGCGCCAGTGCTTTGCAGGGGAGTGGCAGTCATTGACCAACCATTCTATGACGGCAACCGCGGAATAGATAGCGTTGTCTGCGCTTCATCAGGGCGCCGGAGGGCGCCGGGCCAAGGCCGAACCAGGAGCAGCAGTAGCCAGCCGCCTGGCACCCTCAACCGGCTTCAAATCAGGCTTATTGGCAGGCTTTTCCATCCGAGCGTGCTACCCTCACATCACCGCATGAGCCAGCCAACCTCCGCACACGCACAACCAGCCCTGGCCGACCTGCCTCGCGTTCTGGGCGCAAGCCAGGCCACGGCCATCGTCGTGGGCACCATCATCGGCAGCGGCATCTTCCTGGTCCCCCGGGAGATGATGCAGGACGTCGGTTCTTCAGCGCTCGTTTATCTCGCCTGGATCGTCGGCGGCCTGCTTTCGCTCTTCGGCGCCATGACCTATGCGGAACTGGGCGCCATGCTGCCCTACGCAGGCGGCGAATACGTCTACCTGCGCGGCGCCTACGGCGACACGCCCGCCTTCCTTTATATGTGGACCTGGTTCGCCGTGGCCAAACCGGCCTCGATCGCCGCCGTCACCATCGGGCTGGCCCGCACTCTGGAGTTCTTCCCCGCATTCCATAGTCTCGGCGAACAGGCTATCGGCGGGCCGCTGCCGCTGCTCTGGTCGCAGGTCTTTGCTATCGCAGTCACCTGGCTCATGACCGGATTGAACTGCCTGGGGATCAAGAAAGCGGGCGACTTTCAGCTCGTCTTCACCGTCCTCAAGGGGATTCTCATCCTCATCGTCGCGGGACTGTGTTTCGCCTCGCTCTCCGGCTCGTGGGCCAATTTCGCCACCAGCGTGCCCCACGCCGTGGGCGGCCTGGGCGGATTCATGGCCGCGCTCATCGCCACTCTCTGGGCCTACGACGGATGGAACGACCTCACCATGGTCGCCGGCGAAATCAAGCGCCCGGAGCGCAGCCTGCCCATCGCGCTGATCGGCGGCCTGTTCATCGTGGGCGTACTCTTCATGGCCACCAATGCCGCCATCCAGTACATCCTGCCGGCCATTCGCATCGCCGCCAGCGAACGGCCGGCCGTGGCGGCGCTCACCGTCGTCGCCGGCCCGGCCGGTGCGGGCTTTGTGGCCGCCGCCATGGCCCTCAGCATCTTCGTCACCCTCAACGGAACCATCATGTCGGGCGCGCGCATCCCCTTTGCCGCCGCACGCGACCGGCTTTTCTTCCGCCAGTTCGCCCACATCAGCCCGCGATTCCAGTCCCCTTCCACCTCGCTCGCCGTCCAGGGACTCATTTCTACCGTGCTGCTGCTTTTCCTCAGCCAGTTTCAGCAGCACTTCGAGCTGGCCGTCTTTGCCGAGTGGCTCTTCTACATGCTCACGGCGACCACGGTCTTCGTTTATCGCCGCCGGCGTCCCGACCTGGCGCGGCCCTACAAGGTCTGGGGATATCCGGTGCTGCCCGCTCTGTTCGTCGTCTGCGCGGCCGCCGTTCTCGTCTCCAGCTACCTGGGCAATCTGAAAGGCTCGCTGCTCGGCACCGTCCTCATCCTGCTCGGCCTGCCGGTGCTGTGGATTGTGCGGCGGCGCTACGGAGCGTCAATCCCGCTCGAAGAAAGTCACCTGCAATGAAAAGGGCGCTCTATTGGCGAGCGCCCTTCTCCATGCCAATTCGCCCATCATCGTCAGATGGGCGCACGATCCATTGAGACAATGAATTGAATTCCCGGTACGTGCGCTGCTGTCAGCCGATCGTCATTTGTGATGAACAGGTCGCAGCCTGCACTGGCAGCCGTTGCCAATTGGATGGCATCAGCAGCCTTGATTGCGCGGTCCACACGAATCCGCGCGAACATTTCGCCTGCCGCCCTGTCGAATGCAAGAACTCTTACCTCCGGTTCACGCAATAAGTCTCTGTATTTCGTTTCCAGCGCACGATTGCCCGTTCGAAGTGGCTTCACGAGCACTTCTCCGACTGTTAAAGTCGAGGTAAGAACCGTGTCCTTCCGCCGTGAGAGCCGCTCGAATATGAAGTTGGCGCGATTTCCACGCGCCCCAGCGTCCTCCAATTGGTAAATGAAGAGGTTGGAATCGAGGAAAATCCTGCTCATTCCCACCCCTCCCGCAACTCCCGGATATAGTCGTCGGGGTCCGCCCCAGCAGCCATCTGGATTCCGATTCCACGTGCTTGCAGAAGTCCCTCCAAGTGCCGTGGGCGTGGTTCATCTTTTGGGCCATCGGCAAGAGAAGTGCAGGAGGAATCCCGCAATTGCTGAATCGGCTTATCTGGATCGTCGGTCAATTTACTCGCCTCTGGACGCGCATTTTCATATCGCTCCTTGGCCCATTTCAACAAGGGCAGATACGTCTCCGGAATTTCACCTGCTTCCGGAAATATCTTGCCTGTCCGGTCAGGATGCACTTGGTCACCCGGCAACAACAAGCGTCTCGTGCTCCGACCAGTGGCAAACAGTATCCGGTGATTCGCAGGATTTGGCGCTCGATTTGCACAGCAATGCTGCGAAGCATGAACACTCACGCCGGGGCGCAACTCGCCCGCCAGGTTTTCGCGGGCTGCCCTATTCACGATTTCCTGAATCGTAAAGTCTTTGCGTTCTGGATGTTCCTTGTGCAATAACGCTGTCGCGATGAAAACCTCCACCGCACATGTAATTCCGGGTGCAACCATCGAAGTAGAAGCCATGCCACTCCTCCTCTAAACGGGATATTGCTTCCCCGTTTTCAGAAGAAGTATGACACATAATTCGAAAGTTTATAAAGTTTTATTTTCCCTATTTTGTTTTGAAACATGACTACACTGAAAACCTCAAGGCCGCCTTCGCCCCGCCGCCTCCGCGTACACCTTGGCATACTCCTTGGCCGGCTGCTCCCAGCTATAGTTGCGCGACATCCCATTCCGCATCAGCTTCGTCCAGCCCTGCTTGTCCTGGAAGGCCGCAAGCGCCCGGTCGATGGCCGCCAGCAACCCCTCGGCGCTGTACTCCACGAATTTGAAACCGGTTCCCGTGCCCAGCGTAGGGTTCCACTCCTCGATGGTGTCGTCCAGACCGCCCGTCGCGTGCACCACGGGCACCGTGCCGTACTTGAGCGAATAAATCTGGTTCAACCCGCAAGGCTCATAGAGGGACGGCATCAGGAACATGTCCGAACCGGCCTCGATCTTGTGCGCCAGCGTATCGTCGTAGCGGATCTCTACGCCCACGTTGGCCTTGTTCCAGAATGCCCAGGAGCGGAAGAATTTCTCGTATTCCGGCTCGCCCGTGCCGAGGGCCACCACGGCCATATTCCGGTTGGCCAGTTTCGCCGCAATCTGCTCCACCAGGTCGAAACCCTTTTGCGACACGAACCTGGATACGACCCCGATGACCGGCGTCGAGTCGTCCACGCCGTGCAGCCCGAATTCGCGCAGCAGGTCGGCACGGCACTGGTGCTTGCCGTCCAGATTCTCGGGCATATAGTGCGTCGCCAGTTTGCCATCCGTGGCCGGGTCCCAGCGAGCATAGTCCACGCCGTTTAAAATGCCGCGCAGGTCCGCCGCTCGGCCGCGCAGCACGCCGTCCAGCCGGTAACCGAACTCCGGCGTCTGAATCTCCCGGGCATATTTGCGGCTCACCGTGGTCACAATGTCGGAGTAAACCAGGCCGCCTTTGAGGAAGTTGAAGGTGTTGTAATGCTCCACCTTGTCCATGGTGAAAATATCCCAGGGGAGCAGGAGGTTCTGGGTTGTGGCCGGGGGAAACCAGCCCTGGTAGCCGGCGTTGTGAATGGTCAGCACCGTCCCGGCGCGGCTCAGCAGCGGGTCGGAGTTGTAGACGGTGCGCAGGTAGATGGGAATCGGCGCCGACTGCCAGTCGTGCACATGGAAGACATCGGGCACGCCAAGCTGCTTGGTGGCCTCAAGGACCGCGCGCGAAAACAGGCCGAACCGCTCCCAGTTGTTGGGGAACTCGCCGTCTTTGGTTCCATACAACTCAAGACGGTCAAACAGCTCCGGGCAGTCGACAAAGTAGTACTGCACGCCGGCGCGCTTGCCGCCATCCACGATGCCCACGAACCGGTTGTAATACTCGAACGGAATGGTGATGGAGCGAACCGCGTACTTCCAATCTTCGGGAAGACGCCCGCGCGCCCCGTTATAGAGCGGCAGGTAGACCGTTACTTGGTGGCCCAGTTTCACCAGCTCCGGGGGCAAAGCCCCCACTACGTCCGCTAACCCTCCGGTTTTGGCAAACGGAACACACTCAGAGGCTGCAAATACGATATGAATGACTGCTTCTCCCTGGCTGGCGCGATCAAATGGTTCGAATCGTCCGGAACGCGCTGCCAAAGGGGAGATTGACTTCGCTTCTGCCGCCCGGCGACCTAAGCCGGCCGGCAGTTGAGGATTTCCGCATCCAGCACCTCAACCTCTTCATCTTACAAACTGTGCCCACGCTGAATCCAGTGACCTTTGTACCCAGCCACTTGACTGCTCCCTCCCAATTCGCCGCGAGCGGGACGGATCCCGACCCCCTCGATAACCCGATCTGGCATGCGCTGCTGACCGAGCAAAGCGCGCTGGCCATCGGCAACGGGCTGGCGCGGCGTTTTCCCGCGGAAATCGGCCCGCTCTGCGGAGTGCCCGACCAGTCCCCTGCCAGTTACGAGGCTCTGCGGTTGCTGACCGGTCCCGGCGGTGTCGTTGGCCTGTTCTTCACCGAGCCGGCAGCGCCGCCTTCGGGTTGGACCATTCTCCGCGCCGGGCTAATCGACCAGATGGTCTGCCTGGCGCACCGGAACGAGGAGTCCGCTCAGCCGGAGCACGAGCCAACTCCGCGCAGGCTCACCGCAGCCGATGTTCCCGCAATGCTCGAATTGGCCACGCTGACCGAACCGGGGCCGTTTTTTAAGCGCACCATTGAACTGGGATCGTTCTTCGGCATCTTCGACTCCGGACGCCTGCTGGCCATGGCCGGCCAGCGCCTGCGTCTGCCTGGATTCACTGAGGTGAGCGGGGTTTGCACACACCCCGATGCGCGGGGACGGGGCTACGCGCGCATTCTCATGGACAGGGTGATGGACGAAATCGCGAAGCGGGGCAAGACGCCATTTCTGCATGTGCTCTCCGAAAACTCCGCGGCCATCAGCGTCTACCAGAGCCTCGGCTTCATCGCACGGCGAACCCTGCACCTGGGTGTATTGCGAAACGACGGTTGATCTCCATTCGCCGGAAACGCCCTCGAAACGGGCCGGATGAGACTTCGCAGGAACAGGACGGAGTTCATCCGGCCTTTTTTGCGGGCGGACTCTTCCGCGGGCCGCTGATTTCTTCAATTAAAAGTGGCCCGGTGTTGCTGAGTTTGAGTCCTTGATGAACGAGGTTCGGGGCCGCGGAGAGAGGCGTCGACAGGGCAAGAAGGCGCGGATAATCGGAAGTGTGGAGACCGCCCGCAATCAATCGCTCTTGAAGGATTACCAGGAATATCTGCGCGTGGAAAAGGGGCTGCGGCCGCTGACCTGCGAGGCCTATTCGAGCGATTTGAATACGTTTGCCGAGTTCCTCGAAGGGCGTCACGGCGTGCTGCTGACCGCGGTGCAGGAGGATGTGGCGGCGTTTCTGGAGCATCTGCGCGCGCACGGCATCGACTCGCGTTCGTCGGCGCGCAAGCTGAGCTGTCTGCGGGGCTTTTACAAGTGGCTGCTGCTGGACCGGCGCATTCATCACGATCCAACCATCAACATCGAGTCTCCCAAGGCGTGGAAGGTGCTGCCCAAGTCCCTGGCCGAGCCGGAAGTTATGGAGATGCTGGAGCGGGCCGGGATGGCCGCCGAACATCCGCAGGCGCGGGGCACGGAGTTGCGCGACCGGGCCATTCTGGAACTGCTCTACGCGGGCGGGCTGCGGGTGTCGGAGGTGACGGCGCTCGCGACCGAGGATCTGGCCCTGGACCTGGGACGCGTGCAGGTGCGCGGCAAGGGCGACAAGGAGCGCATTGTGCCCCTGGGACGGACCGCCCTGGAGGCTCTGGAGACGTATCTGCGCGAAGGACGGCCCCACCTGGCGCGAATCAGCTCGGCCAGGAAAGGCGCGGCGCGGCAGGACTCCTCTCGGCTGTTTCTTTCCCTGCGCGGCAGTCCGCTGACGCGCCAATGGGTATGGCACCTGGTGAAGATGGCCGACAAGAGCGCCAGTCCGCACCGCTTGCGGCACAGTTGCGCAACGCACATGGTGGAGCACGGCGCCGACCTGCGCAGCGTGCAGGTGCTATTGGGCCACGCGGACATTTCGACCACGCAGGTGTATACCCACCTGGCGCTGGGCAGGCTGAAGGCCGTGCATCGCCAGTATCATCCGCGCGCCACGCGGCCGCGGGTGGAAGAAGAAGTGGATGTTGTCGCGACCCCGGTTGCCGTTCGAGCGCAAGGCAGGGTTGGGCGCGGGGGTCTGCACCTGGTTCAGGGCGGCCGTCCGGACGAGGAGACGGCATGAGCGAATCCGCCACGCCGGTAATTGCCGCTTCGCTGGATGCCCTGGTAAGCGAGTATCTGCGCATGCTGGCCAACGAGCGCGGCTCATCGGCGCACACGTTGCGCGCCTATGAGCGCGAATTGCACGGGTTTGCGGCGTGGATTCTGAAGCAATATGGGACAGATCAGCGCCCGGAAGGCATTGAACACACCCATATCCGGGCCTACCTGGGCACGCTCTATGACCGCGGGCTGGCCAAGGCGTCAGCGGCGCGGGCTCTGGCCGCGATTCGGAGCTGGTTCCAGTGGCTGGCGAGGGCCGGGCTGGTGGAGCAGAATGTGGCCCGCCTGGTGGCCACTCCACGGCTGCCCAAGCATCTGCCGCGGGTGCCTTCGATCGAGCAGATGAACCGGGTAGTGGAGTCGGTGGGCGAAGATGCCGCCAGCTGGCCGGCGCGGGATACGGCGATTCTGGAACTGCTGTACGGCTGCGGCATTCGCAACGCGGAGTTGACGGGACTGAACCTTCAGGACATTCACTGGGCCAACGAAGCAATTCTGATCCGCGGCAAGGGGCAGAAGCAGCGCTTCGTGCCGCTGGGCGACGCGGCGGCCGAAGCGGTGCGGGCCTATCTGACGGAGCGGTCGGCGCTGCTGGCCGCGACCGGCGAAGGCAAGGCCTTCTCGACCCCGGCGCTGTTCCTGAATCTCCAATTGCGCGGGCTGGCCAAGCCAGGCGGCGAGGCGCGGTTGACGACCCGCAGTGTGGGCCGCATCGTCAAACGGATTGCGATCCTGCGCGGACTGTCGGCCGACGTGCATCCGCACACCCTGCGCCACGCTTTTGGGACGCATCTGCTCGAAGAGGGCGCCGACCTGCGCGCCATCCAGGAACTGCTGGGTCACGAGCGGCTTTCGACGACCCAGCGCTACACGCAACTGACCACAGCGCAGTTGACACAGGTCTACGACCGAACGCACCCGCGCGCAAAGTAGGTTGCGAATCCCTGCCGCTTCTAGAAGCTAACCTTGCGCCCCGGGAACCATGTGAGCTGGATGGTGGTGGTGGTTACGGTCTGTTGGGGAGCTGGGTAGACGGGGGTGCCGGCGGGGTAAAAGGGCGCCTTCCAGTGTTCAAAGGCAAATTTGCCGTTGACTTCGAAATCCTTGCCGATGCGCTTGACCGCCTGGAAAGTGATGTCGTTCAGGGTGGTGCCGCCGGGAATGAA
>JBEKTB010000157.1:0-19775 GCA_049516495.1 Occallatibacter sp.
GGGCCAGTTCCACCGCGCCAAAGGCCTTCTTGTAGAAGTCGATGGCCGCGGCTGCGTTGCTGACCACGATGTAGGGAATAAAGGTTGGGTTGTCGCTCATAAATTACCTCCGGAATTTGGTTCGAGGGGATTTCGCAGGCGATCTTCCGGAAGCCCGCGCGACGCGAGTTTATCACGACTCTCTTTGTAAAGGCACGACCTCGGTCTGGGCCAGCGATGAGCGGCGTTTCTCCGCGCCCGTCAGCCTCTGCCGTGCTTCGCGGCCCGGATGCGCCGGATCTCTTCCATGCGCTGCGCGAGCAGTTTTTCGCGGCCCTCCTGGGTAGGCTTGAAGTAGCTGCGGCCCTTCAATGAATCGGGCAGGCAATCCATGTCGGCAACGCGGCCTTCTTCGTCGTGGGCATAGCGGTAGCCCTTGCCGTAATCCAGCTCTTTCATCAGCCGGGTGGGCGCGTTGCGAAGGTGCAGCGGCACCGGCTCCTGGCGAGTCTGCTCCACCTCCTGCTGCACGGCTCCGTAGGCCGTGTACACCGAGTTCGACTTGGGCGCCAGCGCCAGGTAGACAACCGCCTCGGCCAGCGCAAGGTCGCCCTCCGGCGAGCCCAGGAAGTCCATCGCCTGCTTGGCCGAGAGGCACAGGTTGAGCGCCTCCGGTGCGGCCAGGCCGATGTCCTCGACGGCCATGCGCACCACGCGCCGCGCCAGGTACATCGGGTCCTCGCCGGCGGCGAACATCCGCGCCAGCCAATAGAGCGCCGCGTCGGGGTCGCTGTTGCGCACGCTCTTGTGCAAGGCCGAGATCAGGTTGTAGTGCTCTTCGCCGGATTTGTCGTACATCAGCACGCGCTGCTGCACAGCCTCGCCGGCCAGCGCTCGATCGATGTGCTTCTTGCCCGCCGGACCCGGCTCCTGGGCCAGTTGCGCGGCCACTTCCAGCGTGTTGTACGCCGAACGGCAGTCTCCGCTCGAATAGCTGGCGATCAGTTCCAGCGCATCGTCGTCCGCGGTTATCTCCAGAGCGCCGAGCCCGCGTTCTTTATCCTCCAGGGCGCTTCTGAGCAGCGTGGCGATCTGTTCCTCACTCAACGGCTGCAGCACATACACGCGGCAGCGGGAGAGCAGCGCGGAGATGATCTCGAAGGAGGGATTCTCCGTCGTTGCGCCGATCAGCCGGATGGTGCCGCGCTCCACGTAGGGCAGGAAGGCATCCTGCTGCGCCTTGTTGAAGCGGTGAATCTCGTCGACGAACAGGATGGTGCGCGAATGCATCTCCGAAGCCTGCGCCGCGGCTGACATCACCTGCTTTATCTCCTTGATGCCGCTCATCACCGCGGAGAACTCGATGAAGCTGGCGCGCGTGGTTTCGGCGATGATCTTGGCCAGGGTGGTTTTACCAACTCCCGGCGGACCCCAGAGAATCATCGAGCCCGAGTCGTCGCGTTCGATCTGGACACGCAGCGGTTTGCCAGGGCCGACCAGGTGCTCCTGTCCGCTCATCTCTTCCAAGGTGCGCGGCCTCATGCGCTCGGCCAATGGCGCGGTGCGCAGCGGGCCTCTTGGGCCTTCGGGCTCGCCGTCAAAGAGGCTCATCGCGCGCTCCGGACCTTCGCCGCATTCTTGTCCTTGCGACCTGTGCGAGATGCAAGTGTACCTTCGGCTGGGTGCCCCATCCTTCGCGTCGTTTGCGAAGGGTGGGAAATAAATCCGTCGGCTCCACTCCGCTGCCGCGCAGCCTCATACAGCAGCACGCTGGTGGCGACGGCGGCGTTCAGGCTCTCGACCGGGCCGGGGCAGGGAATCGTGATTGCTCCATCGGCCTGGGCCGCAAGCGCCTCCGGTACGCCGTTGCCCTCATTGCCGATCAACAGGGCCGCCGGCCCGGCCAGGTCCGCGCAGTCGGCCGACTCGGCCCCATGAACAGCGGTCGTCCAGATCTTTACGCCGGCTTCCCGCAAGCGGGCAAAGCAATCCTCGGCGTCAATGGAGAGCAGGGGAACCCGAAAAACACTCCCTGCGGAGGCGCGGACCGCCTTCGAGTTCCAGGCGCTCACGGTTCCGGGCAGACAGACCACGCCGTTAGCGCCAAATGCCTCTGCGGAGCGCAGAATCGTTCCCAGGTTGCCGGGGTCCTGGAGCCCGGCCAGCACAACAATCAACGGCGCCTTTCGGCATTCTCCGAGCAAGTCAGCCCAGGTCCACGCTGGCGGTTCGATCAGGGCCGCAATCGGCTGCGGTGTCTCGGTGGCCAGGGCGGAGTTCAGCAGTTCCCTCGGCAACAGCAGCACATCAGTCTCCGCCGGAATTTGCAGCGCTTCCAGCAGGGGCTCGGCGCCCTCCGCCACAAAGACGCAAGCCACGCGCAGGCCCGCGCGCAGAGCTTCTTCGAGCAGGTTCGGCCCTTCAATGCCGGCCATGCCGTGCGCTTCCCGGCCGGGGTGGGCCAGCGCGCGGCGAAGATCTTTCAGACGAACATTCTGTTTACTCTGTACAATGCGGAGAGGCATCTTGGGGCGAACCTGATCTTTCTCTGGCGATTCCGGCTCTAGCGTGATTCTAGCCTGTTTGCGGGGTTGCGATGGGGCTTCGGGCCGCCACCTAACTTGCGCCGAAGGAGATGCTGTGATAGCTTCCGGCTTTGTGGCATCTCGAATTCGGGAACTGAGGTAGACCTTCTTGTCCGCGGAGATCTTGCGCGTCCATCCCGATGAACCCCAGCCTGACCGGATCGACTATATCGTCTCCTGTCTGCGCAAAGGCGACGTAGTTGCGCTGCCGACCGATACTTTCTACGGCCTCAGATTTATCAGTTGAAGACCCGGCAGAAGCATAAGCCCTTGTCGCTGCTCATTGCCTCGCTGGCCCAGGCCTATGAGTTGGCGCGCGACACCGATCCCTTGCTGGACAAGCTGGCCGACAAATTCTGGCCTGGCCCGCTCACCATTATCGTGAGAGCCGGCACCAAGTTGCCCCTGCGATCCACGGCCCACACCGGCAATGTGGCCCTGCGCGTCCCGGACGCCGCCATTCCACGGGCGGTGGTGGAGCGCTTTGGGTTGCCCATTACGGCAACGTCGGCCAATTTGCAGGGAGCGTCGGAGTGTACGCACGCGGCTTGCGTTCGCGACCAGATCGGCGACCGCATCCCGCTGATCATCGACGGCGGTCCCACCGGCCACACGCAGCCTACCACCATTGTCGATCTCTCCCTGGGACCGGGACGCTGGGAAATCCTGCGCGAAGGCGCCATCCCCACCCATGAGATCGTCATGGTCCTGCAACGCTGAGGGAACAGGGAACGGCAATCTGCCGATAGTCAGGAAATCGGAATTCCGTAGCGAACGGGCAAGCAATTTTCACGTTTTGGTCCTTCGATCGTTATCCCCCGATAAACTATTTCCTGTTCCGAATTGCCAATTCCCCTGTATTCGAGGGTGTTCATGACGCGCCGTGCCAAACCGAATTCTCGCCGATGGATCACGCGAGCAGCGCTCCTGTTGCTGCTCGGACTGGTCTTAGGCGCTTTGGGTTGGTGCCGCTGGGTCTACGGGCAGATTGAGTACTATGCCGCCCATGATCAGGCTGCTCCGGCAGATGCCATCGGCGTTCTTGGCGCGGCGGAATACGATGGACGGCCCTCCCCGGTCTACCGCGCCCGCCTGGATCACGCCCGCTCGCTCTTCAATCGCGGCATTGCCCCGCTCATCATCACGCTGGGGGGAGACGGCGGCGACCAGTTTACCGAGGGGGCCGTGGGCCGCGAGTACCTGATGGGCATGGGCGTTCCCGAGGCAGCCATCATCGCCGAAACCCAGAGCCGCAACACTGAGGACTCGGCCCGCCGCATTGCCGTCATTGCTCGCGCCAACGGGTTGCGACGCCTGGTGATCGTCAGCGACGGAACGCACCTGTTCAGAATTCATGAGATCTGCGCCGCCGACGGGCTTGACGTGCTCACCTCGCCCCGGCCTCGCATCACCGTAGAGGGTGGCTCGCAGGAAACCGAACGCATCGCCCACGAGATTCTCAGCTACACGGCCTGGCGCCTGCACCTGCACTGAAGACGACGGACGCCGGAATCAATTCACCTGCATTTTGTCGAGCTGAGCGAATTGCAGGGCCGTGACCGGGTGGCTGAGGAAGAACCCCTGTGCCTCGTCGCAGTCCTGAGCCTCGAGAAACGCCAGGTCTTCCGCCGATTCAACGCCCTCGGCAATCACTCGCAGATTGAGGCTTCGGCCCATGCTGATAATCGCGCTCACGATGGTCGTGTCGCCTCCGTCTTTGGTGATCTGATTGACAAACGAGCGGTCGATCTTGAGGGCGTCGAGCCTGAATTTTTGAAGGTAGCTCAAACTGGAGTAGCCCGTACCGAAGTCGTCGACGGCCACCTGCACGCCTCTCTCGCGCAGGGCACTCAGAATCGAAGCTCCGAATTTGAAGCGTTCCATGAGCACGCTCTCTGTGACCTCGATATCGAGAAGTTTCGGGTCAATGCCGGTTTCGTCAAGGATTGAGTTCATGCTCTCCAGAAAGCCTTCGCTGCGAAACTGGAGAGCGGAAACGTTCACTGACATCGTGATCGGACGCAGGCCCGCATCCGTCCAGGCCTTCGCCTGCGTGCATGCTTCCCGCATGACCCACGCGCCGATGGGCAAAATCAGGCCGGAGTCTTCGGCAATGGGGATGAATTGCGTCGGCGTCACATTCCCTCGCATGGGATGCGTCCAGCGCAGCAGGGCTTCCGTCCCGGTGATGGCTCCCGACTTGATGTTGACGATGGGCTGGTAGTGCAGCGTCAGCTCGTTCCGGTCCAGGGCGCAGCGCAGGTCCTCCTCCATGGATTGCCGTTCCACCGCCATAACGTTCATTTCCTGCTTGAAGAACCTGAAGGTGTGGCGCCCGCTCTGCTTGGCCTGGTACATGGCGGTGTCGGCATTCTTGAGCAGGGTTTCCGCATTCAGCCCGTCATCGGGGTAGACACTGATCCCGATACTTGCCGTGATGTGAAGTTCGTGACCTTCAATCGAATGAGCTTCCATCACCATCTTCAGCATTCTTCTGGCCGTGTTGGCAGCGTCTTCCGCATGTTGCACGTCCTGCAACAGCACAACGAATTCATCGCCGCCCTGCCGGCTGACCGTGTCCGGGGTGCGGACACAGTCCTGCAACCGCCTGGCCACGGATTCAAGAAGCTTGTCTCCGGTGGGGTGTCCGAGGGAATCGTTGATGTGCTTGAAGCCATCCAGATCCAGGAACAGGATCGCGACCAGGCTGGTTTTACGGCTCGCCCGCAAGATCGACTGGTGAAGCCGGTCGTTCAACAGCAGCCGATTGGGCAGTCCGGTCAGAGAGTCGTGCTCGGCCAGATGGGCAATTTGCTCCGCCAGCGCCCGCGCCACGGTGACGTCGCGAAACACCAGCACCGACCCGCCAGACAGGCCGGAGCCGTCTCGGATGGGGGCCACGGAGTCCTCGATAAACACCTGGTGTCCGTCTCGCCGGGTAAGAATGCAGTTCGCCGGCAGATGATCGGTCCGGCCTTGCTCCACTGCTCTTGTTGTAGGATCGGCGGCAATTTCGCCGGTGGAAGCGTCCATGATTCGAAAAGCCTCGCCCAACGGCCTGCCTGCCGCTTCTTTCAGCGACCAGCCCGTCATCCTCTCCGCTACAGGATTGAGGAAAGAGATGTTCCCTGCGACGTCCGTGCAGATCACGGCATCGCCGATGCACTCCAGTGTGATCTGGGCGCGGTTCTTTTCGTTGAACAAGGTCTCTTCGAGGATCTTGCGAGCCACGGAATTGCGCATCGCGCGCATCAGTTCGTGCGGTTCGATCTCGCCCTTGAGCAGGTAGTCCTGAACGCCTCCCTCCATGGCGCGCACGGCGATCGCCTCGTCCGCCGGGCTGGTCAACAACACAATGGAAGCACCGCGCGCGACTGCATGGGCTCGCAGTATTCCTTCGAAACCCGGTGCGTCCGGGCACCCCACGTCCAGCAGGATCACATGGACCGACTGTCCGGCAAGGTACCGTTCGGCGTCCGCCATGCTGTTTACGTGCGTCATTTCAAACGAATACGAGCCTTGATGATCGAACATTTCCCCGATCAGGCGTGATCCTTCAGGATCGTTGTCTATAAACAGGACCGCTTTAGTGGGTATCTTCTTCATCGTGTTCACCTTTGTGGGCCCTTTGTTCAGCGGCATCCAGGGAACAAGGGCGCTCTTCTCGCGCCTGTGGGGATACGCACGATTGAAGTATGGCGAATGCTCACGGCGCAATCTGTTCCTTTGTGCTCAAGTGCAGGGGAACCGGATTGCAATGAAACCGGGCGGCGCAGTCGTGGGCAAGCTTCAGTTTGCGCAGTCCTCATCCCATGATGAGCAGGGAGACGGGCTCACAACCCTTGTCGCGCCTTGGCTCTTTAGCGGTTTTACCAGCAGAGCCGTTTACGCTTCGATGGACTCGACCAGGCGGTTCATTTTCTCTTCCTGCCGCTCAATCGACTCGACCAGCTTGAATTGCGTCCGGCAGCGGTCCAGGTTCTGGCCGTCGCGATGCACCTTGTAATAGGGGTCCCCGGCCAGGTAGTCCGCGAGGAACCGGATGCCCTGCTCGAAAGTGACCAATTTCCCTGAAAATCCGAGGTATTGCTTTTCCGCCTTCGTCAGAAAACTGCCGGCTGCGGCCAGGTAACCGCGCGTCACGGCCTCGAACATGGGGAATTGCATGGCCACCCTGGATAAATCGCGCTCGTCCTCCATCGCCCGGCTGGTGGTTGTGCGCACCATGTCGCCGAAATCGTAAAGCGCCAGTCCGGACATCACGGTGTCCAGGTCAATCACGCAGATGCCCTCGCCTGTGGCGTCGTCGAGCAGGACGTTGTTGAACTTGGTGTCGTTGTGGGCCACGCGCTGGGGCAGGTTCGCATCCAGCAGGACGCCGGTCATGGACTGATGCGCGCAGGCGAATTCAATTTCCTGTTTGACCTGGATTGCGCGTCCGGCCACGTCCAGCGCGATCGCCCGCTCCAGTGCAGCAAATCGCTTCGGCGTGTGGTGAAAGTCCGGGATTGTTTCCTGCAGCCGGGGCGCGGGCAGGTCAACCAGCAGGCGCTGGAAGCGTCCGAAGGCCCTGGCAGCCTGGAACGCCTGCCCGGTAGTCTCCACCGCTTCGTAAGCGTGGGCACCCTCGATAAAGCGAAACATGCGCCAGTGGTTGCCTGCCGCATCCACGATCCAGGTCCGTCCGTTTCGCGCCGGAATCAGTGTGAGCACGCGCCGATCGCAGTCCGGCTCACCGGACCCCCGCGCGGCAAGATGCGAGGTCACGCGCTCGATGTTCTCCATCAGGGCGGCCGGATTCTTGAAGATGTTGCCATTGATCCGCTGCAGGATAAATCGCACCGGCACACCCGCCTCAAGGAAGACGGCGCAGTAGCTGTCGTTGATGTGCCCGTTGCCGAATGGCGCAACGCCGGCAAAATCACCGCGGACCTGAAAGAGTTGTACTACGTCGGCGGCATCTTTCACTTTGCTCATAGCCAACCAGAATTCTCGGGATGTTTGCGGGCTGCGGTACAGTTTATCTCTGCTTCAGCTTGTTTTGGTGGATCGATACGGCGACGGGATCACAAGCCTAACCCAGTCCGAAATGTGGCAACGCCGCCATCAATCCCAGCGCAAATCCAGCCGCGCTCACGGTCGACAGAAAATTCACCGCATCATTGTTCAACCACCCGCGCCGCTCCAGGGTCGCTCCCAGCAGGCTGTCGAATCCCAGCCCGAAGACCCCGCCCGCGCAACTGATCCAGAACATGGGCATGTCGCCGCGCAGAGCAATCGTTCCGGCAGCCGCAACAATTCCTGCCGCCGCCACGCCGGCTAGCGAACCCGCCAGGCTTATCGCTCCGTCCGTTCCTGGCTCAACTTGGTCGAGAGTGGTAATCAATCGCGGCCGGCCGCCCAAGACCTGGCCCACTTCAGAAGAGACAGTGTCTGCCGCAGCCTCCGCCAGCGCCGCCAGTCCCACCGCAAACAGCGGCAGGGGCGCCGAGGTTATGCGCGAAAACCAGCCTGTGTCGGTGAGCCAGGACTGCAGCAGTTCGTCGGAGGCGATGGCGGCGACGCCCAGGTTGGCCGCAACCTGCGACGCGGTTCGGCCTTCCCGCCTTTCCGCGGTCCCCAACCGCTCCTTCTGTCCTCGTCCCATGCGCGTCGCAGTCCAGGTGAGCACGGAGACTGCCAGGACCGGGACCAACGCCGTCTGCCACGGCAGATAGGGATGAATTGCGGTGGAGAACATCAGGCACGCGGTGATCGCCGCGCCGGCAACGGCCGCCCCCGGCGTGGCTGCACGCAGCTTCAGCACCACCAGCCCGAGCAGCGCGCTCAGCCCCACCGACCAGACATCCACCGGCCAGAAATTCGCCGCCCACCAGTGCGCCTGGAGCACCAGGCTGGCGCCCGCAAAGGGCAGCACCAGAAGGAGCACCAACTTCGATTGCCAAACCAGCTTCATTCGAGCCACTCTTCATCCTATCGTCTGGCTGTGGGATGGAAGTACTGGCGGCCGCGGATTGGCTACGGCTGGTGCCTTGTTCGCTCCTGCCACGTCCAAGAACTATCCGCGGTTGCACCGAGCGAGGAGCACGAGACGGTTTGGTTTTGGAGCCGGAGTCGCCCCGATGCACGGGGAGATTTGCCCTTTTGTCGCCTTCGCGAAGTCTTTGAAATCCGCGGCAATGCTCATGCCCCGGTCCATTCGTTTACAATCGATCGGTAAGCAGGAAAGAACTGAATGAGGCTTTTTCGCATGAATTTAGGCCAGGCGCGTGTGCGGTTGGTTCAGGCGGGTGCGGCCCTTGCGGCTGCTGTTTCCGCCCCTTCGACGACAACACCCGGCATCGCCACCATCGTCGACTACTCCGGCGATACGGTGGTGGCCACGGCACCCATCGGGCCCGGTCCAAGCGCCTTTACTGTGGATGGAAGCGGTTCAACCGGCTATACCATCAACAGTGATGGCACCCTGACCAACTTCCCTGTTTCGAGCAACCTGCAAGCCAAGAATGTGAACTACACGACGTTGCCGACCTGGGCACAGCCGGTGAACCTGTTCTCGCCATCGGCCGGGCTGTGGTCCGCCGACCTGTGTGGCAAGAACTTGGCCTCCGGCCCCTGCGAGAGCGTCGCCGATGTTTTCACCGGCAGTCCGCAGACCTTCAGGCTCACCATTCCCCTGGCTCCCGGTGTGACACCAGTGACCGTTGTCGGTGTTGCCAGCAGCGGCCAGCGCAGCTTCGCCATCAGCCAGAACATCGTCAGCCCCACCGGAGTCGAGTGCAATGCCTCTCCAACGGCGGTGACCGTGAATGGCGAAGTCGATACTCTTGAAACCACCAACACGGTTTCGGCTCACATTCCTGTGGGCATCTGCCCGGTCTATGGCGTGGAGAGCAGCGATGCCCGGCGGCTCTTTGTACTCAACCGCGGAAGCGACACGGTCTCCGTGATCAACGTCCAGAACAACACGCTGGATAGCTGCGTTTGCCCAGCCGGTGGCTGTGTGAACCAGGACAATCAGACCTACACCTGCCATCCCAGCCTGCCGCTCTCTACCACCGCGGGGCTTGCGCAGGACACCAACAAGGACGTTCCCACGGTGGCCGGCCCTGTCTATGCCGAGTACAACGCCGCCACCAACCAACTGGTCGTGGCCGATTACGACGGTGGAACCATCAGCATCATCGATGTGAGCCTGGATGAGTATGGAAACGACAGCTCCACCTTTGGTACAACCTACACGGTTCCGGTTGGCAAAAATCCCGCCAGCGTGACCGCTCTGGTGGACGGCAGCCGCGCCTATACAGCCAACCAGACGGACCAGACGGTGTCCATCGTAAACCTGACGAGTCACACAGTGGAGAAGGCCCCGCTGGCTGTCGTCGGTCACCCGCGCACAGTGGTTTCCACTCAGAATTCGGAATATGGCAAGGTCTACGTTGCCTCGCCGGACAGCCCTTACCTCACCATCCTTCGCACCGATCAGGACATTGTCGACACGACAATCCTGGTGCAGGGCAACATCGTGGATGTCCGCGTGCAATATCAAAACGCCGTGAGCGGAAACAGCAACACCACCAGCCGGGTTCCCGGTTATGGTCAGCCATGCAACCTTCCAGGCGTGCCAGCCCCTACAGGCACGCAGACCCCGTTGCAAGCCTGCCAGCAACTCCCGCTGTCGCAGCAGTAGTCCTGCTTTCTGCTTGAAGTCGAAACAATGAAAGGGCCATTCCTTCCAAGGGAATGGCCCTTTCAATGTGTCAATTCCATCGGAATGGCTTTCGTGATTTCCTCCCGTTCTTTTGGGCCTCTCGCCCGTTCTCGCCAGCTTTTCCTCAGCCGGTTAAGGCTCAGGCCCGGCGGCCTTGACCTACCATTGAAACAAGGGAGCGCGCACAAATGAAGACCATTGCCGGGAAAACCCGCGTGGACCTCCTACTCGTGGAGCGGGGATTGGTTTCCAGCCGCGAGCGGGCGCGCGCATTTATTCTGGCCGGACGGGTCCTGGTCCGGGAACAGAAGGTAGACAAGCCCGGCACGCCGGTTCCCGACGATGCTCCCATCCGCCTGCTGGGCGAAGACCCTCCCTATGTGAGCCGCGGCGGACTCAAGCTGGCCGCGGCCCTGGAACACTGGCCGATCGACGTCAAGGGTCGCGCCTGCCTGGACGTGGGCGCTTCGACCGGCGGATTTACCGATTGCCTGTTGCAGAACGGCGCAGCGCATGTGACCGCCGTCGACACCGGCTTTGGCCAGATTGCCATGAAGTTGCGCAACGACGGGCGTGTGCGCCTGCTGGAGCGCACCAACGCGCGCCTGTTGGAACCTGAATCCCTGGCTGCCGGGCAGGGAAGCGCCGATCTTACGCTGTTGGTGATGGACGTCGCGTTCATCTCCGCTACATTGCTCCTCGAACCGGTATTTGCCGCGGCTCCGAACCTGAAGGAAGCCGTCGTTCTGGTCAAGCCGCAGTTCGAGGCCGGTCGCGGACACGTCGGCAAGGGCGGCATCGTCCGCGACCCCGAGGCCCATCAGTTGGCCGTCGACAAAGTGGCCGATTGCGTTCGCTCACTGGGCTGGGAGGTGGTCGAGACCATTCCGTCCCCCATCACCGGCATGGAAGGCAACCGGGAGTTCCTGCTGTATGCCCGCCGCCCTTTGCCTTGAATGGGAGAGTGTGGAGCGGGTTCGCCGTCATTTCAGCCTCATCCGTTACACTGGGACCGCATGGATCGTATCGCGATTGTCTGCAAGCCGCATAAGAAAGAGTTGTTCCAGCTTCTGCCGGAGTTGATTGCATGGCTGTGTGCGCACGGCTATGAACCGTTGCTGGACCGCGAAGGCGGGTGCTACACGGCGGCTGCTCCGGTGGTCGATCGCGCAGAGATGCCCGGCTGGGCGCCGGCGCTGGTGATCGTCCTGGGTGGCGACGGGACACTTCTTTCCGTCGCAGGCATATTTGCCTCCTCCGGCACGCCCATCCTCGGCGTCAACCTGGGATTTCTCGGTTTCCTGACCGAGGTTCGCCTTGCCGATCTCTATTCGACCCTGGAGGGCTGGTGCGTAGGCTGCCACCTGTTGGAGTCACGAGCCATGCTGCAAGCCAAATTGTGGCGCGACGGCGACTCGCAGTCGACCTTTGAGGCTCTGAACGAGGTCGTGGTGTCCAAGGGCGACATTGCCCGCATGGGAGACTTCACCGTGGAGTTGGACGGCAAGAATGTGGCCCGCTTCCGCGCCGACGGCGTCATCGTCTCCACCCCGACCGGCTCCACGGCCTACACGCTGGCCGCCAACGGACCCATCCTGACGCCGAACGTCGACGCGATGGTGGTGACACCCATCTGTCCGCATCTGCTTACCTTGCGGGTGACACCCATCTGTCCGCATCTGCTTACCTTGCGGCCTATCGTAGTGCGCGGGGATGCGCTGCTGACCGTTCGGGTCGAAGCTGTCCCAAACCAGGCGCTGTTGACGATCGACGGCCAGAAGGCCGTCGACTTGCAGGTGGGTGACGAGGTTCGCTGTCAGAAATCCCTGCACTCGGTGAAGCTGGTCCGGTTGAAAGAAGGCGGATTCTTTGAGGCGCTGCGCAGCAAGCTGAGCTGGGGTGAGCTGTAGACTGTTTTGCTCCGGCCGGAATTTACCGGCTGAGTTCTCCCAGCAGCACCTTCGCCTTGGCCACCAGCGTATGCGCTCCGTCCACGTCCCCTGAAGCCAGGGCCGTCTTGGCCTGTTTCAGGTACTCCCTGATCTGCGCGGCCGTTTTGTGTTGTTGATCGTTGAGTTCGCGGTTGATGCCGTTCAGCCCGCGCTCCGTAGCCGCCAACGAGTCAATCGTCTCTTGCCGCTGATCCGATGAATCACCCGTGGAAAGTTGGCCGATGGCGCTTACGCCGGGAGTGCCGTTGGAAGCTTGCTGGGTACTGCTACTGCTGCTGCTGGTGCTGGTCGCCGGCGCGGATGCAGGCGCGGATGCAGGTGCGGGCGCAGGCGCGGGTTTTTTGTGTCTCACCGGCGGTTTGGGCTTCTCCGGGGTCTGTGTCTTGGCGCTGGTGTCGGCAGCCGGAGTCTGATTGGGAATTGTCACCACCGGAGGAGGGAGATCGGTGGGCGAAGGTTCGGGCTTGGGTGGAGGCGCATCCTCAATGGGTGGTGCGAGAGGTTGGACCTGGGATTGATTGGTCTTGTGAAAGCAGGCTGTCAGCAATAAAGGCAGCAGCCACACAACGATCTTTGCAGGCAACTTCATCCCGCGAGCCCTTTCTCATTGTCTGTCCCCACCGGCGGAAGATGCCGGCGTCCCCATTCGGTGGCGGCGAGCGGAATTCGCAGCACGAACTCCGTACCGCGGTCCAGTCTTGATTGTACTTCCACGCTCCCCTGGTGCAACTGGAGAATTCGGTAGGTCATCGCCAGCCCAATTCCACTCCCTCCACTCTTGGTGGTGAAGTAAAGGTCGAAGATTTTTCCCCGAATTTCGTCGGGAATTCCTGGGCCTTCATCGGAGATGCGCAGCACGGCGGACTTCCGGTCTTCCTCGAGAACCACTTCCAGCCTGCCGCCTTCCTGCATGGCCTGGGCGCCATTCTGGATCACGTTCAGCACCGCCTGTTTCAGCAGGTCAGCGTCGATGTTGGCGATCAACGGCTTGGCCGGCAGCCGGCTCACCAGAATTACATTGTGCGTTGAAAGCTCCTCGGCGGCCAGGGCCAGCACGTCGGCAATCACAGGACGCATATCCTGCTCGCGGAGTTCGAGCTCCACCGGGCGCGAGAAGTCTACCAGCGTCTGGACAACCCGGTCCAGGCGATGAATCTCCGCGTCGATCACCTCCAGATGCCGGACCGCCGGGGCGCTGGCGTCGCCCAGCTTGGTTTTCAGCAGTTCCAGATGCACGACGATGGCATTAATGGGGTTCTTGACCTCGTGGCCGACGCCGGAGGTGAGCCGCCCAATAGCCGCCATGCGCCGCGACAGTTCCAGCTCCGACTCAATCTCCTCAACCGATTCCAGGTCGTGCAGCGTGACCAGTGCGCCCAGCCCCTGGCCTGTGCGGTCGTCGTGGATGAAGTCCACCGACGCCTCGATGCGCCTCCCGGTCTCGGTGCATATCTCCTCCTGTACCAGGGTCATGCCGGCATCGAAGGCCTCGCGCAGAATCTGGCCCAGTACCGTTGAGCGGTCGAAGATTTCGCGCACGTGCAGGCCCAGGATGGAGTCCCGCTCCAGGGAAAGAAAACGCCGCGCCGCCTCTGAAACCAGGACCGCGCGCCCGTCCCCGGTGAACAACAGAATCCCGTCCTGCAAGTTCAGCAGAATCTGATCCAGGTTCTCCTTCAACGCGGAAAAAACCTCTTCCACGTTGCGCATGCGCTGGCCGATGATCTCGATCTTGTTGGAGACGCGGGCCGGCATATCCTGCTTGGGCGTCCGCTCTTCCTCGTCGGCGGCCTCGCTGGCCGCGGTCCAGTAGTCGAGTTGCAGGCTGATCTCCTCCAGGGGCCGCAGGGCCAGGTTGCCGAGCAGGAACGCCACCACCAGCGTCGCTCCCAGCGCAAAGCCCATCAGCGTGACGGCCTCGGCCAGCCACGGCGCATACACGGCGCGCAGCAGCGTGGTGCGCACGCCCACATGAACGGTTGCAAAGGGCTCGCCGTTGCGCTCCAGCGGCACCACCACGTCAAACACCTGGGGCGGGCCGAAGACCTGCCTCATCAGCTGAACGGGATTGGCATCGATGAGCTGGTTATAGTCGGGGCGCCCGGGAAGCGGCTTGTCTTCGTTCTCAGGGTCTGTGCTCAGCAGCGTGCTCGATCCGCTATCGCCGATGTTGATGTCATAAACCGTGAGCGAATAGCGGTTTACCGACTCGATTACCGCCTGCAGCGCCGCGTTGTTGCGCACCGCCGCGGCCGACAGGTTGCGCAACTCCGCAGGATTGTCCGGATCGACATTGCGGCCTTTGAGCCCGGTCTCCAGGGCTTTCTGCAACGAGAATCGCACCTGGTTGGCCACCATCTTGTCGGTGTCGTAGGTCTGCTGCACCGCAGCGTGAAGCAACTGGCTCACATAGACCAGCGAGAGCACCCCGGCTATGAGAAACACCAGGGTGGTGATGGCAAGGACGAGTTTGGTCTTCAGGCGCATGACTCAGGCTTCAAGTTCCTCGCGGGCCTGACTATACTCCTTCAGCTTGTTATGCAAAGTTTTCAGGCTTACGCCCAATATCTCCGCCGCACGGGTCTTGTTCTGTCCAGTGGCTTCGAGGGTGCGCAGGATCAGCATCCTCTCAGCCTCGTCCACGGTTGAGCCGACGCGTACCGCTATGGTGCCGTCATCGAAGATCGGCGCGGTTTGTATTTGCCCCTTGCCGAAGCCCGCCGGCAGGTGTCCGACATCCAGCGGTGCTCCATCCGCGCAAAGAATCACTGCCCGCTCGATGGTATTGCGCAACTCGCGGGCGTTTCCCGGCCAGTCGTAGGCCATCATCCGGTCCAGCATCGACGGCGCCACACCGGACACCCGCCGTCCATGCTTCAGGTTCATCTCGGCCACCATCGCGTCAGCCATGGCCGCCAGGTCCTCAATGTGCTCGCGCAAAGGCGGCATCTGGATGTTGAAAACGTTCAGCCGATAGTAGATGTCGGCCCTCAGGTGCCCCTGGGCGACGGCCAGGCTGGGGTCGCGGTTGGTGGCCGCCAGTACGCGCACGTCCACCTCCTGCTCCGTGCGTGCCCCCAGGCGACGGAACTTGCGCTCTTCCAACACGCGCAGGAGCGTGGTCTGGGTCGCCAGCGGCATTTCGCCAATTTCGTCCAGCAGCAGAGTTCCTCCCGAGGCCAATTCGAAGCAGCCGGCTCGCCGCTCCACTGCCCCGGTGAATGCGCCCTTTTCGTGGCCGAAGATCTCGCTCTCAATCAGCGTTTCAGGAATCGCGGCGCAGTTGACCGCGACAAATGGCCGCGATTTACGCGGACTCAGCTCGTGCAGGGTGCGCGCCACCAGTTCCTTGCCCGTGCCGCTCTCGCCGGTGATGAGCACCGAGACATTGGAGGGCGCAATTTGCTCGATCAGACCGAAGATCTCCCGCATCGGCCGGGAGTTGCCCACCATCGAGCCCAGCACACCCGTCTCCCGCAGCCGCCGCCGGGCAACCTCGAGTTCGATCTCCGTCTGCCGCTGCCGCGTCGCATTGGCCAGGATGGTCCGTAGCCGGGTAGCGTCAACAGGCTTTTGCAAAAAGTCGTAGGCGCCCTGCTTCATGGCGTCCACGGCCAATTGAATGGAACCCATGGCCGTGAGCACCACCACAGCGATCTTGGAACTCGGGCCGGAGCGCTCTTCGGAAAGTTTGGCCAGCAGGCCGATCCCGTCCAGCCGCGGCATTTTCAGGTCCGTGACCACAATCGCGGGCTCCCAGGCCAGGGCCTTCTCCCAGCCCTCGATACCGTCGCGCGCGGTCTCGGTCTGATATCCCCACCCGGAGATCAGTTCCGCCAGCCCCATCAGCGCATGCGGCTCATCTTCGACGATCAGAACTTTCACTGCGTTGAGCATATTGGCTTTCTTTGCAGCTTCGTGCAACCGCGGATCTTCACTGTAATGGCCCGGATTCACAATTGTCCCATATGCTACTTTTCTACCACGGTCGAACGGCCGCGCACGGGTATTGGAAAGACTCAACGGTAATGTGCCGGACCTTTGGCCAGACGGAATGTCTATGCATTCTTTTCGGTCAGCTCCGCCCAACGGGCATACAGTGCGTCGTTCTCATGCTGCGCTGCGTCCAGCTCAACCAGCGCCTGCTGGAGGGCGGCGGCATCGGTGGCAATGGCAGGATCTTCAACGCGGTCGCGGGCAGCCGCCAGCCGGGCATCGGAGTGCTCTACCCGCTCTTCGATCGCCGCAAACTCGCGGGCTTCCAGATAAGAGAGTTTCTTCTTGCCTCCCGAACCGGACGCCGTTTCGGTTCCCGTTCGCTGCCCTGAACTCGAACCGTCGGCCCGGCGTCCCGCCTTGTCCTGGCTGATGCCGTTCTGCTCCAGCCTGTCCCGTTCCTCAAGCCAGTCTTCCCACTGCGCATAGTCGGCAAACCGCCCTACGTTGCCGCGGCCATCGAGGCCCAGCACCGTCGAGGAGACGCGGTTCAGCAGGTAGCGATCATGGGTGACCAGAACCAGCGCGCCGGGGAAGTCGAGAAGATTTTCTTCCAGGATTTCAAGCGTCGGAATGTCCAGATCGTTGGTCGGCTCGTCCAGCAGCAGGACGTCCGCGGGCTCCAGCATCAACTTTGCGATGAGCACCCGCGCCCGTTCGCCGCCGGAAAGGTTGCGCACCGGCTGGTTGAGCTGTTCGCCCGTGAAGAGGAACCGCGCGGCCCAACTGGCCACGTGCACCTGGCGTCCCTGGTAGTTGATTCCATCGCCTTCCGGCGCCAGGGCCCGGCGAAGTGTCAGATTTTCATCCAACTCGCGCATCTGGCTGAAGTAGACCAGCCGCAGCGCCTCGGCCCGGCGGATGGAGCCATCGGCGGGCTCGAATTCGCCCCGCAGCAGGCGCAGAAGCGTGGTCTTGCCGCTGCCGTTCGGACCCACCAAGCCCACTTTCATGCCGGCGGTAAGAATGAAGTTGAGATCGGAGAAGAGACGCCGGGGGCGCTGTTCGCCTTTTGCCCCGGATTCGGCGGGAAGGTCGCTGTCCGGCACGTCGCAGGCCACGCCCTCGAACTCGACCAGGCGCTTGGTCTTGCGCATGCTGGCCTCAAAGTCGATGCCGGCGGTGCTGACCGAGGTGCGCGCGTCCATCGCCGCCAGTTGGCCGATCATGGCGTTGGCCGTGTCGATGCGCGCTTTGGACTTGGTTGTTCGCGCCTTGGGACCGCGCCTGAGCCACTCGATCTCTGTCTTCACCTGGTTGCGCAGGCTCTCCTGCTGTTTGCTTTGCGATTCGAGGTACGCCTGCTTTTCCTCAAGAAAGCGGCTGAAATTCCCTTTGACGCGCAACAGGCCGTCGGCATACACGCGATTCAGTTCGATAATTTCGCTCGACGTGGATTCGAGAAAATAACGGTCGTGGCTGACGGTAACGGCGGCAAACGAGGAACTGGTGAGCAATTCTTCCAGCCATTCGATCCCGGCCAGGTCCAGGTGGTTGGTCGGCTCGTCCAGCAGCATCACTTCCGGATCGCTGACCAGCGCCTCGGTGATGGCCAACCGCTTGCGCCAGCCGCCGGAGAGCGAGGCGGCTTCGGCGTTCAGGTCTGCGAAGCCTGCGCGGCCCGACAGTTCCCTCAGCCGGCCTTCGCGCTCGGTTTCGTTCACGTGCGCGGCGGCCAGTGCCCGCTCCAGAACCTGGCGGATGGTGAGCCCCGGAGCAAACCGCGAATCCTGGGGTACGTAGGCGGCGCGGGCGCGCTTGCGCACGGCCAGTTCGCCCGAGTCGGGTTCGACCTGCCCGGCAAGAATGGCCAGCAGCGTGGACTTGCCCGCCCCATTGGGGCCGATGAGGCCGATGCGGGCGCCCTCTTCGACGGTAAGGGAAATATCGCGAAACAACGGCTGGGCGCCGAATTGTTTGGTCACGGATTGCGCGTTGAGAATAGGAGGCATCTGCTCTAAGAATACGTTGTGGCCGCAAGTCGCTTTGGAAAGCCGCCGCCGTTCCGGGGGCAAGCCCTAAACTGGAGCCATGCTGGACTACGAAATCTCCCCCGCCGAGGCCGCCGCTCTGCTACGCGAAAACAAGGCGCGCCTGGTCGATGTCCGTGAGCCCTGGGAACTTGCCACCGCGCACATTGCAGGCAGCGTGCCCATGCCCATGGGCGAAGTTCCGGCGCGCGCCCACCAGGAACTGGACCCGGACGAGCGCCTGGTCGTCGTTTGCCACCACGGTATCCGTTCGATGAATGTGACGGTCTGGCTGCGCAACCAGGGTTTTGAACAGGTCCAGTCGCTGCGTGGCGGCATCGACGCCTGGTCGGCGGAAGTCGATTCCGCAGTCGCTCGCTACTGATTTCAGAGGCCCGCCCACTGGAACGGTGGGCGCTTGCACGGTCTATACTCTCTTCTGTCTGATTTTGAAGGGAGCATTCCAATGTCTTCATCCGCCCTAACCTACGCCCGCCAGAACCATCCCCGCTTTCTTGATGAATTGAAGGCCCTGCTGCGCATACCGTCTGTGTCCACCCTGCCCGAGCACAACGGAGACTGCCGCCGGGCCGCCGAGACGCTGGCTGCCGAACTCACCCGCATCGGCATGGAAAACGTTCGGCTGATCGACACCGTCGGCCACCCGCTGGTGTATGCCGACTGGCTGCGTGCTGCCGGCAAGCCCACCGTCCTTTGCTATGGCCACTACGACGTCCAGCCAACCGACCCCTTGGACGAGTGGCTCTCGCCGCCCTTCGAGCCGGTGGAGCGCGACGGCAACCTCTACGGGCGTGGCACGGCGGACGACAAGGGCCAGGTGTGGGCGCAGGTCAAGGCGCTGGAATCGTTGATGGCGGGCAACGGCAAGCTGCCCCTCAACGTGCGCGTCATTCTGGAAGGCGATGAAGAAGTTGGCGGAGAGGGAATCGCCAGCTTTGTTGCTTCCAAACCGCCAGAGTTGAAGGCCGACTTTGCGCTGATCTCCGACACCGAATTGTTCGCGCCCGGATTGCCCACCTTGTGCGTCGGCCTGCGCGGCATGATTTATACCGAGATCGAAGTCCGTGGCGCCAAGACTGACCTGCACTCCGGCATGTACGGCGGCGCAGCGCCCAATCCATTCGTTTCACTGGCACAGATTCTCGCCAAACTCAAGGACGAGAACGGAACCATCCTCATTCCCGGCTTCTACGACGACATCATCCCTCCCAGCCCTGAGGAACTGGCTGCCTGGCGCAGCCTGCCCTTCGACGAGGAGCATTACCGCATCACCGAGGTGGGTTCGCGGCAACTGGTAGGCGAGGCCGGCTACAGCGTGCTGGAGCGGACCTGGGCCCGGCCAACGGTCGACGTGCACGGCATTCCGGGCGGATTTACGGGAGCTGGCGCAAAGACCGTAATCCCCGCCAAGGCGCTCGCCAAGGTCTCCATGCGCCTGGTTCCGGGCATGACCCCGGCCAAGTCTTTTGCTCTCTACAAGAGCTATGTGGAGAAGATCGCTCCCGCCGGCGTGGATGTCGAAGTGCGGCTGATTCACTCCGGCGATCCCTGCCTGATCCGG
>JBEKTB010000158.1:0-7764 GCA_049516495.1 Occallatibacter sp.
TCGCTCTATTCCGTGATTCTCGATCTGATCGAAGGTCTTCCCGTCCACTCCCGGCGCACCCGCATTAGCATGGCAACGCCGATAAGCTTCAGCGAGAACATCTTCGCGGCAGACCTTGTCCCGTAGCCATTCGGAAAGGAATGCAGATACGATGAAAGACTCTGTCCAATTTGGTTCTCAAATTGCTACAGAAGGGCCGATTTCGCCCGAAATCGGCCATGTTCAACAACCACTCAAAACCGTTGCCGATCTGATGCAGATATTGGCGCAGGACCCGCCGCGCCAGTGGGGAACGATCCAGTCGGCGGCCAATAAATGGGCCGAATATCGTGGGCTGGTCGTCACGGAGATGCCGGTCACGGATTTCTTCGACCAGGAGGCCCGGAAGGGCTTTCGCCCGTTCCTGCTGAAGGGGAAGAGTCCTTATAAGGACTCTACGGTGCGGACTTACGTCGACCACATCCGCTTCCTCGCCAAGAGGTCTAAGGAGATCACCCATGAGCAGGAAACGGCGCCATCGCCAGCATGGCTGGATGTGTACGCCCGGGCAAAGGCCAACGGCTGCCTCGACGTAGCGCTGCACTTCCGGGGGCTGAAGGAACCCCGGCAGGTGACCGAGAAGGATACGGACGCCCTCTTGAAGCAGTTGGTGGACGACGGTGCGAACTATGGGCCCGCAAGGGCCAAAATCGTCCGCTTCTGGCGCGTCCTGCGTGATGCCGGACTTAACGGTCAGTCCCCCGACTTTCTGGATGAGAAGCTTCACTACGGCGTCCCGTTCAAGAAGCTGCCGCTCGACATCAAAGAAAGCCTCGTGTCACTGCTTGCCTGGCTTGTCGCTGACTGGGCTAAGGATCGGCCCGACAAGAAGCATCTTCGTCCGGTTACGGCACGGGGAATTCAAGTCACCGTATGCATGCTCTTTGGATTTGCCCTAACGAAGTTTCCGACCTTGACGATCAAGACTGTCCCTGCACTGCTCGTGAAGTCAATCATCGAGGCGTACGTGGAGTATGCCAAGAACAAACGCCACGTGGACGGGTTTTATCTGCGCAAGCGTCTGGAGGCGCTCTGCTCAGCGATTCGTTGGCGCACGAAAATGCCAAAGGAAGATCTCGCCTGGTTCAAGGAGTTGATGGAGACACTCCCCGCAAAGAAGGATGAGGACAAAATCAAAGAGCGGAAAAAACATACAAGGGTCGACCACAAGGATGTCCGTAAAATCCCCGCTATAATCCGCGCGGCGAGGAATAAATCGATCCGCTCGGGAACTCCCGATTATGCCCTATCGCTCAGGAACGAGTTGTTGATCATGTGGCTCCTGTACCTGCCCTGGCGCCAGAGGAACATCAGGGAGATGAAGTTAGGAGTGAACCTGTTCCATGGCCCTCTCGAGGACGTTTACGAAATCCCCGCTTGGGTCATTAAAGAACAAAATGGGAACGAGAAGGCTGAGTTTTGGCAGATACGCTTCGGAAAAAGCGAGACCAAGATGAAGCATGGAGTGGTCGCTGTGTTGCCCCGCCCAGTTGTTGCAATTCTCGAGGAGTACCTACTGGTTCGGCACTTGCTGGTCGAAGCCAATAAAAATGGGAGTGACTCTGGGACCCTGCTCCTCAATGAAAAAGGCAAAACTATCACGAGCAACGGAATGACGGATCTCGTCCAAACTCTGACGTTTCGTCATCTGGACCCGGCCAAGGCGATCAACCCGCACCGCTTCCGCGATCTGTTCGCCTATGCATGGTTGAAGGACAATCCGAAGGATTTTCTTACGCTTTCGAAAATCCTCTGGCACAAAAGCGTGCAGGTCACAATCGACACCTACGGCGCCGAGTTCGATGTGGCGAGCGGTGTCTTTGCTACGGAGGTCTGGTCGGAAAGTTGGGCTGCATAGCGGTGGCCACAAGGAACCGCATTGATCGCGGGGCGCTTCGGCGCCCCGGTTTTTTTGAAAGGAGAGAATCGCCTGCTTCGGGATTTACCCCATTCCGCCGGATGGGCTGAGCTGCACAACCTCAATCAACAACTAACTCGCGGCCCGCCGCTCGTTGCCTTAAAGGCTTCGAAGCAGCGGGCCGTTTTGCGTTTGGAGTGCGCCATGGAATTTGAAAAATTCTTTCTTGAACACTATGGACCAGGCTCGCCTTCCGCAGCCTTCAACCGCCACCCAGCCTTGCCCGACGAAGTTCGCGAAGCCGCTAATCGCGGCTGGCGGATTTTCCCGGTCCCGGAGGTTGCGAAGTTAACCGGAAATCCTGATCTGCTAATCGACTCCGCCACCAGCGAGATTTCCAGCCTCGAAGAGGTAGCGGCCGAGCACTACCCATTGTGGGGGTTTAGGGCCGCCGTTGGGCCGTCCTCGTTGTGCATCCTGCAGCTGGACGGCCCCCAGGGCAAGAACGCCTTTGCGGCTCTCGTCCAGGACCAGGAAGAATGCCTCACTCTTCAGGCTGTCCGCGGAGACATCGCGCTGGCCTTCTTCCGCCAGCCGAAAAATTTGGTGCTGCGCGCGTCGGCGAGGAAGCTTGCCGCTGGCGTGATGGTTCTCGCCGACGGCGATAGTTGCCCCCTTTTGCCCTTTGCCAACCCATGGGCGGAGGTTGAAGCGCTCCCGTACATTGTGCGCGAACTTGCGTTCGGGACCCCGGGCAACCCGCCGGGAAAAGCGGCGCCTGTGCTTGCGCCATCTCCTCGCCCGGTTCCTTGCCGATTGGCCGCGCATTTTGCCGAGCCGCAGCGGGGAGCGCGCAAGGGCTATCCGGTCTGCGGCGGAGGATACCGTATCTACCGCCGCCGGTAAATGGCTCTCCCTCTCTAACCCCCATCCCACTTCAACTCCAACCATCAATCAGCCGCGGTGCGCCTTCATCGCTGGACTCACCGCGGGCTGATTCCCTTCAGGAGACAAATAATGAAATCGCCCAAAACGCCTATCGCCGCTGTGGTTAGCCACGGACTCATCTACACTCCCGCCGGCGGGGCGGGGGAATACGCCCCGCTCGCCGTCAATCCCTACCGCGGCTGCGGCCACGGTTGCAAGTATTGCTACGTTCCTGGAATCAAGCGGATGCCGCGGTCCGAATTCGACGCGGGCGCTGTTCCGCGGGAGAACTTTCTCGTCCGGCTGCGCGGGGATGCCGCCAGGCTGCGGGCCGTCGGCGTCAGCGGCCAGGTCATGTTGAGCTTTTCGACCGATCCCTACCATCCGGGCGACACCTCGCTTACGAGGCAGACCATTGAGGTCCTGATCGAATTCGGCTTCGGCTTCTCCGTTCTCACCAAGGGCGGTACAAGGGGCTTGAAGGATCTCGACCTGTACCGGCCCGCGTGCGACTGCTTCGCTTGCACGCTGACCAGCCTCGACGACGGGTTTTCGCGGAAATGGGAGCCACGGGCGGCGCTTCCGGGCGATCGCCTGGCAGCTCTCCGCGCATTTTCCGAGAGCGGCATCTTCACCTGGGTCTCGCTCGAGCCCACCCTCGACGTCGAGAGCGGCCTCGCGATCATCGAGGCCACGCACACGTTCGTGGACCTGTTCAAGATCGGGCGCGCCAATTACATCGGCATGACCGCGAAGACCGACTGGAAGAGCTACACCCTGCGGATGGCCGAGCGGTGCGCGCGTCTCGGAGTTGCTCACTACTTCAAACGGGACCTCGCCTGCTATCTGCTAGCCGGCTACCCGAACAACATGCGGGTCGAACAGCACCGCTAGCCGCGCGGGCTGGACTATTGCGGGGATTTCCCCGTAATGGTCCGGCCCTCCCGGGCACGCTCGCCAGCTTTGGGGATGCTCCATTCCCTTGATTGATTCATTAACGGAATACAGGAGGAATTTATGGATGAAAAAACCTTGCGGATTTTGCTCCACCGCGAGATTCTCTCTGCGCGCGCTCATGGAAATGAAGCTACGAAAGCGCACCGGAAAATGGGCGCGGGGGAAATTTGCACTTCCTGCAAATGTTCGCTCCCCGAACCGCACACATCAGGCCCAAAGCGCTGCGCAAGTTGCGCCGGGAAGCACCACGTTCGCATGTCGTTCTACCGCTCCTACGGATGGAACTGCAGCTTCTACTCCGAGCGCTGGCAGCGGCTCCCGAAGCGCCTCGTGTTCCGCCAAGCGGCCAGCATTTGGGAAACAGCCAAACGAGGCAACGGCCTGATCGACGATGCCGCCCGAGAGAGGCTTGAACTGTTGATAGAAGTGGGCAGGGGCGGCATCATGCTCAGACTGACCGATGAGCAGTTCCGGGCAATCGGAGGCGTTCCGCCGGCAGCTCCGAGCACGGCGGACAAGATTGGCACCGAGGCGGAAAACATATCGTCCGAGACCGGATTCTCGCCAAACCGGCCTTAACAGGTTGACCCAACATTGCTGTCACCGGGGGCAATGTTGGGTCAACTCCCGTGATTGGCTGCTCAAATTTGGCCGTCATGCGGTGGACCCACGCCTTAAAAGGGCGTTGCTCTTCCAGCTGACGCCTGCCCATGGAGCAGTATTACGAGCCAGGTATTTCGGACATAGTTTTCCGGACAAGTTGTGAGACGCTTTTGAGCGGCGAAAGGGGGCCGAAAGGGGATCGGCTGCGGGCGTCCTGAAAACCTTCGTTTTTGCGACTGATGGATGAGCGGATGCGGCGGCGACCCAAAGCCCATAGGAAGCATGCACCGCAATATTTACGGCCCCCGCCTGAAGTATGCGCGCCGGTGCAAAACTAGGCCACAGTGCGCCGCGTGAGCGGTGCTCTGCGGCGGAGTAAAAGCAAGCCACCGCCGGATCTTGATTTCATGAACTATTGCGTATTTGGCATGGATCATGGAACACCGGAAGGATGTTCCAGGTGGAGATATACGGACGTGTACGTCGTGCGGTTCGTGTCGAGGGCCGGAGTCAGCGGGCGGTAGCCAGGGAGTTTGGGCTGTCGCGGGAGACGGTACGGAAGATGCTGCAGTTCGCGGTGCCGCCAGGGTATCAGCGACAGCAGCCTATCAGACGACCCAAGCTTGGGCCATGGCTGGGCGTGATCGACGCGATTCTGGAAGATGACAAGCAGCGGCCCGTAAAGCAACGGCACACGGCCAAGCGGATCTTCGAGCGGCTAAAAGAAGAACACCAGTTCACCGGCGGCTACACGATTGTGAAGGACTACGTGCGATCGGCGGAGTTACACAGCCGGGAGGTGTTCATTCCTCTGACCCACGCGCCGGGCGAGGCGCAGGCGGACTTCGGCGAAGCGGTGGTGGTGATTGCCGGCGTCGAGCAGAAGGCGCACTACCTGGCCATGGACCTGCCACACTCCGACGACTGCTTTGTGGTGGCGTTTCCGGCCGAGACGACGGAGGCATTTCTCGAAGGTCATGTGCGCGCATTCGCATACTTTGGCGCCGTTCCCACGCGGATTCTGTACGACAACACGAAGATCGCGGTGGCCCGGATACTGGGCGGCGAGGAACGGCAGAGGACGCGAGCGTTCTCTGAGTTGCAGAGCTACTATCTGTTCGCCGATAAGTTCGGCCGCCCGGCCAAGGGCAACGATAAAGGCAAGGTCGAGGGCCTGGTTGGCTATGCGCGGCGGAACTTCATGGTTCCGATTCCACGCGTGTCGAGTTGGGAAGAGCTGAACACGTGCTTAGAAGCCGAGAGCCGGAAGCGGCGACTTCGGCGACTGCGCGGCCACACAGAGACCATCGGCGAGCGCTTCGAGCGCGATCACGCGGCGATGCTGCCGCTGCCGGCGGCGCCCTATGAAGCCTGCGAGAAGATCGCCGGCCGCGTCAGTTCACTGTCGCTGGTTCGCTATCGGTTGAACGACTACTCCGTGCCTGCCCAGTACGGGCATCGCCAGGTATGGGTGAAGGGCTACGTGCACCAGGTGGTGATCGCTTGCGGCAGCGAAGTGATCGCGCGCCACCAACGCAGCTATGAACGCGAAGCGGTGGTCTTCGATCCGCTCCACTACCTCGCTCTTCTCGAACAGAAGACGCGGGCGCTGGACCAGGCTGCGCCGTTGGCAGGATGGCTGTTACCAAGCTGTTTTGCGCAGCTGCGCCGTCTGCTCGAGGCCAGGCTCAAGAAGCACGGCAGCCGAGAGTATGTGCAGGTGCTTCGCCTGATGGAGACCTTCGCCCTGGCGGAAGTAACTCATGCCGTCGAAGATGCCCTGCTGCTGGGCGCAATCAGCTTCGACGCAGTGCGCCATCTGTTGTTGTGCCGCATCGAACGACGGCCGCCGCGGCTGGACATGGAGAACTATCCGCATCTGCCCATGGCGCAGGTCAGGACCACGCAGGCCGCAGACTACATGACTCTGCTGGCGGAGGCATGCGCATGAGCGGCGCCGAGGGGTCTGCCAACACCGCCACTCATACGGCCGACACGCCGCAGTTGCTGCTGGAGCATCACCTGAAGGAACTGCGCCTGCCGACCATGCTGCGCGAGTACGGCAGGGCGGCGCGGCAGTGTGCCGTCGAGCAGGTGGACTATCAACACTACCTGCTGCGCATCACCGAACTGGAGTTGCTGGACCGCGAGCGCCGTGCCACGGAACGCCGCATCCGGCAGGCCAAGTTCCCGGTCGTCAAGACCATGGACAGCTTCGACTTCCTGGCCATCCCGACGCTCAACAAGACGCTGGTGCTGGAACTGGCGCGATGCGAGTTCCTCGCTCGCCGCGAAAACGTCCTGCTGCTCGGCAACAGCGGCACGGGCAAGTCGCATATCGCCCTGGCTCTGGGTCTCGCTGCCTGTCAGCGGGGCCACCGCGTCCGCTTCACAACCACCGCCGCTCTGGTCAGCGAACTGATCGAGGCTCGCGACGAGAAAAAACTGCTTCGCTTCCAGAAACAGATCGCCAGCTACGAGTTGCTCGTCGTCGATGAGCTTGGTTTCGTACCGTTGTCCAAAACCGGCGCTGAACTCCTCTTCGAGATGCTCAGCCAACGCTACGAACGCGGTTCAACGATGGTGACAAGCAATCTGCCTTTCCAGGAATGGACCGAAGTGCTTGGCTCGGAGCGCCTCACCGGCGCTCTGCTCGATCGGCTTACACACCACGTGCACATCTTGGAGATGAACGGCGACAGCTACCGCCTCAAGCAGAGCCGCCGAAAACAGGCGCCATCCGCCGCACGCTGAAATCCATCCCCCGAAACGCGCCTCGGGGTAGAAGGGCCTCTTCCGCTACGCTCCAGAGGCCCTTCTACCCCGCAATCCAACAAGACAACCGCTATCTACTGGCCTACTTTTACTCCGCCCCAGTGGCCTAGTTTTACTCCGCCCTTGACACGGCCCTTATAGCGCGATCGCATCTCGTCCTCCTGGATATCCATTCTTATTTCATGTAAAACTCACAAGACTCTGTCCTCACCCGGTCTCCCGATGTTTCCTCGCCCAGAGACAACGAATCGCCAAGTCCGACTTCGGTCCCCTCTGTGCAAATAGCTTGCTTCCTTTGCCCGGAAGCGGAATGACAAGGACTTCGGCGCCTTCTTGCTTCAGTGTCTCGGAAACTGTTCGGCTTCCGACCTCTAGGCCCTCAGCGATCGATTTGACGGTCACATACCTCGGCGCGAAGCCCTCGACATCCAGAGCACGCAGCAACTGAATTCCCCGGGGAGAATCCCGATGACACTCAAGCAAACCCTCCGCGACCAGATTCCTGACTACTTCAGTGTTGGTCTTGAGCACGGTAGCGGCCATCGAATACGTCACCAAGCCGGAGGGTACAGGTGGCTTCGGCCTTGCCGGGGCATAGCGCTTCA
>JBEKTB010000159.1:0-7726 GCA_049516495.1 Occallatibacter sp.
CACCCGCGTCGGCCTGCGTGCGGGCATCGCCGGTGCCATCGGCTGTTCCATGGTCGGCGTCCTGCTCACCCTGGCGCCCTCGCTTCCCGTCGTCATCCTCGGACTCACGCTGCTTTCTTCCGGCGTCTTCATCTCGCAGACCGCCTCGCAAAGCCATCTGCGCGTGGCCGCACCCCCTGAGGCGCGGGTCACCGCGGCTGGCCTCTATCTCACCTGCTACTACCTCGGAGGCACGGCCGCCGGAGTCGTCCCCGGAGCCTTCTGGGCGCTGGGCAAATGGCCCGCCTGTGTGGCTTTCATCGTCCTCATGCAGGGCGCGGCGCTGGCCGTCGCCCTCATTGGCTGGCGCATCCCGAAGGAAGAACGTTTCCCTGCTCTCGCTGCCGATTCAAGATAGATGAACCCCAACGGCGACCAGAAGAATCTACATACAAGCGTGCCGATTTGTTGAGGCTTTCGAGCGCTGCCGCGTAAAGTCGGTCAGCCGCATCACATGTGCACCGGCCTGTTCTTCCCCAGCCGGCAGCAAAAGATAGAAACAGACCACTCGAGGAGAAGGTTTTTGCCCGATATTGAGCCCGCATCGACTGGCGCCGCCAGCCCTGCAACCGCGCCCGTGTCCATGGAGAATCCAAGCCCTGGTCTCGCCGCGCAATGGAAACCCCGAGTCAACCCCTGGTTGATCGCCATGACCGTGGCGCTGGCAGCCTTCATGGAAGTGCTCGACACCTCCATCGCCAACGTGGCCCTGCCCCATATCGCCGGCTCTCTGGGCGCCAGCACCGACGAGGGAACCTGGGTGCTGACCAGCTACCTGGTGGCCAACGCCATCGTGCTGCCCATGGGCGCCTGGGCGTCGAGCGTCATTGGCAGGCGCAATTTTTTTGTGCTCTGCATCACCATCTTCACCATTTCGAGCTTCCTTTGCGGGGCCGCGCCGTCGCTGCCCATGCTGCTCATTTTCCGCATTCTGCAAGGCGCCGGAGGCGGCGGCATGCAGCCCATGGCCCAGGCCATCATGGCCGACTCCTTCGAGCCGCAAAAGCGCGGGCAGGCCTTCGCACTCTACGGCCTGGTCGCCGTCCTCGCCCCCTCCATCGGGCCCACCCTGGGCGGCTGGATCACCGACAACTTTTCCTGGCGCTGGATCTTCTTCATCAACATTCCCGTGGGCATTCTGGCCTTTTTCCTGGTCACCCGTCTGGTCGAGGATCCGCCGTGGATCAAGGCCGACCGCTCCCGGCTGCGGCAACTGGACTACGTGGGCCTGGGCTTTTTGACCGTGGCCATGGGCGGCCTGCAAATCATGCTCGACAAAGGCGAGGAGAACGACTGGTTCTCCTCCGGCTTTATCCGCCTGTTCGCGTTCCTGTTTATCGGCGGCATGATCGGCCTGGTAGTGTGGGAGTGGCGGCACAAGAATCCGCTCATCAACATCAAGCTTTTTCGATACAAGAACTTCGCCATCTGCTGTTTCCTAATGATGCTGGTAGGCGGCGTCCTGAACGCCAACACCGTCCTCCAGCCGCAATTCATGCAGCAGCTGCTGGGCTGGACCGCGACCAACGCCGGCATGGCCCTGACCGCGGGCGGCATCGCGCTGGTGATCGTGATGCCAATGGCCGGGTACGCCACCGGCAAGGTCGCTGCGCGCTACCTCGCGATGGCCGGCTTCATTTTGTTTGTCCTCACCTTCCGCTACGCAGCCAATGTGACCACGCTGGACATGACCTTCCCTGCCGCGTCGTGGCTGCGCGTCGTCCAGATGATGCCCATTCCCTTCTGCTTCATCTCCATCACCACGGCTGCCTACGTGGGCATGCCCCTGGAACAGAGCAACCAGGTTTCGGGACTTATCAATTTTGTGCGCAACATCGGCGGCAGCATCCTCATCGCCGTCACCAATGCCCAGGTCACCAGCCGCGCCATGTGGCACCAGCAGCACTTGCAGGGCGCCATGACCTCCGCCAGCAGTGCCTTCCAGCAGCACTCGGACAAGCTCACCGGCTTCCTGGGTTCGAGCTTCGGCGGCCCCAACGGCGGGGGCATGGCCTTGGCCTCCATCTACAACCAACTCAACCAGCAGGCGCAGATGCAAGGCTACCAGGACGTGTATATGGAGCTGTCTTGGATGTCGGTGGGGCTGGTCGCACTGGCCTTCATGCTCAGCAAGAACAAGCCGGGCGCCGGTTCCGGAGCAGCTGCGGTTCACTGAGAATCGCGAGCATCGGTGATACGAGCAACGGGTGCCCGGGTCTCGGGGCTCCCAGGCGACAGGTCCTCTTCGCTGGGGTGAGGTTTCGCTTTTGAGACCCGGGAGATTGCCGGTCCACGCGGCCGTACCCCTGTCAGGTATCGAAGGCCAGGCGGTAAGCGAGCCATATTTCGCTGATTTCCCGCGATGAAATTCCTGTCCGCCTACCTCCGCCAATCCCCCTGCGCTACCATAAAGAAAAGATTGGGGTCAGCATGTTCGTGGTGGTGTGGCAGTTTGAGATTGCCGAGGAGAAGGTTGCCGACTTTGAGGCTGCCTATGGACCGGAGGGCACGTGGGCGCAACTGTTCCGTACCTCGCCCGACTACCAGGGTACGGAACTGCTGCGCGACGCCTTCATTCCCGGCAGCTATCTCACCATTGACCGCTGGGCCAGCGAAGACGCTTTCCGCGCCTTTCGCAAGGATCACGACGGCGATTACGAGACCCTGGACCGCTCCTGTGACGCCCTTACCAGCCGCGAAACCCGCATCGGCGCCTACACCGTTTGAATCAGTATGGCGAGCGCCAAGTCGCAAAGTGGATCCGCTATCAGGCTGGAGAATGACTGGTTAGGCAGGGGTCACTAAGCAGTACACTTGTTTTCACCATTTGTTCGCCATTTTCTTCTGTCATTGTCTCTCCAGCCCTGCTACAATCCCAACGAAATGCATTCCATGTCCTCGTCGTTTCTCACCCTTCCTGGAAGGGGAGGAGGCGCGGAGTGCTTGAGGAGATCATTAGATGGCGATTGCCGATGACCGCGCCAAGGCCGTAGAAATAGCCCTTGCACAGATCGAAAAACAGTTTGGCAAAGGGTCGATTGTCCGGCTCGGGTCCAAGGAGGCGATGGTACCCATTGCCGTGATCTCTACCGGCTCCATCAGCTTTGACGCAGCCCTGGGTGTGGGCGGCATTCCCCGCGGCCGGGTGATCGAGATCTTTGGCCCGGAGTCCTCCGGCAAGACAACCATCACCCTGCAGATCATAGCCGAGGCGCAAAAGGCGGGTGGTTTGGCCGCTTTTGTCGACGTGGAACACGCATTGGACCCCAGCTACGCCAAGAAGCTGGGCGTGGATATCGACAACCTGCTGGTTTCGCAGCCTGATTCAGGCGAGCAGGCTTTGGAGATCACCGAAACCCTGGTTCGCACCGGCGCCATCGATGTGCTGGTGGTGGATTCCGTGGCCGCCCTGGTGCCCAAGGCCGAGTTGGACGGCGAGATGGGCGACTCCCACATGGGCCTGCAGGCGCGCCTCATGTCCCAGGCTCTGCGCAAGCTCACCGGAACGGTCTCGAAGTCCCGCACGGCCCTCATCTTCATCAACCAGATCCGCGAGAAGATCGGCGTCATGTTCGGCAACCCGGAGACCACCACCGGAGGCCGGGCTCTCAAGTTCTACTCGTCTGTGCGCGTAGACATTCGCCGCATCGCCGCCATCAAGGACGGGGACACGGTCACGGGCAACCGCACCAAGGTCAAGATCGTCAAGAACAAGGTGGCAGCGCCCTTCCGCGAAGCGGAGTTCGACATCATCTACGGCGAGGGCATCAGCCGCGAAGGCGACGTGCTCGACCTGGCCGTGGCCAACAATATCGTCGAGAAGTCCGGCGCGTGGTACGCCTACTCGGGCGAGCGCATCGGCCAGGGCCGCGAGAACACCCGCACCTTCCTCAAGGAGAACAAGGAGATCTTCGCCAAGATCGACGCCGAGCTGCGCAAGAGGCTGGGAATCGGCGGCGCCAAGGCCGAAATCCCCGAAGTCCCCGCCGCCGGCCCCACCGAAGCCAAGGAAGCCGTTCGCGGCCGCCGCGGCGCCAGCGCGTAACAATTCTTCAAAAAAGCGGCGGCCTCCGGGCCGCCGCTTTTTTGTTTTGCCCGCGAATCTCTGTTTTTTTGCAACACTCCTCGGTACCCTGCTGAACCAGGATTTCAGGGGTCGCCGACGTGCGCGTGAGTTCCACGTACCACCTGTCGAACAGCCCGGCCTCCGCGCGCTGCTAGAATCCCCCTAGAGTTGCAACAATGAGTGTAAGAGCCCTGTATCCCGGCACCTTCGACCCTCCGACCAACGGTCACATCGATCTGGTCCAGCGCGGCGCCAAGCTCTTTGAGCACCTCACCGTCGGCGTTCTCAACAATCCGGGAAAGAATCCGCTCTTCACGGTCGAAGAGCGCGTGGAAATGCTTCGCGAATCGACCAGCGCCCTCGACAATGTTTCCGTGGCGACATTTGACGGCCTCATGGTCGACTTCGCGCGCCAGTTGGGCGCACAAGCGGTTTTGCGCGGCATCCGCGCCATCTCCGACTACGAGCATGAGTTCCAGATGGCGCTGATGAATCGCCGCCTGGCCCCGGACATCGAGACCGTCTTCCTGCAGCCCGCCGGACGCTACTCGTTTGTCAGTTCGCGATTGCTGAAGGAGGTCTTCGCCTTTGGCGGCGACGTCACCGGCCTGGTGCCTCCCAACGTGATCAAGCGCCTCCGCAGCCGCATCCCCAAGAGCTAGCGCCGGAACCAATCCCGGCACGACGGTCCGGGTGCCCCAGCGTCTCGCCTTTGAGACCTGGGAAGTTAAACACTTAAGCGGCCGTAGTACGAATGCAGCCGACGCCTCAGACCCCAGAAATCGGGGCCCTGCAGCCATCGCAGGTTTTGCGCTGGGCGGGAAATCTGTAAAGATAGAACTGCTATGACAGTTTCCGCTCCTGCAAAAATCTTTGCCGACCGCATCGGCCGCATTGAAGTTTCCGCAACCATGGCCGTGGCCGCGGAGGCCGCCAAGCTCCGCGCCCAGGGCGCCAACCTGGTAGATTTCGGCGCCGGCGAGCCCCATTTCCCCACCCCTCGCCACATCAAGGACGCGGCCATTGCCGCCATCGATGCCAACTTCACCCGCTACACCGTGGTGCCCGGCATCCCCGATGTGCGCAAGGCCATTGTCGAGCGGCATGCGACCGACTTTGGCTCCGACTACGCCATCGACGAAGCCATCTTCACCACCGGCGGCAAGCTGGCCCTGTTCAATACCCTTCAAATCCTCGTAGACCACGGCGATGAAGTCATCTTGCCCGTCCCCTACTGGGTCAGCTTCAAAGACATCATCCAGTATGCCGGCGGCAAGGTCGTCTTTCTCGAGACCCAGGAGGCGGAGAACTTCCGCATCACGGCCGACGCAATCGAGAAGGCCATCACGCCCCGGACCAAGGCCATCATCCTGAACTCGCCCTCAAACCCGGCTGGCTCGGTGGTCTCCGCCGAGGACCTGGAACGCATTGTCCATCTGGCGCATGACCGCGGCATTTTCCTGCTGCTGGACGAGTGCTACGTCTACCTCAACTACTCCGGCAAGCCGGTTTCCGGCGCCTCTTTCACCTGGGCCAAGGAGCACATCGTGGTGCTCGGCTCGCTCTCCAAGACCTACTCGATGACCGGCTGGCGCGCCGGCTTTGCCCTGGGTCCCAAGCCCGTGGTGGCCAACCTCAGCAAGCTGCAGTCGCAGTCCACCTCCAATGCCACCAGCTTTGTGCAGAAGGCCGCCATCGCCGCCCTTTCCGGATCGCAGGAGTGCGTCTGCGAGTTCCGCGCCGAATTCATCGATTTGCGGGATTACATGCTCGCCAAACTGGCTGAGATTCCCGGCATCACCTGCACCAGGCCGGAAGGCGCGTTCTACGTCTACCCCAACATCTCCGCTTTCCTGGGCAGAGGCGGAATCAGCACGGCCACCGAGTTGGCCACGCGCCTGCTCCACGAAGCTCATGTCGTTGCCGTGCCCGGCGAGGCCTTCGGCACAGCGGAGCATATCCGCATCTCCTACCCGGTGACCAAGCAGAACATCGACGAGGGAACCCGCCGCATGGCAGAATTTCTGTCGCGCCTGGCGTAGCAGAGTTCCATCGCGGCCTGTTCAATCTGCCAGGGCGTTCGGCATCCTGGCAGATTGAATTTCCTCCGGCTGCCCTCCGCATCCACCGTTTTGCAATGTGGGATGAAACCCCCTTTCGCCAGGGTGGCACAGTGCCGTCGCAGGTATCCCCAGGTAAAAGTGTCATTCGTCACTGTGCAAACGTAGTGCTGGTCGGGTAGGATGTGTCTTCGATGTCGAAGCCAATCGATTTTCGTCCTGTGATTCTTGCCGGAGGCAGCGGAACCCGCTTCTGGCCCCGCTCTCGCCGCGACCACGCCAAGCAGGTTCTGGCCCTGGACGGCGAGCGCTCAATGATCCAGCAAACCGTGGAGCGGCTTAAGCCTCTGGCCGCGCTCGAGAGCACCTGGGTCATTACCAATGAATATCTGGCCGACGAAATCGAAGACCAGTTGGAGGGCGTGCCCGCCGGGCAAATCATCCAGGAGCCGGTGGCGCGCAACACGGCCCCTGCCTGCGGCCTGGCCGCTTTGATCATCGAACGCCAAAATCCCGATGCGGTACTGGGCGTGTTTCCCTCCGATCACGTGATCGCCGATGAGCCGCGTTTTCTCAAGGCGCTGCAAAAGGGCATTGCCGTCGCCTCCACCGCAGACAGCATCGTGGTCCTGGGCATTGAGCCCACCCGCGCCGAAACCGGCTACGGCTACATCGAGACCGGCGACTACGCCCGCGACGAATCCGCCCTTCATGTGCGCCGCTTTACTGAGAAGCCCAACCAGAACCGCGCCGAGGAGTTCGTCGCCGCGGGCAACTACTACTGGAACTCAGGCATGTTTCTGTGGTCGGCGCGCACCCTGGCCAATGCCGTTCGTGAACATATGCCGGAGACCGCTCCCTTGCTTGAGGGCATTGCCGCCGCGTATGGAACGCCCGAATTCGAAGAGGTCTTCCACGCCCTCTACCCCAAGTGTGAAAACATTTCCGTGGACTACGCGGTGCTGGAACCGCGCTCGGCAAAGGGTGAGCACCTCTCCAATCTCTACTGCATCCCGGCAGAATTCAGTTGGAACGATTTGGGCTCCTGGGCCTCGCTGTACGAGTACCAGCTTGAGACCCGGCTGCGCGGTGACGGAGATGGCAACGTGACCGAAAGCGAAGGCCACGTAGCCCTGGATGCCGGCAACAACTACATCTACAGCCCCAAAAAATTTGTCGCCCTGGTTGGCGTAGAAAACCTGGTCATTGTGGACACCGAGGATGCGCTGCTCATCGCCCATCGCGACCACTCCCAGGATGTAGGCAAGATCGTCAAGGAACTGGGACTCACTGGCCGCACCGAACTGATCTGAGTTCGAAGCCGGGCGCCCCAGGCTCATCGCGGTTCCGGGGCCACGGACTGGTCTTCGTCCGAGGGGTCGTTCATCGCGCCTGACCTGGGATATCGACAATTACAGTTTCTTGCGATGAAGCGCCAGTACACCCCGCCTCGTTTACCCTAGTCTTCAGGGAGCAAGCACCCAATCATGTCTCATCCACAAATCAAGTTCGGCACCGACGGCTGGCGGGCGGTTATCGCCGACGACTTCACCTTCGCCAA
>JBEKTB010000160.1:0-7533 GCA_049516495.1 Occallatibacter sp.
AGCATCCACGCTGGAAATCGAGGTTCACACCGACTCGCCCTCTGAAGGTGCGACGAACCTCGCCGGTTGTCACAAGCTGTTGACCGTCGGAGACAAGCCTCCCATCGACCTGCCTCCCATCCCGGTTCACATGCTGGTGCACGGAGGCAGCATCGATTTGCACTTTAACCCGACCGATCCCGCGGTCTCCATCTTTACCGGCCCGGACCAGACTTTTGAGGCGGTTTCTCTTGCCGATGGAACCCTCAGCGGGAGCGCTCTGCAGATTGTCTCAACCGGGCATTCCGCTGCCCCGCACCTTGAAGTACGGCCCTCGCGCGGCACCGGCGGCCTCACCTTCAGCCGTCTGAAACTGGGCGCAGACAGCCTGAAGCTTGATGTTGGCCGCGATGGCGAAAAAGCCCTCGCTTCCAGCAAAGGCTCATCGCTCTATAACTACGACCTGGTGGCCGCAATCCAGAAGAATCCGATCCTCAGCTTCGCGTTTGCCGCCGTCCTGGTGCCGGCGCTGTGGAAGTGGATCAGGAAGATGTGCTTCCCCAACGCGCGCGATTGAGGCCCTCAGGCGCGCCCTGCAAACTCTCGCGTCTCCGTGTACACCTTCACCTTTTCGCCCACCTGAATGAAGAGCGGAACCTTGACTTCGAGGCCGGTCTGGAGCCGGGCGTGCTTGGTCACGTTGCCGCTGGTGTCGCCGCGCGCACCGGGTTCGGTGTACTCAACCTCCAGTTCGACCTTTTCCGGCAACTCCAGGCCGATGGGATTGCCGTTGAACTTGTGCACCTGGATCAGCGCACCCTCCACCAGGAAATCCAGGGCGGTGCCCATCATCTCGGGGGACAGGGTGTGCGTCTCAAAGGTCTCCTGGTCGAGGAAGTGCGAACCCTCGCCGTCGCTGTAGAGGTAGGAGCTTTCGACCATCTCCAGGTCCGGTTCCTTGAACTTGTCGCTGGCTTTGAAGGTCTTGTCGAAGACCGCGCGCGTGAGCAGGTTGCGCATCTTCAGGCGGACCAGGGTCTGCCCGCCCCGCGCCGTGGGGGTGGAAACCTCCACATCCATGCAGTAGTACGGGGTATTCTCGATCTCGAAGAACATCTTGCGCTTGACGTCGATGGCTTCAATCAGTGCGGCCATGAATTCCTCAAATGTACAGGCATTTGAAACCGGCAATCGTGTGAAGATTTGATCCGGCTCCCCGTCAATTATAGGGGGAAGGGCCCCGCCGCGGTCCCGCCCAGCTCGTCGCGCCCATGCCGCCCGTCTGCGAGCCGAGCATTTCCTTGCCGGCCGTAAAACGCCGCCGTCGCACAATGCAAACCGCCGCCTTGCCACTTGACCCCTTCGCTGGCGATACTGCCAACGGTCCAATTTTTAGGGCTTCATCCTTACTGAGTGAGAACTGCCTTGGCCCGTGAGCTGTATATCGCACGTCTTGAGCGCAAAGACTGTATTTCCGAACCGTCCCAGTGCTATCACTTCGAGTTCGTCCTCGATGAACTGGAGAGCTTTCCCTTCTCCGCTGGACAATTCGTCTCCGCGGTGGCATCGGATGGCAACGGGAAGCAGCAGACCCGCGCCTATTCCATTGCCTCGGCTGCCCGCGGCAACCGTTTCGACCTCTGCGTCAACCGCGTCGAAGGCGGCTTCTTTTCCAATCACCTGGCCGACCTGCCCGACCTGGAGCTGGGCGCATCCATCCGGATTCATGGGCCTTACGGGCACTTCATCCTGCGCGAGCCGGTCACCGACTCGATTCTGGTGGCCACCGGCACCGGCGTTGCGCCCATGCGCGGCTTCACCCAGTGGCTGTTCCCTGAGGACGGCCCCGACCGCAGCAACGGCAAGGACATCTGGCTCATCTACGGCACCCGCCACGAGAGCGAGCTTTACTATCGCGAGGAGTTCGAGGCCCTGGCCCGGCGCAAGCCCAACTTCCACTACCTGGCCACGTTGAGTCGCGCTCCGGAGAGCTGGACCGGTCTGCGCGGTTACGTCCAGGACCACATGACCCGCATCATCGAGGAACGCGCCGCCCGGCTCGGCCAGCCGTTGCCCGCGCCCCCGCCCGACCCGGCCATCCCGCCCGCCGAACTCAAATTTGATATCTACACCTACATCTGCGGCCTCAACAACATGGTCGCCGGCGTCCGCGAGCGCCTCGCCGGCTTCGGCTGGCACCGCAAGCAAATCGTCTTCGAGCGCTACGACTGAGGACTGGCCTATGGCTGGGACAAATTACGCCGCGCAGGATGCAACGCAGCCCTCATTGCATCCTGCGCGATCCTCATTTCGCGCTAGCGCAACCACCTTCGCGCTCGGCCTGATTCTCGCTCTTTACGCCTGCGCCCGAATTCTCGAAGTCGTCCCCGGCGCAATTCCCCGCACCGCCATCGTGGCTCTCGATGTGCTCTCCGCGATGGCCTTTGCGCTCATCGATGGAGCCCGCCACTACCGTTTGCGCGGCATCCTGGTCTTCGCTTTCATTTGCATCGTGATAGGCAACATCACGGAGAATATCGGCGTGGTCACGGGCTTTCCCTTCGGCCACTATTTCTTCGTCGAACTGATGGGCCCCAAGCTGTTCCATGTCCCCGTGCTGCTGGGGCTGGCCTACATCGGCATGGCCTATGTCTCCTGGACGCTCGCCCGCCTCATCACGGGCAATCCTCAAGCGCCGCTCGGGGGCACGAGGTTGGTCACTTTACCCCTGGTCGCCAGTTTCGTCATGGTCGCCTGGGACCTGGCAGAAGACCCGGTCTGGTCCACAGTGCTGCACGGCTGGATCTGGCGCGACGGGGGACCCTGGTTCGGCGTGCCCGTATCGAATTACCTCGGCTGGTACGGCACCGTCCTGCTCATCTATCTTCTCTTCGCGCTCTACCTGCGCCGCAGTCCGGCCGCGCCCGTTGCCGCGCCTCGGCCGAACCTCCGCCCGGCGCTGCTCTTTTACATCCTTTGCGCCCTGGGGAACGTGCTGCAGGCCGTTCCCCGCCCGGTTCACGCCGTCGTCGAGGACCCGGCGGGCCATCCGTGGCGAGTGGCCGACATCACTGCCGCCTCAGCCCTGGTTTCTGTTTTTGTCATGGGAGGGTTTGCCGCCGTCGCCTGGGTCAGACTCGCGCATCAGCAGAAAGCCCCTACAGATTGAACAGCTCCCGCAGCCGCCGGGTCTGCGCGCGGCTCACCGGAATCTCGGTCTGCTTTTTGTCGGTCATGCGCAACTGGTAGCTGGACTTGAACCACGGCACCACTTCGCGAATGTGGTTGATGTTGACCACGAAGCCGCGATGGGCGCGCCAGAACAGCGCCGGATCCAGCAGTTCCAGCAGTTCCTCCAGCGTCCGGCACTTCGACTGGCCCTCGAACGTCTGCGTCACCACGCGGATCACGCCGTCGTCGATGGCCGCAAAACAGATTTCCGCCTGGTCGATCAGCAGAAGCCGGCTTTGCACCTGGACAATCAATTTGGCGGGCTGGGGTGCGCGAGCGGCCCCTTGCGGACGGTTCAGCAGCTTGAGCAGCGCCCCAAACTGGGACTCGATCTGCGATTCCGGCAGCGGGCCTGGCGTGCCGCCGGCCATCCGCCCTTTCACCCGCTCCACCGCCTGCAGCACGCGGGTGCGATCGAACGGCTTCAGCAGGTAGTCCACGGCATTCACGTCGAAAGCGCGCACCGCATACTGGTCATAGGCCGTGGCAAACACAATCTGCGGCAGCGGCTCGGCTTCCCTGCCCGATCCCGGAGCCGCCTTTTTCCGGTTCAGGTCCATCAGCCGCTCGATTACCGCAAAACCGTCCAGCCCCGGCATCTGCACGTCCAGGAAAACCAGGTCCGGATGATGCTCCTCGATCAGGTCCACCGCCTCAATGCCGTTGGCTCCCTGCGCCACCACATCCACGCCGCCCACCTCGTCGAGCAGGTACTTGAGCTCGTCGCGGGCCAGTTGTTCGTCGTCGATAATGAGCGTGGAAAGGGTCATAGAAGGCCAGTCGATCGATTCTAGCAAGCTGGCTTAGGCTGTGTTTGGTGCATCGTTCCGAAATCGGTAATGGTAGGCCGGGGCTTCAGCCCCGGTGCCAAAACGCCCAAAAAGCCGCGGCCTTCAGGCCCTGAGGCTTCCCTTCTTCGGCGACCAGCGCGCATCCAGGATTCGCCACACATTGCTTAGTCCCCCAGAACCCGCAGCCGCGCCGGCATGTGGTCGGCGGACAGCTCATGGCCGCACTGCGTGCAGAATTGGTCGGTCGTGCGAACCGTGCGGAAGCAGTTGCCGCAACTGGCCGTCAACTGGTAGTTGCACTGCGGGCAGAAGTGGAAGTCGCTCAGCACGTGCGTCGAGCAGGCGGGGCAGCGCGAAACCTCCGGCTGGCGCAGCAGGAAGTAGAGCACCGCGCCGATGCCGCCCGGCATCACAAAGCAGAGGGCAATCCAGAAGCGCGAGCTCATGGCCCGCCGCGGCGCATCCCGGCTGACGTAGCCCACCATCAGGAAGTAGACCGACACCAGCAAGCCGAAGGAAATATTGAAATAGATCCTGAAGCCGATGGGCGGCACATGATGCTGCTGGCCTGGCAGGACCAGCCAGACATAGTACTCAACCAGCACAAAAGAAACGGCGGCGACCACGATGGACCACACCGGGATCAGGCGTACGTCTTCATTGGCGGAGATGGATTGGGGTTCACGCATAGGCAATCCCTCCCTCGGAGGGTGTTTGAGAAGCTTAAGCACAGCTTAACCTCTATTCAGATGGACGGGGAAGCGATTCGGGAAGTTGCGGGCATTTGTGCCGGATGCAACGGAATTCTGCCACTCGGCCTGCCGGCCCCCAGCCACCTGGGAGCGCTTCAGCGTATAGAATTGCGCACGGCAGAAGGTCACCAATTTTGCGGTTACCAATTGACTCAGGATGAGCACCATAGGACTCTGTAAGCAGAAGCGACGCATCCCGATAGCTAAGTAACCAAGGAGAACGCTCCCATGACCGTGAATATCAACCCCACCTCCCCGAGTTCTGCCGCAGCCGTTTTGGGAACCAGCGCAATCCAGGCCGGCAAAGTTGCCCCGGCCGAAAAGCAGTCCGCCCAGCTACCGCAGGACCGCGCCACACTCAGTTCGGTCGGAGATCTGGTCACAGCGGCTCTCAAACAGCCTGAAGTACGGGCAGACAAGGTTTCAGCGATAAAGGAAGCGATTGCCTCAGGAACGTATAAAGTCGACCCGGATGCCATTGCATCATCCATGCTTGCGGATCAGGGATAAGCGCGCCGGGTCAAGGTCTTGAAAGGTTTCTGACGCTCGCACCAGCGACAGCTCCGGGCGAATAACGGGCAGCTCGTCCCCTCTATTTGCAGCTTTTCCAGTGCCCTTGGCGGGCTGCAACCGGGTCATGTACGGTGGTTGGGCGACCGACACGACCACAATGCCCGCTCGGCACATCATCATCCACTCCCAGCGGTGTCATCCTGAACGGAGTGAAGGATCTGCGGCTGCCTTTGAGAGTTTCAAAGTGGCGTAACTTCCGAGTCGGCGACGATACGACCACAATGCCCGCTCGGCACATCATCATCCACTCACGGCGTTGTCATCCTGAACGAAGTGAAGGATCTGCGGTCGTCTTTGAATGTCTCAGGGTGGCGTAACTTCCGAGGCGGCGACGATCCTACCGCAGACCGGATTACACAAGGATAAGGATTACAGTCATTCCGATGAACTGGCACTCTCTTATCAACGCGGCAATCTTCCTTGGGAAGGCAGCTCTCGTAGTTGGGCTTTTTGGCGTCTTGATCCTTGGCTACGCTTCACAAACACAGGACCGCGTTGCCAGGTACAAGAAGACTGGGCGTGTTTGGGACCTGCTGAAAATCTTCTCAAGATATTGGAAAACTATCTGCACACTGCCCTGTTGTACTCTCGGAGACCATACGACCGGTTGAAAAGCCTCGTTCCGGCTGTATCACCGGCAACTCGGACATTATGCACTCCAGCATTTGCGTACCCGGCCACGCCGGTCGCCGGACAAATGCGCTGGTTACGGCTTGCGCCGCAGCCAACCGGCCAGCAGCGCCGAGGCCAGCATCGCTGCGCTCAGAAAAAAAATCCACAGGCTCAACTGGCCGGTCAGCCCGCTCAGGCGTTCTTCCTCGATCAGGGTCTCGCCGGCCCACCACACCAGGGGCCCAAGGATGAAGGCAACCATCAGCGTGGCGGCCAGCGCCAGGGAGCGGATTCTCTTGCGCCCGGCCTTCTGTTCCTGCATCACGCCCAGCGAAGCGTTCACCACGCGCCGGGTGCGATGGGCCACGGCACAATCGCGGTTGGCCTCTTTTCCGGCCAGAGCCGACACCAGACCCTGATCGGCGATTGTTCCGGCTTTTGCGCCTGCCTTCGCGTCGTCGGCCACACCAGGCTTGTCCGGCCCCGGAGTTTTCACACCGTCTCCTGCCGGCGCAGACGGTCGCGGTCCAGCTTCGGCTTGATCGCGGCCATGCCACGATAAAGTCTTGATTTTACGGTAGAAAGCGGTGCGCGCGTCACCTTGGCGATCTCTTCGAGAGACAGCTCCTCGTGGAATCGCAGCACCAGCACCTCGCGGTAGAGCGTGTCCAATTCGAGCAGCGCGGCGGCAATCCGCTCCCGGTCTTCGAGATTGGAAAAGCGGTCAAACGGGGTCGGCTCGTCGCCGGCGACCTCAAAGCTCATCGGCCGGTCATCGTCGCTGTTGCCCTCGAACAATTCGTCCAGGCTGGACATGGTCCGTTTGCGCCTCTGATCGATCACCAGGTTGCGGGCGATGGTAAACAGCCAGGTGTCGAACCGCGCATTTCCGTTGAACTGCGCCCCGCGCACCATGACCCGCATCCAGACCTCCTGGAACAGGTCCTCGGCCATCTCTCGATTGCTGGTTAAATAAAGCAGATAGCGCAGCAGCCGGTGCTGGTATCGAACGATCAGCTCATCCAGCAGCCCCACGTCCTGGCGTTTCAGTCCCTGGGAAACGGCGAGGTTCTCCTGCCGCACCTGCTCATCAACTGCGGTTTTGGAACCCTGACCGAAAAAAGGGCGAACAGACGCGGCTGTACTCATCTCACCTGATTAGACGCGAAACCTGCCCCCGAAGTCGCGCAGAAATCGATTGAGTGCGAACTTCGTACCGGGGTACATTCAAAAAAGCCCAGTTACTCGGCAGCGCCCGCGCCTCTTCTGACCACGCGCAAAGCCTCCTCGACCACCTTTGCCGTCCGCCGCTCCCTTGCTTCTCCAGTCTGATAGTAAAAAATGCCCAGCAGGTGCCTCCGTCTCTGCACCGCCGTCATCGCCTCCCACCCCTTGCGCGCCGCAGGCTGCCGCAAAAAAGCCGCCTGCAAAATCGGCGGCGTCTCGGTTTCGCCCTCCAGGGTCAGCAGCAGCCGCTCCGCCATGCGTTCGGCGCGCTGCTCGCGGGTGGCGGCGCTTTTGGGCTCCATCACCCAGGCGCCGATCTCCTTGCGCCAGGAGTAGGACAGCCCGGCAAACCACTTGGGCAGCCGCCG
>JBEKTB010000161.1:0-7308 GCA_049516495.1 Occallatibacter sp.
ACTCGCCTTCAAATTCGCCATCAGCGCAATCGTGCTCATCGTTCTTCTGTGTTGCGGTCTCCGGGCCTACACCGTCTATATCGGACACCGCGCCATCACCTTACTCGATGAAGCAGCCCAAATTCCGGTCGGTGCAACTGAGGATTCCATCCTCCCCTTGGTCCACCGCTACAGCGGGTTCAAGCGAGCCGCACCGAAACCTACCCCCACCGCGGATTGCCCCGACAAAGCGGATTGCGAGTATCAGAACGCTCATATCCCTGACTATACTTACGAGATCCAACTCTCCCCATTCAATGTATTTTCCGCTTTGTACAAGCAAATCAGCGGCCCCCAACGCGCAATAGCTCTCCTGATGTTTCGGACACCCAGCTTCTGGCGCGAGCCATTATCGCTGCGTGCTTGGATGGTCTACGTGACTATTCCCATTCGCGCCGGGCGCGTCGAGGGTGTCCATGGTGCGGTTTATGCAGAGGGGCGCGTTCGCTGGCTTGCCAACACTTGGTCGCTTTCCGCAGACATGCCCAATTTGGAATGGCAATCGAAGACCTACGTCATCGATGGGTTCTTTCTAACCATGACCAACACCGGCGGTAATGGCACGAGTCACTACCTGACTCCAGCAGCCACTCCCGAGCAGTTTCAGGCTGCCCGCAGCATCAATACGAGTTGCATTACCGGTTTAATCTCTTGCCGATGTAACTCTGACCTCGCGCCGCTGGCATTCCGATACCTCAGCCAGCATCCTGATGTCGGAAGCCCTGTCACCACAGATGATTGCCCCGGCACACTTCGACGCTAGTCGTCGGAGGCTATCGGCCAATTTTGGGATTCAGAGCCTATTGTCGCCAATTGAGAAGTAACGCCGCTTTGAGACGCTCAAAGACAACCGCAGATCCTTCGCTTGCGGCTCAGGATGACAATGCTTCGGAGTAGCAGTGCATGGGGCGAACTGGGATAGTTGACCTATTGTCGGCGGCTCGGACCTTTGGCGTCTATTCGCCTGCTCTCGGCTCCGGCCCCGGCACTGGAGGGAAAGCCCAGTCGAGGGATGGGGAAGAGTCGGCGGTGACACGGCCCCTACTCTGCTGGCACAGAATAATTTTCATAGCCGGGGATTTGGCACCCGTTGTCCCAGCGAAATGTTCGGAACTGCCAAAGTATGCGAGGGGTCGGCATTGTGGAATCCAGCCGATCAAGCGAAGCGCACATCTCGGCGATACGGATATGAGCTTCGCCCGTGGAGTCAGAACCGACCAACGTGATGTCCAACATGCCGGTACCGCCCCCATGATTAGGACCTCGGAACACTTTTCTTCCGCGAGAATCTGACCAACGGAGTCCGAGAGCTTGCAGCCCTTCTAATATGCGCTTCATCTCTGTTGAGGAGATAAACATATTGGCTTGGTCGTCCGTAATGAAATCGGTAAATTCAACTTTGTGCAACCTGCGATCTGCATCAGGAACGGCGAAGAAATTAACCGGATTTCTGAAATGGCTATCCATGTCGCCGAACCAGAAAAAACTCAGCGCGGTCTTCTCCGTTATCGGGGCGTCCAAGAGGGCACTAGGCTGACCCTGCTGAGCGGCAGCGGCTTTAGGTTTTGGCGACTGCAGGTCGCGGATTTCAGCGAGGAGCTTTTGATTTCGTGCAGCAAACTTCTGCTCTTCGACTCGAAAGACAACTGTCAGAGTCGACATGATGAGCGCAATGACCGCTAGGGCTAGAGACAGAACGCGTTGTGAGGGCAGACGGAAGCTGATATCGATCATCGAAGAAGCAATCAGGAGACAAATTATTATATTCCGGTCGGATTGTCGGCAATTTGGAAGTATGCCCTTTCCGCTCCATTTCTCAGTGCTTCCGAACGCAGACGAGATCACGTTCGATCATATCCTCGGCGATTTCCACCACTCGCGGACCTTTGCCAAATGCTCAGTCACCTTGGCGCTCGGCGTTGAATACAGATAAAGAGCCCAAGCCGCTATCACGATGGTCAACGGAATCTTCCACAACCACTGCATATTGGAGATCATATCTCCAGACGTGACCGCTGATCGTTCTGGCGTAGAACGCCTTTTAGCTGCTCCGGTAGGATCGTCGCCAACCCGGAAGTAACGCCGCTTTGAGACTCTCAAAAGCAACCGCAGATCCTTCGCTTGCGGCTCAGGATGGCAGCGCTTCAGAGTAGGAGTGCATGGTGCGGCGCCCATGAAGTTCAATGCCCGGGTCGAGACCCCAAAGCGCGGGTCCTTCGACTGCGTTTGGCGCAAAAACGCGCCAAACTTCGCTCAGGAGGACAGCGTGTTTTTGCGGCTTCTTTCAGGGGTCTGAAGACCCCTGCTCCCTCCGCAAAACCTATCTGCAACCGTAGTACAAAGGACTTGCGATGAGGATCGGGTTTATCGGACTGGGCACCATGGGGACGCAGATGGCGCTGCGGCTGATCGCTGCTGGGCACGAACTGTCGGTGTGGAACCGGACCGAGGAGCGCACCAAGCCGCTCATCCATGAAGGCGCGATTGCCGCAGCGACTCCCGCTGAGGCCGAGCTGGGCTCCGACGCTGTCATCACGATGCTGCTGGATGATGCGGCGTATGAAGAGGTGCTTTTTGGCGTGCACAGGCTGATCGATGCGCTCTCACCCGGCGTGGTTCATATCTTGTGCGGCACCATCAGCGTGGGCCTCGCCAAGCGGCTTGCTGTGGAACACGCGAGCCGGGGAATCGAGCTTGTGGGATCGCCGGTCGAAGGCAGCGCAGGCGATGCCAGGGAAGGCCGGCTGCGGATCGCGGTTGCCGGCGCCGACAACGCGGTGGCTCGCGCCCGTCCGCTGCTTGAGGTTTTCTCGCAGGAGATCAGCGTGGTTGGCAAGGAGCCGTACCTGGCGTTTGCCGGGAGGTCGCCCCATAGCAATCGATAACCGCTTACTGCCTGCTTGATTAAGCTTTGGTTTCCGGCATGCGCTCGGAAGCGGGCTTCCATCCGCCATCGACCAGAATCAATTCGAACTCGGCAGCGCCAACGCGGCGACGCTTCACGTCCTGGTATGCCGGGCTTGTGTACCAGCGCCGGGCGATTTCAACAGAAGGAAATTCGAAAAGAACAACTCCCATCACCGCGGCCGCACCTTCAAGTACCTCGAATGGCGCGTATGCCACGAGCGGCTTGGCGCCGTAGCCTTCGAACGAAGGCGCGACGTTTGCCCAGTAGTCCTCAAGGCGGCGGCGGTCGGTGACACTCCTGCAGATCGAAATGAGATAAGCTGGCATGATATTTTCTCCACTCAGTGCACGCGGCTCGATGATGAGATGCGTTACCGATTGCCGGAGCGCTCCCAGGCCTGTTCGATGTAGGAGTCGGTCATGCCGGCGATGTAGTCGGCTACGGTACGGGCCAGGCCCTCGGTGGGAATCTGCGCCTGGTGGTCCGGGGGCAGCTGGCCTGGGGATGCCATGAGGGCGGCAAACAGGCCTTGAACAATCTCGGTGGCGCGCGCGTGGCCCTCCTCCATGCCAGGGGAGTTGTAAAGGCTGGCGTAGAGGAACTCCTTGGCGGCGGCGCGGGCGGCTTCCATCTCCGGGCTCAAGGCGGCCAACCGGTGGGGGGCGCGGCGAATCTCCTCAAGTCCGATTTCGCCGCCTGCTGCTGCGCCGAGTTCGGCGACCTGGCGGCGGATCTCCTCCATCAAATCCGTGACCAATGCGTTCAGGATGCGCTTCAGGGTCTCATAGGCGGCCAGCTTGGGCGGGGCGGCGGGATAATCCCGGAGCACGCCGTCGTAGAGGTCGCGGAACTGGGGTACGCCTGCGCGCACCTGCTCCAGCGTGAGGATTCCGGAGTCCAGTCCGTCGTCGAGATCGGCCGTCAGGTAGGCGATTTCGTCGGCGAGATCGATGAGCTGGGCTTCGAGTGGCGGGAAGCTGTCGAGGAAGTACTCGGCCAGCTCCGGGTGGGTGGCGGCGGAGTAGTCGTGGGAGTGCTTGACGATGCCCTCGCGCACGCCCAGGGTCAGGTTGAGGCCGCGAAAGGCGGCGTAGCGCTCTTCAAACCAGGTGACGATGCGCAGGGCGTGCAGGTTGTGGTCGAAGCGGAGGCCGAAGCCGCGCAGGCAGTGGTCCAGGGCCTTTTCTCCGGCATGTCCAAAGGGGGGATGGCCGATGTCGTGCGCCAGGGCCAGGGCCTCGGTCAGCTCCACATTCAGCCCCAGGGCTGCGGCCAGGGTGCGGGCAATCTGGGTCACTTCCAGGCTGTGCGTGAGGCGGCTGCGGAAATGGTCGGAAGGGGAGTCGGCGGGCAGGCGGGTGAAGACCTGGGTCTTGCCGGCCAGGCGTCGAAAGGCGCGCGCGTGCAGGATTCGCGCGGCATCCCGGGCAAACGGCGAGCGGTAGGGGTGGGGCGGTTCAGAGTGGGCGCGGCGGGTCAGGGTCTCGTCGTAGCTTCCGCGGACGGCAATCGTTGCGGGTAATGCGAAACTCGGCATGGCTTCCGGTGTCATCCTCTGCCTCGAACTCAAAGGTTCACGTCCGGTTATACCGCAGTTAGGGACCCGATCGTTTAAAGAAAACAACTTGCGTGCCGTGTATCACCAATCACCCCAGCTAGAGATGCTATAAACGTCCTCATAGGACGCGAGAGATAGACAAGCCCAGTCTTTCGGTAGTACCATCCAGCCGACTTTTTTTGACGGGTCCCGACGGGGGCGAAATCCCTCTGTCGCTCAGAACACATCTCACGTCTGTAACGGGAGGCAAAGATGAAAACAATCAAGAATTTTGCGCTGGCCACGCTGGCGCTGGCAATTCTGTCCACTTCGGGGTGCGCCCGCCACTCGACCAAAGAGGTCTTTTACCTGATCGCGACCAACGTGAATCTGCCCTACTGGCATACGGCGGCGGCAGGCTTCAACAGTGCGGCGGCGCAATACAAGGTGACCGCCAAGGTAGTTGGGCCGGACACCTACGACCCGGCTGGCGAACTGGACGCGTTGCACAAGGCCATTGCGGCCAAACCGGCCGGCATTCTGATTTCCGTTGCCGACGCATCTGTTGTGCAGCCGGGGATCGATGAAGCCGTGAACGCAGGCATTCCCGTGATCACCATGGACTCGGACGCTGCCGGCAGCCGCAGGCTCTACTTTATCGGGACCAACAACCTGGAGGCCGGCCGGCTGGGCGGCAAGCGGGTGATCGAAAAGCTGGGCGGCAAGGGGAACGTCGTCTTCTTCACACTGGGCGGCCAGCCGAATACGGATGAGCGGCTGAAGGGCTTCAAGGAAGTGATTGCGACGCGGCCCGATATTCACATCATCGACGTGGTGGACATCAAGGGCGATGCACGTAATGCCTTCGATTGGACGCAATCAGCCATGGCACTGACCGGGCCCAAGAAAATTGACGCCTTTATCTGCCTGGAAGCCTCGTCGGGCAAGGTGGTGGCCGATGCGGTGAAGCGGGCCGGTGGCGGGCGCCTGGTGGTGGCCTGGGATGTGGACCAGGATACTCTGGATGCGATCAAGGCCGGAACGATCGACTCGACAATCGCGCAGAAGCCTTACACAATGGCCTATTTTGGTCTGAAGATGCTGGACGAAGTTTTCCATGCGCCGCCGCAGCAACTCAACAAGGACTATAGCGCGGATTCCTTCGCACCCTACCCGGCGTTTATTGACACCGGCACGTCGCTGGTGGACCAGAGCAACGTGGACCTTTACATTGCCGCGGCTGCAGATAGAACCAAGTAGCGCCGCGCGCCTTGCCGTTGGCCCCTCGGGGTCGTGAATTGTAAATCTCCATTGTCCCGGAGGCCTGAGTCTCGTTTGCGAGGCGCAGGCCTCCGGGATTTTTTGTCTCTGCGCACGTACCGGACCACCTCATTCAGTTCGGCGCGCGGGGCAGGGGCATTCGCGTCGCTGCGTTCGCCCTGCGACGAATGTGCTGTGCGGACCGGCCATTCCGGCGACGCTCGAACAGGGCGATGGCAGCGGTGATGGCAGCCGGTCAGCGCAGTATAATCGCCTGCTTGAACGACAAAGGGGTGACGATGAAGATCAAACTCAGTCTCGTTTTCTCACTGTTTCTTCTTTTGCTGCCCGCAGAGGCCTGCCTGTCGCAGGCCCGCCTTTCTGCGAAATGGGAGGAACTTACCGGGCCGGACTTCATTGCGGCGGTTCACCAGTCGCAGGGGGTGTGCGTGCTGCCCTTCGGCATTATCGAGAAGCACGGACCGCATCTGCCGCTGGGCACCGACCTTCTGGACGTGCGGTTCGCCGTTTTCAACGCGGTTCAGCAGGAGTATGCGGTGGTGTTTCCCGAATACTATTTCGGGCAGATCTTCGAGGCGCAGCAGCAGCCGGGGACGCTGGCCTACAGCCTGTCGACGCAACTGACGCTGCTCCAGGAGACGGTGAAGGAGATGGCCCGCAACGGCTGCAAGAAGGTGGTCATTGTGAACGGCCACGGGGGCAACGAGTCGCTTCTGCCGCTGTTTGCGCAGGCGCAACTGGCCAGTCCGCGCGACTACGTGGTCTACGTCTTCGGTCTGCCGAATACCAGCGCCGCGGGACGGCCGGCAAAGAAGACCGAGATCGACATGCACGCGGGCGAAACGGAGACCTCTCTGATGCTGATTGCGCGGCCGGACCTGGTGCACATGGATCGCGCGACGCAGGAGTCGGGCGCCGACCAGAAGCGGCAGAACTTGCCCGGGTCGGTGTATACGGGCATCTGGTGGTATGCGCGTTTCCCCAATCACTACTCCGGCGAGGGCGCGGCGGGGAACAAGGAACTGGGCGCCTTTGACCAGAAGGAATGGTCGCGGCAGATTGCAGAGGCCATCAAGGCGATCAAGGCGGACCAGGTAAGCCTGAAACTGCAAAACCAGTTTTTTGAGGATTCGCAGCATCCGTTGGACACGAAGCAATAGACGCCTCAAACATTTTCTGGAAAGGGTGTAGACCGGAATCGTTTTTGGTATCCCACCCTTTCCGCAGAAAAAACGGAAAGGATGGGGCACGGAGGCTTATGGCGAAAGCTAAAATGCTCCAAGCAATCTCTGGACAAGTTCCTGCGGTAGGCCCTCTTATCCCTCAGGGGCTAAAGCCCGGTTGATTTTGCTGGGCTTATGTACGGGCTGAAGCCCGTACCCTTCAAATCGCTGACTTATTCAGAGCTTCCCTAGAATGCGCTAGGGAAGCTCTGAAAAACGTCCAGTTACAAGAGTCCGTCGCCGCTATCTTTCCGCGAGGGGATGAAATCAGCCCATTTTCGTATGTCGAACACTTCGTATAACCCGCCAGAGGCCGCCCG
>JBEKTB010000162.1:0-7280 GCA_049516495.1 Occallatibacter sp.
TTTCACGCCCAACTACGACGAGTCCACCTTTGAACCCACAGTTCTGCCCACGCGCATACCGAACCTTATCGTCAACGGGTCCAGTGGAATTGCGGTCGGCATGGCCACCAACATTCCCCCGCACAACCTGACGGAGATTTTGAACGCGGCTATTGAGATGGTGCAGAATCCCCGCGCCGGCCTGGTTGAAGTTCTGAAGCACGTGCAGGGCCCCGACTTCCCGACTGGCGGATTTCTCTACGGCAAGTCGGGTATTCCGCAGGCTTACAAAACTGGCCGCGGTCGATTCATGATGCGCGCCAAGGTAGCTACGGAAAACCTGACCAAAGAAAAACAGGCCATCATCGTCACCGAGATTCCGTATCAGGTGAACAAGTCCAAGCTCATCGAACGCATCGCTGAACTGGTCACCGAAAAGATCATCGACGAAATCAGTGACGTGCGCGACGAGAGCGATCGCGACGGTATGCGCATCGTCATTGAACTGAAGCGCGGCTCGCAGCCCGAGATCGTCCTCAACCAGCTCTACAAGCACACGCAGATGCAGGAAAGCTTCTCCATGATCTTCCTCGCGGTGCTCAACGGGCAGCCGCGGGAACTGGGTCTCGACCAGGCGATCCGCGCATTCCTCGATCATCGCGTCGACGTGGTGCAGCGCCGCACGGTCTTCCTGTTGAAGAAGGATCGGGCCCGCGAGCACATTCTTGAAGGCTTGAAGATCGCGCTCGACAATCTCGACACGGTCATCCGCATCATCCGCGCCTCGGGTTCGCGCGTTGAGGCTCGCGAGAACCTCTACGCCTGGGGAAAGGGCAAGGACATTGTCCTCAACCTGGACCGCGTACGTTTGCCGCACGAAGAGAAGGGGCTCACGCTTCGCCAGATCGACGCCATTCTCGAACTGCAACTCTACCGGTTGACGCAGCTTTCCATCGACGAACTGCTGAAAGAGCTGGCGCAGGTGCGCGAACGCATTGCCGAGTACGAGTCGATTCTGGCCAGTGAAACCAAGCTGCGCGCCGTGATCGTGAAGGAACTCGAAGATGTTCGCGACAAGTACGGCGACGCGCGGCGCACGCAGATTGTGGACGAGAGCGCCGAACTGCAACTGGAAGATCTGATCGCCGACGAGCAGGTTGCCGTAACGGTTAGCCACCAGGGCTACCTGAAGCGGACGCCGATCTCCATCTATCGCCAGCAGCGCCGCGGCGGCACCGGGCGCACGGGCATGAAGACGCGCGAAGAGGATTTCGTCGCGCAGTTGATCGTGGACTCGACGCACGCCTACCTGCTCTGCTTCACCAACACCGGCCGCGTCTACTGGCTGAAGGTGTATGAGATTCCCGACGTGAGCGCGGCGGGCAAAGGCAAATCGATGCAGAGCCTGCTCAACCTGCAACCGGGCGAAAACGTGCGCACCATCCTGCCGGTCCGCGACCTCGAGGAAGAAGGCAAGTTCATCTTCTTCTCCACGCGCAACGGCATCGTGAAGAAGACGCCGCTCAAGGACTTCTCCAACGTGATGGCGCGCGGCATCATCGCCATCGCCATCGACAAGGAAGACGACCTGATCGCCGCCGACCTCACCAATGGCAAGCAAACCATCTTCCTGGCCACGCGCGACGGCATGGCCATCCGCTTCGAGGAGGAGTACGACCCGGAGCGCAATGGAATCGGCCTCCGTCCCATGGGCCGCAACGCCGCCGGCAACAAGGGCATCTCGCTCAAGAAGGGCGATTATGTCATTGGCGCCGCCATCACCGACTCCGATGAGACGCGGGACAGGAATCGCGATGAGTGCGCCGCGAACCTCGGCATCACCGACAAGCTGGTGAGCCTGCGCAACACCCTTGCGGACGCCAGGGAAGCTCTGCAAAAGGCGCGCGAGGAACGGCGCAACGGACACGCGGACGACGAGGAGTTGAAAGCCGCGGAAAAGGCAGCGGAAAAAGCCGTCGACGACGCGCAAAAGGCCCTGAAGCATCTGGATGAAAAGCTGGGCGTGAGCAAGTCTCTCATCCTCACGGTTACGGAAAACGGCTTCGGCAAGCGCACGGATGTGGACGAGTATCGCCTGACCGCGCGCGGGGCGCAGGGCGTCAACAACCTCAAGGCCACCCCCAAAGTGGGCAAGACGGCGTCCATTCTGCTGGTCAGCGAGGTTTCGGAGTTGATGGCGATCAGCCAGTTCGGCAAGATCATCCGCATCGACACCAAGACCATCCGCGCCGCCGGCCGCGCCACCCAGGGCGTAAAACTGCTGAACCTGGAACCGGACGACAAGGTAGCCGCGGCGGTCATCATTCCGCCGGAAGAGCTGAAGGACGACGAGCCGACGCTGATTCAGTGATCGGTTGGTTTCCCAGGTCTCAAAAATCGAGACCTGGGACAGCCGGCAAGAAGTTGTAGTCGTTGGTGACTGTCGCTGTCGCCTCGTCGAGCGCGTGTCCGGTGATTTGCCGTTGATTAATCCGTCCAGGCAATTTGCCGGCGGGCTGCACACGTAAATGATCGGTCCATTCGGCTCGGCCCCAGATTCCGTCCGCACGAAGTCGAACACGATGATCATTCCTGCCGATAGGGAACAAGGAAATTTCCACAAAGAGGTGAAGCTTGACCCGGTCCGACAAGGCTATTGATCCGACGGATCATTCTGACCAGGGGGCCATTGGACAATCCCTTCGTGTTCTCACATCAGGCGATTACCCAGCTACACCTGACCTTATAAAGCGCGTCTCTGCAATGAGTTTCGAGGGCCAGAGGTTTCTCTCTGATGTCCTCCGAGTCTACAATAGCGCGTGCCTTTCCGAAGAGGAACGAGGCCGCGTAAACGACAGCACGGGTTTAGCCGCACTTTTCGGGGATTTCATCAAGAGAAATCGATGCCCTAACAGGTACGGCAAGGAAAAGGTCTCCTCGGCGTACGGATATCCGGAAGGCTACCGTATGAAGGCCGTTTGGGAGCAGGTAGCTATTCTCAGAAGGCATTTCCCTGCTCTCGGGACGAATGAGGATGACTTGGAGCAATTGGCGAAGCGACCTCTTCCTCTCCGCGCGGAATGGGCCGTCATTCCGCGTTGGGAAAAGGTTGGAGCGACTTACTGTGAAGCGATTCAGAAAATCTTTGCTCTCATCGCATCCGAGCGAAAATTCTCCGTTACCTGCAAAGAGAGATTGAACGATCGAACGCTCATGCAATCCGTCAAGGCAATGGATGCATGGAAGAGGCTCGGAGAACAACAGAGCGGAGATTGGCTCATCGTTGCAACGCAATTTGGCTTACGGTTCAGAGGATGTTCCGTCCGTTGTGCAACGGACACCATGTATTCCTACGAATTCGGCCTGGGTACCTTTGCAGTCGCCTGCATGCTGCTTACGCATCCCAAAAGAGAGATCAAATGGGAGCAACTCCATCCCGAGTGCGGCGGCGACTATTTCACTCCGATCAAGGATGAGCAACTCGTTCGTACGCCGCTCTTTTCATTTCGTAGCGGTGAATTGAAGCTGGATTCCGTACAGATAGACAACCCTGGAGACGGTTTTGGTTGCGCATCGGGTTTCCTGCCGCAAGCAGAAGCTCTTTGAGGCTTTAGACGTGTGCGTCCGGCCAAAACACCATGGTTGACGGGGATGGGCAAGTGGGGGACAGGCCACTTTGCCGGATGCCCCCAGGTTTCGCTTCCGAGACCTGGAAATGGAGCAGTTTACCGGTTAGTCGTTCTCACAGCGACCAACTCGCCGGATGGCCCTATCCGTCGGCTTGTTCGGATCGCGCACAACACCTATCTTCGCCCACGCCGCCTCGCTCAACGCGCATGTCAGACTGAACCGCTCACTGGCTGAGAGACTTCTTCACTTGCGGAATTTCTCCGCCAGATGCTGCGGCACGTATTCCCCGTCGAAATTCGCGTTGTCCATGAACAGGGCCTCGGCCCCATGTTCGCTCTTTCCCTGCTTGTTAGGTCGATTCTGAGACGCCCATCCTTGCCGCCAACGAAACAAACGTCGCCGATTTGCGTCCAATTATCGGACGAAGGCGCATCCGCGCAGGCACTCGGAAATCGGGTCCGATTGGCCTACACTGGAGGTGCTCTGGATTCTCCGCACTCCGCCTTCATGCGCCGGACCACATTCATGGTTCTTGTGCTGGCCGCCTCCTGCGTGATGGCGGCCTTTGGCGCGCCGGCCAACCCGGCCACGTCGCGGGAGAACACTGGGTCCGGAAGCGCTGCCCACAAAAAATCCCGGCAACCTGCCAAAACTGCGCCAAATCGCGCGGCCTCGCACCCCGCCGGGCGCACGGTGGTGCATGCGACGAAGCAAACAGCAAGACAGCCTTCCGAGCGCAAGCAGGCCGGACGTGCGCATCAGGGATTGTCGCAGGCCTCGTCGAGGCAGTCCTCGCGCTCCCGCCAATCCTCCCCGTCCAGGCGGAACTTGAAATTCCGTTCCGGCGCCGGTTCCCGACCAGGCGCGAGACCCCGTTTGGCGACAAGAGTTCATGCAACCGTGAAGCCCCGACCGGCCGCGGAGCCAATCCAGATCGCCAGGGCCGATCAATTCACAAGACTGCATCCAGCCGCGGAGCCGGAGCCAGCCCCACGGACGGACTCCGACGCTTCGGACAGTTCCTCTACGCCCGTAATCGCTTCCCTGCCAAAGACAAGGTCAGGTGGGACGCCGCCGCTGCGCGGGTCGTTCGAGTCGCTGGCGCGCCAGAATGAGAAGACCGAAGCGGACAGCCTGGAGCGGATCGAGGACGAAGACGATCTGAATGACCGCATTGCGCGCAAGATGCTGGTGCCGGTGCCCGCCTCGGCAAACCTCGCCGTGAACGGCAACCTGCCTGAGAACCATCGCTATTGCCGGCCCTGGACGGCGAGCTTTCTCTCTGATTTGGCGCGCGCCCATGCGGCCGAGTTTCATCGCCCGCTCGAAGTCAGCTCGGCGGTGCGGACCGTCGAGTACCAGAAGCGCCTGATGGAAACCAACGGCAACGCTGCGGCGGCCGAGGGCGATATCGCCAGCCCGCACCTGACCGGGGCCACCATCGACATAGCCAAGCAGGGCATGAGCCGGCGGGAATTGAGCTGGATGCGGGCCACGCTGTTGCCGCTTCAAACAGCCGGAAAGCTCGACGTCGAAGAGGAGTTCCAGCAGCTCTGCTTCCACATCACGGTTTACAAAAGCTACGTGCCGGCCAGACCGCCGCGCAAGACATCCGCGCCGGAAAGAGCGGCCAAAGCGGCGACGCCGGCCCCGGCTGGCCCAACCCAGGCAACACGGCGCAAGCCCGGGCAGTCGAAGCCGGCCCAGCCCAAGCCGTTCCAACCCCGGCCCGAGCAGCCATCCAGCGAACCACTGCCCTCTTCCACGCCACCCACGGCCGCCGCCGAAGGGCTGTAGAGCCGTCCCTTCTTCGCCGTCCGGCGCGTGTGTCAACAGAAATAAATTGTGCGCCTTAGGCCGTTCAACGGTACAATCGCGGCCAAAGCCAAATGTGGCTGAACGAGGCGGATTCATGAGTAATCTGGATGTTCAACCTGTGGCCGGATTAGTCCCTGAGGGACCCGGCTTGTCCGAGTGGCAGCGCGTATCAAACACGTTCTCGGCGCCATCGAAAACCTTTGAAGACATCAAGCGAGGCAACCGGAGCTGGTGGTTGCCGTTCGTCATTATGATTCTGATCGGCTACGGGCTATTTGCCGCCATAACCCTCAAAGTCACCTGGCCGCAAGTGGCCGAGAATGCGATTCGCGCCGATGCGAAGGCCCAGGATCGTATGGACAAAATGCCCGCGGAACAGAGGGCAGGCGCAATGAAGGCCACCCAGTACTTCATCGAGGGCATCTTCATCGCGAGTCCAGTTCTGGTGCTGGCTATCGTTGGGCTGGGATCGCTGGTGCTGTGGGGCACCATCAACTTTGGCTTCGGCGGTAAGGCCGGCTATGGCAGCGTCTTCGCCGTGTGGATGTTCGCGGGCCTGCCTGGAATCATTAAATCGCTCCTGGGAGCGATAGTCATCTATGCGGGAGGCACCCCCGAGTCGTTCAATTTGAACAACTTTGCGCCCACCAGCGTGGGAGCCTTTCTGAACCCCCTGGAGACCAACGCGGCTCTTTACAAGCTGGCCAGCGCGCTGGATGTCACGACCATCTGGAGCATGGTGCTGATGGGAATCGGTCTGGCGATCGTGGCAGGAGTCAAGCGCAGTTCCGGCTACGTTGCGGTCTTCGGCTGGTGGGCGATTATTCTCCTGGTGAGCGTGGGCTGGGCGGCCATCAACGGGTGACGATGGGACGGTTGGCGGGCGAATGAAGCCACGAAGGAGACTTTGGTCTCCCACCTTGGAGGCGGAAAAAAGCCGCAAGAATGAGCCACGGAACCTTTGCGGCAGGGGCATTGCGGAAAAGCAAACAGCGCGAACCCCAACGGGATTCGCGCTGTTTGTTTTTCAAAGCTAGAGGCTAGAAGCTAACAGCTAGAGGCTGCGCTTATTCCGTCCAGCGCCGCATGATGAGGCTAGCGTTGATGCCGCCAAATCCGAACGAGTTGGACAAAGCCACGTCGAAGCTGTGCGCAATGGCCTTGTTGGGCACGTAGTCCAGCCGGCATTCGGGATCGACGTTCTCAAGATTGATGGTGGGCGGAATCTGCTGGTTGACCAGCGCCAGCACGGAGATGCCGGCCTCCAGACCACCGGCGCCGCCCAGCAGGTGGCCGGTCATCGACTTGGTGCCGGAGACTTTGAGCTTGTGGCTGAGGGCGTGCTCGCCGAAGACCAGCTCGATGGCGCGGGACTCGTTGCCGTCGCCCGCCGGGGTCGAGGTGGCGTGAGCGTTCACGTAGCCCACTTCCTCCGGCTGGATGCCCGCGTCCTTGAGTGCGGCCCGCATGGCGCGCTGCGCGCCTGCGCCTTCAGGAGCGATGCCCGTGATGTGGTATGCATCGGCGCTCATGCCGTAGCCAATGACCTCGGCCAGAATCTTCGCGCCGCGCGCCTTGGCAAACTCCAACTCTTCCAGGATCAGGATGCCTGCGCCTTCGCCGATGACAAAGCCGTCGCGGTCCTTGTCAAACGGGCGGCTGGCGCGGGTGGGTTCGTTGTTGCGGGCGGAAAGTGCGCGCATGGCGGCAAAACCGCCGACCGCCAGGGGCGTAACAGAAGCTTCCGCACCGCCTGCAATCATTACATCGGCGTCGCCGTGCATGATCATGCGCACCGAGTCGCCGATGGAATTGGCGCTGGTGGCGCAGGCCGTGGCCGTGGCCGAAATGGG
>JBEKTB010000163.1:0-7204 GCA_049516495.1 Occallatibacter sp.
CTTCTCGTTGAGTATGACTCAACAAGCGCAGGAAGGGCTGTACGTCCCGGTCAGTTTTGCATAGGCGCACAAGGAAGTACACAGGAAAGCCTGAATTCGACGGCGCAATCTTCTTGAAAGCAGAGTGCAATCAGGGCATATCCGTGCCGGTGCGTGACATGGCGCTCTCGACGGCGCCTTGCCCTCAAACAAGACCAGAGTGGCCATGCCGTATTGATCCGGCCCTTAAAGAGTGTTGCGCCTTCCCACCCATTTCGCGATAGAACCTGCGAAATGGATGGGGCTCGAGGCCTCTATTTGGGGGCCGGATCAATAGTTGAGGGCGGCCAACGCGGCCTAATTCTGGAGAGGGAGCCATTCGGCGCTGTGCCCGGAGGGTCCGCTACCGTGGTTTCGCGATAGCTGCAAATCCATGGCGCGGATACGGTAGGACAGGCGGAAATTCATCTTTGTGCGGCCGGTGAAACCGCCGGACGACTCAGCGGAGAAGCCAAATCAAGAGCGGGCGGTTGCCGGATCGAGCTTCGCGGTCACAATCGCTTCGGCAGCCTGAACGGCCTCGTCCAGCGTCAGGTTGGTCGAGTCCAGCAAGACGGCGTCCGGGGCCGGCCTGAGGGGCGAGTCGGCGCGGTTGCGGTCCCGCTCGTCGCGGGCGCGCAGGTCGCGGACCACCTCTTCAGGCTGGACAGTGGGCTTGGGGCCAAGCTGTTCGAAACGGCGCAGGCCTCGCACTTCCGGAGCCGCGTCCAGGAAGATCTTGACCTCGGCCCGTGGAAAGACCACAGTGCCGATGTCGCGCCCCTCCATGACTACGCCGCCCTCGGCTCCCAACTGCTGCTGCATGCGCACCATCCAGGCACGAATGGCTGGATGGACGCTGACCCTGGAGGCGGCGTCGGTCACCATTTGATTGCGGATCAGGCCGGTCACGTCCTCGTCGTCGAGCAGGACACGATTCTCCTGTTCTCCCGGTTCCAGGCGAATGACGGTCTCGGCTGCAAGGCGTTCCAGTTCGGGGCTGTCATCCAGAGAGATACTCCTCCGGAGTGCCTTCAGAGCAAAGGCACGGTACATGGCTCCGGTTTCGAGGTTGAGCAGGCCAAAGTGCCGGGCCAGGTGGCGGGCGATCGTGCTCTTTCCCGCCCCGGCAGGGCCGTCAATGGCGACAATGATCTTCCCAGCCGGGTCAAGGGAACTGAAGGAGGTATTTTCCCGAGTCATCCGCGCTTCTTCGTCCCCTGCTTGGGTCTGGCGGTAAAACCAAACTGCTTGCTGTTTCCGGCCTTCTGGCCGGCGGCGAGAGCAGGCTTCCTGCTGCCATTGCCGTTGCGATTGGATGCGCCCGGCTTGCCGGCGGTCTTGGCGCTGTTGGAATGACCGTTGCGCTGGCCCCAGGCAGGTGCTGCGGAATTTGCGGAACGCGCGCCGGGAGCTCCGTTGGTCGCGTGGGCCGTTGGCCGGGCGCCGTTCGCAGTGCGCGAACCGGCTGGCCGGGATTCGGCTCCTGCGCGCCGGGCCGGACGGCTGCCGGAAGACGATTGAGCCGGCTTGCGATCACGGGAATGGGTGGCCGGGCGGCTGAAGTGGGGCCGCGCGGCGGCAGATTTTCCGCTTGCGGCAGGCTTCCGCGCGGTAGCCGCTCGGGGAGCATGAGCCTCTGCTGGCTTGTGCGCGGCCATCGGGACTGGCGCATCCTCAGGGGCCGGCACAGCGGCCGAGGGCTCCGGCAGGTCCTCATCGTGGTCATAGGCCCGCATGAAGTATGAGGAGGCCGACATGGACGAACTTGAGTAGAGAGTGGGCACAACTGCAAACTCCGGCAGTGTGCCGGCAACATAGAAATGGGGTGCGTGACCCAGGGGGATGGTATGGACCTGCCGGGTGGCCACCAGCCCGCGCAACACTTCGCGCACCTTGCTGCGCGCGGTCAGAGGAGCGAGGAACATCTCCACCTCTTCCATGCTGGCCGCAATCACAGCCTGCAGATAGATGGAGGCAAGCACGGAGATGGCTGTGACCTGGGAGGTGGAAGCGCCTTCGGCGATGGCCTTCTGGAATCGCTGGCGGAGCAGTTGCCACTCGGCCGCCTGGCCGGGGGCTGCGATGACTGGGATAATGCGCAGCTGCTGCCAGAGCTCAGTGATGGCGCGCAGAACCGCGGCTTCGGTGACTTCTCTGCCCAGTGCATGCGTGAGCTTGGTAATGGTGTTGTCGCCCGCCTCCAGCAGTTTGTAGGCCTGGACAGCCAAGGGCGAAACCTGGCGAGAGCCGGTCAGTTGAGGGCTCCGGCGCCAGTCGCGGTCGCCGCGCAGGGCATACACGTAGGGCAGAACCCAGCTGGCAACCACGAAGTCCGGCTGCTCTCCGGGCAGGCCCAGCAGGTTCAGACGCACGGCCACGCCATCCAACTCCAGCCGTACCAGCAGCTCTTCGGCGGCTGCAATATGCTGGGGGTCGGGGGTGGCGTCGCGTTTGCCGGCTACAGCCTCAACAAACGACGGCGCGATGGATGACGAGAATTGCCGCTTGGGCAGGAAGAGGCAGAGTCCGGTCTCTTCAATCCACGTCCGGGCATCCTCAAGTGTGAGTGCCCCATGTCCATTCAGGCGCATCCTTTCGGCGCGCGATGCTTCCAATTGCTCCGATGTCAAAGAAAAACCTCACTTCCAGGCTGGCGTTGGCGCCGGGCTGCCCTGTCCCCTAAGAGGAGGGCTGCCACCATCCATCTGTTTCAAATTCGATGGAAGGCCCGCTGGATCTCCTTCCAAGAATACAGCAAAGCGATTGGACGTCCATGCGGGCAACTGGTTGGATGACTAGTTTTTGCCAATTCCAACAGTAACCATTCCATTCGAACCGGGTCAAGGGGGGTATTTACCTTGATGGCCGAATGGCAGGCGATGGAGGCGGCAATCCGGCCGCGGAGAGCCGCAAGGTCCTCATTCTGCTTGGGTTCGTCGGAATCGGCGCTGGATTGCTCGATTACCTCGGCCAGCATCCGCTCCAGAGCCGCTCCTTCCAGTCCCACCGGAGCGGCCTTGACCGCAAGTGTTTGAGGGCCAAATGGTTCCACCTCGAACCCGTTGCGCTCCAGCTCCTCGGCGATGCGCGCAAAGACCACCATCTGCCACGGCTTCAATTCCACCAGCATGGGCATCAGTAACCTTTGGCGCTGAACTTTTTCGATTTGACGGTCGCGCAAAATTTTTTCAAAAAGAATCCTCTCGTGTGCCACATGCTGGTCGATGATCCACAGTCCGTCTTCCCCGGTGGCCAGGATGAACGACTCGCGCAACTGCCCGAGCGGGCGGAGCGAGCCCAGGTGGTTGAGATTGGCGGCGGCCTGTTCGGCCTCTACGAGCGCCGTCTCGGCACCCGGATTTGTGCCCGCGGCATCGCCGGCGGCTGGTGAGCAATCGCCCGCAGGCGGCGAGGTGGCCGGCTGGAACAGGGCTGCCGCAGCTTCGCCCCAAGCTTCGCGATCCCCCCATCCACCAGGATTGAAACCGTTTGCGGCGAACGGCAGCTTGCCGGGAACGGGCGTGGGCCGCCGCGGCGTCAGTTCAAAGCGCTCGGCATTTGCCCCGGCCACCTGAAATGCGTCGGGGTCGGAGTCGGGCAAGGGAACGAACGACGCGCCGTCCGGGGAACCAGGCAGCGGCGAGGTCGCCGGCGGCATGAGCGAAGGGCTGGCAGCAGGTGCGCTGTCGAGAGCGGCAAGGAAGCCGGCCGCCGGCCGCGCCTTGATGAGCGCCGTGCGCAGGCTGTCGCGGACGAAGTCGTGAATCAGGCTTTGCTGGCGAAAACGAACCTCGGTCTTGGCGGGGTGGACGTTGACATCCACCTCCTCCGGGGGCATTTCAAGGAACAGCAGGACCACCGGGAAGCTGGTGGGGGGAATCACGTTGCGATAGGCCTCAGTGATAGCGTGCATCAGCAGGCGGTCGCGAATCAGGCGCTTGTTGACGAAGATGTAGATGGAGTTGCGGTTGAGCTTTTGCAACTCGGGCTTGGAATAAAAGCCGGTCAAGCGCAGGGCGCCGGGATCGCGAACGGGCTCGTCGGGGTCCTTTTTCCAGGGCGGCGGCTCGGGCAGGCCGGCATGGGCCAGCGGGATTTCCGCGGCCACGGGCAGCAACTGGGCCAGTGTGTCCTTGCCGAAGATCTGGTAGATGCGCTCGGCGGTCCGGGTGACGGGCGGTGCGGAAACGATGGTGTGCGTGGCCGAGAGCAGTTCGAAATGCTTCTCCGGATGGGCCAGGGCGTAATGAGTGACGAGCGCCGTTACGTGGGCCAGCTCGGTGGACTCTGCGCGCAGGAATTTACGCCTCGCCGGAGTGTTGAAGAACAGGTCGGCGACGGCGATTGTAGTGCCGCGGGGCAGAGCGGCGTCGTCTACGTGGAGGATTTTTCCGCCGGCAATTTCGAGGTGGGTTCCGGCAGCCTCGTCTCCCGTGGCCGTTTCGAGGGTCACGCGCGCCACCGAGGCGATGGAGGGGAGGGCTTCGCCGCGAAAGCCCAGAGTGGCGATGGAGAGCAGATCGTCGGCGGTGCGCAGTTTTGAGGTGGCGTGGCGCTCGAATGCCAGCAGCACGTCGTCGCGGTTCATGCCGTGGCCGTCGTCAGCGATGCGGATGAGCCGCCGGCCGCCGGCTTCGACTTCGACCCGGATGCGGCTGGCCCCGGCGTCCAGGGAGTTTTCCAGCAACTCCTTCACAACCGATGCTGGCCGGTCCACCACCTCGCCGGCAGCGATCTGGTTGGCAACCTGGTCGGAAAGAATGCGGATGCGGCCCATAAGGTCTTAGGGTAACGCAAACGGCAGGGAACCTGGGGCTAGGAACCAGGGACTAGGGGCTAGGGACTAGGGACTAGGGACTAGGGACTAGGGATCAATTTGGCGGCGGGGATGTGGGAGAGGCAGGGCGCTCACCGTTGGGCGGCGCTTGCGCGAAAAAGAGCGGCCATTTTTCGGGCGCGGGTCCTGATGCTTGCCGCTCGCGTTGGGTTGGAGCAAGCGAGTCAGCCCCGCTGAGTGGGCGTTGCGAGTTGGCTGGCTAGCGGCGGGGTATCTTTCAAAGGTCGAAAACAGGTTCGTCGGACAGGGGAAGCGCGTTGCGCGAGAAAGCGCCTCGCGCAAAAATGCCGCCCTCGGGCGGCATTTTTGCGGTCGGAACGGGGATGGCGGAGCTAGATGCCCACGCCGAATTCGCTGGGCTGTTCGCCGGCGTTCGAGTAGAAGTCGTAAGGGGTGCGGCGCTTGAACTTGTAGCGGCTGCGCAGCTCGCGACCGACGAAGATGCCAATGGTGGCCACTGCCATGCCGATCGAAAACCAGCCGATAACCCGCAGGGCGCTGGATTCCTTGGTGTCTTCTTCTGCAGCGGGGTTCAGTGGTTCGGGTTCAGTGGACATGGGCTGGCAGCCTCCTGTTTCATCATGATACCGCAGTTTTGCGTGAGGCGGCCCGCAGTTGCGGTGGGAAACCTGTTAAGAGTTGTTTACCGAACAGAGTCGATTCGCGAGGAGCATTCGGCTTTTCCCGAGCATGGAAAAGGAGCTGGCGCAACGCCTTGCATGTGAGACGCTGCTGGATGCGAGTCCGCGGGGATTTGTTGGCCACACGGGAATCCGCTTGGAAGAAGCGGCGCAAAGTGGTGAATGCCTCTCCCCAAGGGAAGAGGCATTCGCCAGTTTTCATTTCATGCGAACTGTGGTCGGCGAACTGGCAAAAACGGTCTTTCTACTTCGACTCCAACTCCGGGACGTTCGACAGCACGAACACGAAGACTTGTCTGAACTGTTCAAACAGCCCCTCGAGTTGTCCGACTTCATCGTCGGAGCTGACTTTGATCTCGGTCCCATGATCCCCGCCCACTACGCGTGTCGCGACCTGGATAATGCGCTCCAGGCGCTGGAAGATGAGACGGCTGAGCATGAGCAGGAAAATGCCGGTTCCGATCAATACGGCAATCACGGTCGAAACCGCGAAAATGAGCTCGGTGCGTTGCATCGAGAGGTAGAAATTGGTGATGTCGCGCACTACGAAGATTGCGCCCACCCGGTTGCCGGCTGCGTCCTGAATGGGAAAAACGCCGCGGACAAACTCGGATTTCCCTTCGTGGAAGCGTTCCAGCGCTTCGCCGTTGGTGGGCACCGCACTCAGATTCCCTTTGAAGTCAAAGATGCGGTCGGAATTCGATGTCTTTTCCCCTGCCACATAATTCGGCTCGTCGTTCCAGTTATCGCGACGATTCAATGTTGCATTGGTGTCGGCCCAGAATTGCTGGTTCACGTATTTCTTGTCGAACAGAAGACCGTAGTCGTCTCCAGTGGTTGCCTTCATGGCATGGAGAAACTGGCCCAGTTCCTCGCCAAACTCGACGTACCCGGCAACTTCGCCGTGGGACCCGAACATGGGCGCAATGGTTCGGACGGCAAACCCGGCCCTACCCATTTCGTTTCCTGTGACCATGGTGAGCTTGGTCGCAACTTCCTTGTCCATGAACCGATCCATATGATCGCCGGACCTGGCGGGATCGTTGAGCCGCAGGAAGACAGCCGGATCCAGTTCCTGCGTGTGGAACGTAAAATCGGTGATCCCGTCTTCCTTCAAATTCATGAAGAACGGAGCGGTCATTTCGATCAGGCCTTCGCGATCACGGGCGAGGAGCGCATCACCAATGCGGGGATCCAGGGTCAGCGATTGGGTAAGGGCGGCCATCTTCCTGATTTCTCTGGCTTCGGAAATCGCAAAAAGAGATTGAGCCCCTGTCACCGCCTGCGAGGCAAGATTCTGCGCATTGCGATTGAAACTGTAGTGAATCAACGCCAGGATTCCGCCAAGTCCCACGGAAAGGCAGCAAAGGCACGCGACGACAACCTTGGTACGAATGGAATTCATCTTCATACATTCACCATTAAAGAGCGAGATTGAGTACTTCCTTGACAGCCATTCTGAATTTGGCAATCGACTGGGGATTGTCAGGCGTATTTGCGGAAATCAGGGAGACAAGCAAGCCTGACTTCAATCCGATACTTCCTTTCACTTGCATCGGATCCAATTGATCGGCCTTTATCTTCTCTTCGACACGCAGTCTCATCTGGTAGAGCTGACTCACAGGGCATTCCCTCGATGTGGCAGTAAGGTGGACGCAGGAAAGCGTCTGGAAATTGCAGGTTCAAATTGGCTATCGGGAAGTCT
>JBEKTB010000164.1:0-7117 GCA_049516495.1 Occallatibacter sp.
TTTCGTTCCGGGCGCTGGCTTCTACTGGCGCTGCTCGTCTGTCTGATTCCCGCTTCTTCTTACGCGGGCGTATTCATCAGTGTCGGGTTCGCGCCTCCGGTGCTGCCGGTGTATGTGCAGCCCGTCTGCCCGGCTCCCAACCTGATGTGGACACCCGGCTACTGGGCCTATGGCGAGGACGGCTACTACTGGGTTCCCGGCGCATGGGTTCCTGCCCCTTACACGGGCGCGTTGTGGACCCCCGGCTACTGGGGCTGGTCCGGCGGCCTTTTCGTCTTCCATGAAGGCTACTGGGGCCCGCACATCGGCTACTACGGAGGCGTGAACTACGGCTTCGGCTACATGGGCATCGGATTCGCGGGCGGCGAGTGGCGCGGAGGCGTGTTTGCCTATAACACCGCGGTCATGCACGTGAACGAAACCATCGTCCACACCACGTACATCGACCGGACAATTGTGGAACGCAACACGATCGTGAACAACAATCACGTGGCGTTCAGCGGCGGTCCCGGCGGCATCCACCACGACCCCGCTCCCGAGGAACGGATCGCCGAGCACGACCAGCACGTAGCCAAGACGTCGTTCCAGGCGCAGCACGAGTCGACCGCCAGAACGGACAGGACCGCGTACGCCAAGAACAATGGCGGGCATCCGCAGAATCTGGCGGTATCCCGGCCGCTGGCGGCCGAGAACCACCCCGCGCCGGCAGCACGTCCTGCAACCCAGGCAGCGGCGCGCCCGGCAAACCAGTCGCGACCCGCGCCTGAAGCACGCCCTGCGCAGCAGGCTCGGCCTGCAGCCCAGCCCCAATCCCGTCCTGCGCCCGAATCGCGCCCGGCACCTCAGTCGCGTCCGGCTCCACAGTCCCAATCGCGTCCCGCGCAACAGTCAAAGCCGGCTGCGGCGGCTAAAGCGGAGTCAAAACCCAAGGCCGAGCCCAAGGAAAAGAAGTAACGGCGAGGCGGAATCTCAAACCGCAAACCAACAAGGCCCACGGTTAACCGTGGGCCTTGTTGCGTCAGGAGCGGGCCAGTTCGATCCCGGCGATTTCCACTTCCAGGCCGCCGTATTCGGGATGGTCGTTCTCGCGGATGCGGTAGGCGACGTCAATAAGACTGCCCTTGGCGAGCGGCAGGACCGCGGCCCGGGCGGCCAGGTTCCACCCGACGGCGCGCAGGGCTCCGCTGGATCCGGGCAGGGGCTGAGGCTGAACAGAGTTCTGCGCCAGTTCCAGGCGGATGTGGCGCTCTTTCATGAGCCGCGGCGCTGCCAGCAGGCGCACGCCGCGAGCGACGAAGACCGGCTCCGGATTGCCGTGTCCAAACGGCTCTAGCTTGCGCAGCCAGCCCACCAGCACCGGCGTAATGCGATCCAGAGGCAGCTCGGCGTGAATGCTGAGCAGGTGTTCCGGTTCGCGGGCGGCAAGATGCTCCTCCGCGTAGAGGCGGAGGCGGCGCTTGAGTTCGGGCAATGCGTCCGCCGGCAGGGCAAAGCCCACAGCAAAAGCGTGACCGCCAAAGCGGGTGAACAAGTCGGCGCAGCTTTCGATAGCGTTGAGCAACTGGAAGCCGTCGACGGAGCGGCCGGAGCCGTGCGCCACGCCGTCCTCGACGCTGACCACGATAGCCGGCTTGGCGGTGCGCTCGACCACGCGCGAGGCGAGGATGCCAATCACGCCGCGATGCCAGCCGTTGCCGTCGATCACCAGCAGACGATCCGAAGCAAGTTCGGCGGCAAGTGCGAGGTCCGACTCGGAGGCAGGCCCGGACCCTCCAGCGAGACGAGTCTCGATCGCCAGAAGGGCGGCGGCTTCCGTGGCGCGGCGTTCGCGATTCAGGCGTTCGAGCTTGGCGGCCAATTCGGTCGCACGGCCCTGGTCGCGGGTGGTGAACAGCTCGATGACCTCGGAAGCCACATCCATGCGGCCGGCGGCGTTGATCCTCGGTGCCAGGCGGAAGGCCACATCGAAGCCAGTCACCGGCTTCGTCGCAGGATCGAGGGCGGACACGGCAAAAAGAGCGCGCAGGCCGGCACCGGCGGGACGGCGCAATTCCTTCAATCCCAAGGCGGCAATCACGCGGTTCTCGCCCTTCAGGGGCACGGCATCAGCGATGGTGGCGATGGCGGCCATCTTGAGAAAACTGGGCAGCGTCTTCTCGCGGGTCCGTGTCCGATCGCGGCGCTCCAGCACGGCTTGCCCCAGCTTCAGAGCAATCGCCGCACCGCACAGAAATTTCTCCGGGTAAGAGCAGGCGGGCTGGTTGGGGTTGAGAATGGCCAGAGCCGGGGGCACAGCGTCGCCGGCCTCGAGCAGATGGTGGTCCGTGATGATCAAGTCCAGGCCCAGGCGACGGGCGGTTTCCGCCTCGGCAAAAGCCCTCATGCCGGTGTCCACCGTGATCACCAGCCGCGCACCGTCGGCGTACGCGGCTTCGAGCACGCTGGATTGCAGGCCGTAGCCTTCGAGCAGCCGGTGAGGCACATGGAAGCGCGCAACGCCGCCCAGCATTTCAATTGCGGTCTTCAGCAGCACCACGGCACTGGTGCCGTCTACATCGTAGTCACCGTAGAGCAGCACCGGTTCGCGATTCGCAATGGCCCGCTCCAGCCGCGCAACAGCGGCGTCCATGCCCAACATGAGGAAGGGATCATGCAGGCGCGAAACTTCGGGATTGAGAAAGGCGAAAGCTTCCGCGGGCTGGGTGATGCCGCGGGAAACCAGCAGCTCAGCCAGCACCAGCGGCAGACGGGCTGCCTTGGCCAATGCGGCGGCTTCGTCCGGGTGCGGTTCGGCGAGTGTCCAGCGCTGGCGGGGCGGGATCCGCGGAGCGCTCCGCGGCACCGTGCGCGGCGGATCTTCAGACAACGCGGTGCCGTTCACTCCAGCGTCAACCAGGCCCACCCGGGTTACTCGTCCTCGTCGTGATCGTGATCGTGCTCGTCGATGACGATGTCCTGGAAGCTCTCGATATCTTCAAGCAGCGCCTGGAAGCGCTCATACCACTCGGTGGTTGTCTCGTGCAGGAAGACCAGTCCCTGGTAGACGAAGCCCAACTGGATGTAGCCGAGATTTCCGGCGTACTTACGCAGCCATTGCGCCTCGACCAACTCCGTGGCCTCTTCGTCGGGGAAGTTCATCTCCCCCGCTTCCTCGACCAGCGCGTCGAGTTCTTCACGCTCCAGCGTCATTTCACTGAAGGTGACGAAGGGAGCGCCCACGTGCTTGGCCATCTCCACAAAGTCTTTCCATGCGTCGGGGTTGCCCTGGCCTTCCCACACAATGGAGGGAATGTCCTCGGTGACGTAACCGGGGAGGCGTTTGAGACCGTGACCCTCAATAAAGGCCACCATGTCGTCTTTCAGCGATAGAAGGTTATCCGTGCTCATAGTCAAGCTTTCATTTTCGCAGATGCGGGCGGTCTGGCGGCGTGCGCCTGTGGAAAGTTCGCCTTTCCGAGGCCAGCGCGTTAGTCTGAGATAAACCAAATTCAGGAGGAACGCCCCTTGCCCCTGTTTGAGCGCCACGTCTTCGTCTGTCACAATACACGGCCGGAGGGCGCGCCGCGGCCGTCCTGCACCCGGGATGGCAAGAGCGACCTGCACGCGGAGTTGCAGCGCCTGGTTAAGGATGCCGCTCTCAATGGACGGATTCGCATCAACAAGTCCGGCTGTCTGGACCAGTGCGAACACGGGCCGATGATGGTGGTCTACCCGGAGGCGGTCTGGTACGGCAATGTGCAGGCGGAAGATGCGGCGGAGATTGTCCGGGAGCACCTGGTTGGCGGCCGTCCCGTGGAACGGCTGCGCGTGGGCGAGGCATGCCTGAACACCAAGAATTGCCCGCACCAGGGGTGACGTACGGAAGTGATCAGTAATCAGTGGTCAGTGATTCACGAGCGGCGGGTGCATCCTCATTTCCTGCCTCCGACTCCGCAATGGCGCTCACAAACGCCGGAATGCGATGGTTTGCACCTGGGGTTGTACAGAGGGCGGCTGAATGGGGTATCCTGAGACTTAATCCATGATCTTTTCCCGCGATTACATTGGGTACCTAGCCCGCCGCACGGTCAAGCATCTCATCGACGCCAAGATGATCACCACCAGCGACTTGAAGGTGGTCGAAGCGCGCGTCACCGAGGGCCTGATCGAAGAACTTTCTCTCGAAGACCGCATCAACGAAGAGGTGCGCGTGATCCTGGACGCGTACTCCGACGAAATGCGCAAGTCCGGCGCGCAATATGCCGAGATGTTCAAAAAGGTCAAGACCGAGTTGGCGAAGAAGTACAAGGCGGTGCTATGAGGATCAGCCCCGACAAGCTCAACAAGCTGGCCCACACCGTGGCCGACACTTTGGCCGAGACCGAAGAAGTGGGCTTTCTGGAGGATCGCAACACGATTCGCCAGGAGGCGCGCAAGGCGCTCACGACCCTGCTCACCCAGGAAGCCGGAATCGACAACGCGGCGCGGCTGAAGATCGCATCGCAGCGCAAGATCATCCTGGAAGGCTCACAGGAGTGGGAGATTCTCTACCGCAAGTATTACAACGATGAAGTGCGCAAGCTGGGGATCTGAAGCGGCGGTGTTGAGCGCGGCGCTGCTTTTGGCAGGAAGCCGGATTTTTGTTAGAGTAAGGAAGTGGCCGGCAACGGCTGATCCCCGCAAGTGTGGCGCTATCGTCTAGGGGTTAGGACGTGAGATTCTCAATCTTAAAACCCGGGTTCGATTCCCGGTAGCGCTACCAGATTTTGCTCGGAAAATCCCCTCTTCAATCTCAATTTTTCAGCTCGCTTTCCCCACACGGGAGAGCAATTGGCGCGCCTGCACCAAGAGCCGCGACGACTGCGGCGCATTGCTCTCTATCGGTTTCGGGGGTGTCCGGCTTACCTTCGCCAACCGTAGGGGCGGATTCACGCGCCCCTAGGCTACAATGATAGATGGGCCAAGGCCAGATTCTTTTGCGGAGCGACCGCAAGCAGAGCAAGGAGCTTCAAACCTTATGGCGATTCCCGCCACTCAAATGCGTCCCGGCATGATCATCAAGCACAACGACCAACTACACCTGGTCTTCAAGGTGGAACACCGCACGCCGGGCAACCTGCGCGCCTTTATCCAGGCCAAGCTGCGCAACCTCAAGTCCGGCGCCATGTTCGAGCACCGCTTCCGCTCCGCCGATGCCATTGAGAAGGTGGTCGTGGACGAAGTTTCCATGGAGTTTCTCTACGCCGACGGCGACGACTACTACTTCATGAACCCCGTGGACTATGAGCAGACTGTGCTCAAGGGCGCCACGCTGGGCGATGCAGTCGAGTACCTGACGCCGAATCTGCAGATCAAGGTGAGTTACCACGACGGCCAGGCCGTGGGCGTCGACCTGCCCGCGTCGGTCGAGTTGACCGTTGTCGAAACCGAGCCCGGACTCAAGTCGGCCACCGCCTCCAGCGTCTCCAAGCCGGCCAAAACGGAAACCGGACTGGTGGTGCAGGTTCCCTCCTTCATCAACGAAGGCGAGAAGATTCGCGTCGACACCAGCGAAGGCGCCTACCTGAGCCGGGCGTAAATCCTCAATCCCCGAATTCGCGTGCCCATCCGCAAACAGAGAATGGCCGGAGCCCAAGAGACTCCGGCCATTTTTGTTGTGCTGACGGAGTTGGAGCGACGGGTGGCGTCGCTCTCAGTACTGCCTTGTCACCGTGACCTGGACGGGCTTCGATACGGATGCGGCATAAACAGCATCGCCGTAGTAGACCGCTCTTACGGTGCTGCTTCGTGTCAACCTGAGATTGAGCGCCGCCACACCATTCGTGAGAGTGACTGGCTCGCCAAGTTCTCCGTCATTCGACGAAAACCTCACCGTGCCTGCCGGCTTGGGACCGCTTCCGCCAACGGTGGCTGTCAGGGCAATCAGGGAACAGTCGTCCAGCGCGGCGCTGGACGAGGTGAACACAATCGTCGAAGCCAGCTTGATCTCTTTTCCCTGAACCGAAATCTGTTGCCGATTAATCTCCTTGTCGAGCGTCTCCGTGGCCAGCAGCACGTCTTCTCTCACAGAGAAGGATGTGTTCGCCCCATCGACCACGACCGGAGAAAAGTCGATCGTCAGCGCACAAGAGCCGCCGACGGACAGATTGCTGGTAGATGTGCACTCGGTTGCGTCACCCGAAGCGCCCTTGGGAAAGTCCTCAGGGTAGTAGACAGCCAGAAAAGCCAATGCCGTATTGCCGATATTGGCGACCGTCACCGTCTGCGAACTGTCGGCGCTGGTGGTCCCTCCGGCGGTTGTTGCGAAGCTCAAAGCGGGCGCATCCGCCAGGTCCACCTTTAATACCCGGTCGTTGCCCTCATCGGCGATATAAACATTGCCGCTCCCGTCCAGCGCAACGCCGGTAGGGAAATTCAGATCTCCGGTTGCCTCGTCCGTCAGAACCGTCCGGGTATATTCGCCCGCCTGCAAAGTCTCCTTCAGCTCGCGATTGTTGTCCGAGTCGGTGATATAGACATTGCCGCCGCCATCCACTGCAACACCGTTGGGTTGGCGCAGGTCGCTATCGACGATGGACTGGGTGTAGCTTCCCGCCGACAGCGTTTCCTTCACCACCCGATCGTGACCCCAATCGGCGATATACACATTGCCGCTGCTGTCGACGGCGACTGCTGTAGGTTCAGACATGCCGCTGCCGATGATGCGCGCAGTGTATCCGCTCGCTGATGGCGTTTCCATCACCAAATACGTCTTGAAGTAATCGGCGATATAGATATTGCCACTGCCATCCAGCGCGATGCCGGCAGGATAATTCCAGCCGTTGCCGACTGTGCTTTCTGAGAACCCGTCCGCCGCGGGCGTCTCCATCAGCACAAGACCCTTCCCGGTGTCGGTGATAAAAACGTTGCCGCTGCCGTCGACCGCGACCCCCTGAGGACTGGTCAGACCGTTTGCGATGGTGCTTTGGACATAGCCACTCACCGACGGCGTCTCCTTCACCACCCGCCCATTGCCCTCATCGGCAATGTAGACGCTGCCGCCGGCATCCACCGCGAGTCCTTCGGGATAAAGCAGCCCGCCGGATCCGAAAGACGCCACGGTGCTCTGTTTGCGGGGTAGAAAGGTGGTTTCCGGCCC
>JBEKTB010000165.1:0-8436 GCA_049516495.1 Occallatibacter sp.
CGATGCCCTCTTCGTCGCGCTCGATGGCCTTGCGTGCGGGCTTTTGCGGGCTCCAGTTCATGGCGTGCAACAGGCGGCAGACGTGATCGACGTGATAGCGAACGCCGAAGGTGCGCTCGATGCGCTCGGCCACGCGGGGACAGGTCCAAAGATCGGTGGGGAATCCAGCAGCTTGCGCACCCTTGAGCAGTTGCTTCTCCAATCGCTGGCGCTGGCCCGGCGAGAGTTTAAGCGGTCTTCCGCTGGCGGGAACCGCTTGCAAAGCGGCCCAGCCGCCCCGCTTCAAGTCATGCTTCCAACGACGCACGCTGCGCGGATTGACATCCAGGCTGCGCGCGATCTGGGTCTGAGTAAGGCCTTGTTCAAGCAAGCGAACCGCATGCTCGCGTTTACGCTGCAACTCTTCTGGACTCCCCTGCGGTCGGATAAATCACCTCCGCACAACAACCGCAGCATAGGACATTATTTATGCAGGAGTCAATAAAGCCCTCCATCATTTTGCCTGGTTTATGTACTGGCTGAACAGGCTGCGGAAAAACCCTGAATGAATGGCGAAAAGCCCGAAGAAGGTACCGCAGGGCCTGAAGGCCGCGCTGATTCTACGGCATTTATGGCACGACTAAAGTCGCGCCCTGACACTTTTCGGGCGAAAAACGAGTTTTTCCGCAGCCTGTGAAGCCCGTGCCCTCCGAAACCTCGACTTACTCAGAGATGCCCTTGGATCGGGGCCGGTCGAGGGTTGTGGCTTCTCACCCTTGCGACCGACCACCCCGCGGACGAGGACCTGTCCGCGGGGTGGTCGGCAAAGTCGCAAGGATGGGGCACGGAGCATTTCATGCCGATGTGGGCGTGGCGTCATTCCCGGGCGTAACTCGCGGCGGCGAGTTGCACTGCAGCGGCGGACGGGATTTTGGACGGGGCTGTTGCTTCGGCCCGGGTCAGGAAGGCCGCTGGCGTTGCCGGTCGTGCATAATCTAGACACGATGGCACCTTTGTGGAATCCCGAGAGTTGGAGCGAACGGCTGGCGGAGTTGGAAGCGCAGTCGGGCGACCGGAAAGATGCTCCGCTGCGGCGCGATGTGCGCTCGCTGGGCATGCTGCTGGGCGAGGTGTTGCGCGAGCAGGCCGGCGAAGAGTTGTTTGCGCACGTGGAAGCGCTGCGGCAGGGTACCATTCGCCGCCGCGACGCCGAGGCGCGCGGGCAGGACGAAGAGGCCGCACGGCAGGCGGCGGGAGCGCTGGAGTTGGTGCACTCGCTGCCGGTGGAACGGGCGATCCTGCTGACCCGCGCGTTCGCTTTCTACTTTGAGCTGATCAACCTGGCGGAGACGAACCACCGCAAGCGCCGGCGCATGGCCCTGCGGTTGAGCGGCGATGCGGGCCGGCAGCGCGGTTCCCTGGCGGGTACATTGTGCGAGATGCGGCGGGTGGGCATCAGTGCGGACGAGGCGCTGGGCTGGCTGAAGCGCATCCTGATCGTGCCCGTATTTACCGCGCATCCGACCGAGATTGCGCGGCGCGCCGTGATGTTCAAGCGGCGGCGCATCGGCGAGTTTCTGGCCATGCTGGACCAGATCCCCGTACCCGAGCAGGACATGGCGCGGCTGGAAGAGCTGGTGCTGGCGGAGATTACCAGCCTGTGGCAGACCGACGAAGTGCGCTCTCACCGGCCGACGGTGTACGACGAAATCAAGATGGGGCTCGACTATTACGACATCTCCATCTTCGCCACGCTGCCGGGGCTCTATCGCGAGATCGCCGCGGCCCTGCGCACCGCCTACGGGCTGGAGATGGAGCCGCACCGGCTGCCCCAGGTGCTGATTTTCGGTTCCTGGATCGGCGGCGACCGCGACGGTAACCCTTTTGTGACGCCCGAGGTGACGCGCGACGCCGTTCACCTGGCGCGCGGCCATCTGCTGCTCTACTACCAGCGACAGCTCGACGAGATTACCGACTTGCTGACCACCAGCGCGCAGCAGATCGCTGTCAGCGACACGCTGCACCAGCGCCTGGAAAGCTATGTGGCGCTGCTGCACACACCCGAGGCGCAGGTCTTCGGCGAGCAGTACGAGTTTGAGTATTATCGCCGCTTCGTCATCTGCCTGAAGGCGCGCATCCAGCGCACGCTTGAAGCCTCAGATCAGCAGGGATTCGGCGGCGCGGCGCTGCCGGTGATGCCCTTCACGCTGACGCAGGGACAGGACAAGCTGGCGCAGGCGCTGCCCGCTTACTGCTCGGTGGAGGAGTTCACGGGCGACCTGGAAACGCTGCGCGAGTCATTGGCTGATAACTGCGGCCTGCGCATCGCGCGCACGCTGGTGGATCCGCTGATTTTGCAGGTGCGCACCTTTGGGCTGCACCTGCACACGCTGGACATTCGCCAGCACGCGCGGGTGCACGCGGCGGCCTTGCAGGAGGCGATCGCGGACACCATGGCGACTTCGCTTCCCGGCGGGCTGTCGGCGGAAACTTCGAGCGTGCTCGAGACCTTTCGCGTGGTGGCGGAGATCAAGAACGGCTGCTCGCCCGAGGTGATTCGCCAATACGTGATCAGCGGCGCGGCGACCGTGGACGATGTGCTGGCCGTGGTGAGGCTGGCGCGGCTGGGCGGCGTGAGAGTTGAAGGTTCTGGGCGAGACCCCGGATTGATGCCTGTGCCGCTGTTCGAGTCCATTGAAGACCTGCGCCAGGCGCCGGCCGTGTGCCGCGACCTGTGGAGCCGGCCCGACTATCGCAAGCTGATGGCCACGTGGGACAACTGGCAGGAAGTCATGCTGGGCTATTCCGATTCGAATAAAGACGGCGGCATGCTGACCTCGACGTGGGAGATTTTCCGCGCTCACCGCGATCTGCACGTGGTGGCGCGGGAAGCTGGAGTCAAATTGCGCCTGTTTCATGGCCGCGGCGGCACAGTGGGACGCGGCGGTGGACCTACGCATCGCGCCATCTTCGCGCAGCCCATGGATTCTTTCGACGGGCAGTTGCGCATTACCGAACAGGGCGAGGTGCTGAACTTCAAATATGCCGACGAGGTGCTGGCCGAACGCAACCTGGAGCTGATGATTGCTGCCTCGCTGGACGCGCTGGCGCGGCCCAATGCGCACGATCCCGAGGGCCACTTTACCGGAGAGCTGAAGCCGGAGTGGGAGGCGGCGCTCGACGAGCTTTCGGCGATTGCGTTCGGGTTCTACCGCAAGCACATTCTCGACGATCCGGGGGTGGTGACGTACTTTGAGCAGTCCACGCCGGTGGGCGAACTGGAGCAGGCCAAGATCGGCTCGCGGCCGGCGCGGCGGAATGCTTCTCCAAAGCTCACCGACCTGCGCGCCATTCCGTGGGTCTTCGGCTGGACGCAATCGCGACTGCTGGTGCCGGCGTGGTTTGGCGTGGGCTTTGCGCTGGAGCGGTTTCTGGCCAGGGGCGGCGCACTCGACCTGTTGCAGACCATGGCGCGGGAGTTTCCGCTGTTCATCGACCTGCTGAGGAACGTGGAAATGGCACTGGGCAAGGTGGACATGGCTACCGCGCGGCTCTACTCCGATCTGGTGGAGGACCGGACGCTGCGGGAGCGAATTTACGACATGTTCGAGGGCGAGTTCCACCGCACGGTGAGCGCGCTGCTGGCAGTGACCGAGCAAAAGGAGCTTCTCGAAACCAACCAGGTGCTGGGCCGCTCGATCAAGCTGCGCAATCCCTATGTCGATCCCATGCACCTGATCCAGGTGGATATGCTGCGCCGCAAGCGCATGGGCGAAGATACGCCGGAGATGAATCGCGCGATTGCCGCGACCATCAGCGGGATTTCTGCGGGGTTGCGGAACACGGGGTGAGAGGCGCGGCGGACCTTCGACCTGGGCGATCGCGCCGCCTTCAACCCGGCTTTGTCATGGTAAGGCTATGAATTTGACACGGTTCTTCCTTGCCATGGGCCGGCATTCGGTACTACGCTATGTCCATGCGTCGATGTCGCTAACACCGTCCTGGTGTCAACCGCGATGCAGACGTGCGCCCGGTTCGCGCGCGATCTTTCCCGCCTGACAGTTCCATCCCCACCCAACATCTGAAGAGAACGACTTGGGAGAATCTCCCGGAAAGAGAAGATCATCATGGCGCATATTGCCGCGGATGTAACCGAACTCATTGGCCGAACCCCCCTGGTGCGGCTGAATCGCATTGCAGCCGGCCTGCCCGCAACCGTTCTGGCGAAGCTGGAGAGCCAGAACCCGCTGAGCAGCGTGAAAGACCGCATCGGTCTGGCGATGATCGAGAGCGCTGAAAAGGCGGGCAAGATCACGCCGGGCAAGACCGTGCTGATTGAGCCCACCAGCGGCAACACCGGCATAGGCCTCGCGTTTATTGCGGCCGTGAAGGGCTACCGGCTGATCCTCACCATGCCGGAGACGATGAGCCTGGAGCGCCGGGTGCTGCTCTTGGCCTTTGGCGCCGAACTGGTGCTGACTCCTGGGCCCAACGGCATGAAGGGCGCCATCGCCAAGGCCAACGAACTGCTGGCGCAGAATCCCGACGGTTTCATCCTGCAGCAGTTTGACAACCCGGCCAACCCGGCCATCCACTACGCCACCACCGGCCCCGAGATTTGGAACGACACCGACGGCAAGGTGGACATCCTCATCTCTGGCGTGGGCACCGGCGGCACCATCACCGGCGTAGCCAAGTACATCAAGGAGCGCAAGCCGGAGTTCAAGGCCATCGCCGTGGAGCCGACCGACAGCCCGGTGCTTTCAGGCGGCAAGCCAGGCCCGCACAAGATCCAGGGCATCGGCGCGGGCTTTGTTCCCGGCGTGCTGGACACCAAGCTGGTGGACGAAGTGATCCAGGTGAGCAACGACGACGCCATTGCCACGGCCCGCCGGCTGCCGCTCGAAGAGGGTCTGTTTGTGGGCATCAGCTCGGGTGCGGCCGTGTATGCCGCTCTCAAGGTGGCCGCACGGCCTGAAAACGCCGGGAAGCTGATCGTGGCTGTATTGCCCAGCTTTGGTGAGCGGTACTTGTCGAGCGTGTTGTTCGAGTCGCTGCGTCAGCAGGCGCTGGCGCTGGTAACGCAACCGGTTAGTCTGTAAGTACTGGCCGCACGGGCGAAGTTCTGTTGGGTTTTCTCTTTCCCAGGTCTCAAAAACGAGACCTGGGGCACCCAGCATACCTCAGGGGCTAAAGCCCGCGTTGATTTTGCTGCATTTACGGCACGACTGAAGTCGTGCCCTGACCCTTCCCGCAGGCTAGAACGAGTTTTCCGCAGTCTGTGAGTCCCGTCTCTTGAGATAGAGCGATTCTCAAAGCAGTTTTTCAAGCACGAATCGGCCTGTTCGCCATGGCACTATTTGCACGCATCCGCGATGACATTGACTCCGTGATGGAGCGCGACCCGGCTGCGCGATCGAGGCTCGAGGTTCTGCTCTGCTATCCGGGGCTGTGGGCGGTGTGGATTCACCGCATCTCGCACGAACTGTGGCGGGCCAAGCTGCGGCTGCCGGCGCGGATACTTTCGCAGGTGGGCCGCTTCTTCACAGGCGTGGACATTCACCCCGGCGCTCTCCTCGGGCGGCGGCTGTTCATCGACCACGCGACGGGCGTGGTGATCGGCGAAACCGCTATTGTGGGCAGCGACGTGACCATGTACCAGGGAGTGACCCTGGGCGGCACCGGCAAGGGCCACGGCAAGCGCCACCCTACGGTCTGCGACGGCGTCTTTATCGGCAACAATGCCAATGTGCTGGGCAATATCACGGTGGGCGAAAACTCGCGCGTGGGCGCGGGCTCCGTGGTTCTCTCCGATGTGCCGCCCAACTCCACGGTGGTCGGCGTTCCCGCGCACATCATCTATCGCAACGGCGAGCGCGTGCTGATCACCGATCCGCATGATGTGAAGGACCCGCTCTCCGACGCGCTCATTGCACTGTCGGCGCGCGTGGAGGAGTTGGAACGGCTGCTTGGCGGCGAGGCACAGCCCGCCGAACCCTTCGCCGCGGAAGCTGCCGAGCGCGAAGCCTACCGCGAGGAACTGGAGTTGCTGCGGCAGTACGTTTCGATGGGCGAAGGGATTTGAGCGGTAGGCTTTCCTCGGTTCTCTTTCAGGAACATCCCTTCGACAATTCCCGAATCGCCCCAACTCGCGCAGATTCGTGCATTCTCCTTTCAAGTCCCTGCCGGGCGTCAACCTAGACTGCGGGCAGAGGCTCGTTCGACGCCATGCACAACCGCATTTTCAGAACGTCTCCCATCCTTCCGCTGTGCCTTGCGATTCTCACCGTATTCAGTCTTGGACTTTCCGCGGCCGGGCTTGCCTTCGGCATGCAACAGGACACGGCCAATGATTCGTCTCCCAGTCTGGCGACCCGCCCGGTTCCCTACCCGGTGCGCTTCGTCCCCGGCAGCTTGCGTCCCAACGTCGCCACCATCAGCGCAACCACGACGACGCTCACGCTTTCGGCGTCCACGGTGAACGCCGGGACTGCGGTCACGCTGACGGCGCACGTTGTCTCTGGCGCAACGGCGGTCGCACCCGGCATTTTGCTGTTCTGCAATGCGACCTACCCGGTGTGCACGGGCCCGGCCGTGCTGGCTTCCGCTGTGCTGAATTCGCAAGGATCGGCGGCGCGCACGCTGATGCTGCCCGCGGGGACTTACTCGATTGTGGCCAGCTTTCAGGGCACGACTCCCTATGCGGCCTCCAGTTCAGCAGCGCAGAGCCTGACGGTCGAAGGCGATTCGAACTACGCCACCAAGGCCACGCTGACCAGTGCGAGCGGCAGCAAAGGCGCGTATGCTGTCGGCGCCTCGCTGGCAAGCCATGGAGTTACCGCACCCACCGGCAGCCTGGTGTTTACCGACGCCACCGACAACCGAACCCTGGGCAGCGTCGCGCTGGGGTCGACGCCGCTGGGCGGCTACCAGCCTTTCGGGCTGATTTCGACCGGCTCCAAAAGTGGGCCCAACGACCTGGCTATGGGCGACTTTAACGGCGACGGCATTCCTGACCTGGTTGTCCCCGATTCGGCGACCGGGGCCGTGAGATACTCGACTGGCTCCGGCAGCAAGCCGCTGGCCGTGGCCGTGGGCGACTTCAACGGCGACGGCAAGCTGGACCTGGCTGTGGCGCTGGGCGACCAGGCCGCGGTCGCGCTGCTGATGGGCAACGGAGACGGGACGTTTCAAACGGAACGCACCGTGGCCACAGCGGGTTCCGCGCTTTATTATCCTGTAGCGCTGACCGTTGCCGATTTCAACCACGACGGCCGTCTGGACATTGCCACCGCCAACAATTCGGTGGGAGCAAGTATCCTGCTGGGCAACGGCGACGGGACGTTCCAACCGTACAAGCTGCTGGGATCCAGCAAAGGGCCGACGTGGATTGCCGCGGGCGACTTCAACGGCGACGGCAAGCCCGACCTGGCGGTGACGACCTCGGCGAATACGGTGGACATCAGCCTAGGCAACGGTGACGGGTCGTTTCAGACATTTACTCCGGTGGCCACGGGAACAGGGACAACGCCCGAATCAGTGGCCTTGGCCGATCTGGACGGGGACGGCAACCTCGACCTGGTGGTGGCCTGTTACGGAGCCAACGCCGTGGGCGTTCTGCTGGGCAACGGGGACGGGACTTTTCTGCCTATTGAGCTTTACGCCGCAGGCGACGGGCCGATCGCCGTCACCACCGGCGACCTGAACCTGGACGGGATTCCGGACCTGGTGGTGACCGACCTGACGGGCAACGGGTTGAGCCTCTTCGAAGGCAACGGGGACGGCACGTTTCTGCCTTTGCCCGGCTACTCGACCACCAGCGGGTCGGAGCCGGCCGCGAGCGTGGTGGCTGATCTGAACGCCGACGGCACACCGGAGATTGTCTCGGTTCTCTATGAGTCCAGCGCTCTTTACGTGCTCCAGACCGGCCGCATCCAGGGCGCTCTGCTCAAAGACATTTCGCTCTCGACCACGGGAACGATCAACCTGACCGCCGCTTATGCAGGCGACAGCCTTTATGCTCCCGCCACCTCCGCCGCCTACGCTTTTACGGGCTCTTCCACGACCGCGGCGGCGCCGGCCTTTTCGCCCGTTGCCGGCACGTATGCAGCCGCGCAGACCGTGACGCTGAGCTCGACCACCAGCGGAGCGAAGATCTATTACACGCTCGACGGCACCACGCCCACCACCGCCTCCAGCCTCTATTCGAGCGCGCTGGCAGTGAAGTCGTCGACGACCCTTTCTGCCATTGCCGTCGCCACCGGCTTTACAAACTCTTCGGTCGCCACGGCGGCTTACATCATCGAAAACCCTGCTGCCACACCGACGTTTTCGCCCGGAGCGGGCAAATACACCGGAACGCAGAGCGTAGCGCTGGCCAGCACCACCGCTGGGGCTACCATCTACTACACGGTCAATGGCTCTACGCCCACGTCCGCGTCAGTAAAGTACACCGGA
>JBEKTB010000166.1:0-7336 GCA_049516495.1 Occallatibacter sp.
TCTTTCTTTATGAAGACGGCCAGTTCACCGGTCCGGCAGCGTTTTCCACCCTGGGCATGAGAATCCAGAACGAGCAATCCGGCTCGACTTCGCTCTTTGCGCAGCCGATGGCGATCGAACCGATTCCGGAAGAGACAGGGAACGGGGAAGAGACAGGGATTAGGGAACAGGGATTAGGGATTAGTCAAAGCGTGGTGGCGACAGCGGAATCCGCGGCGACTAACGCAGCAGACGCAGGGCTTGCTCTGCCCGAGTCGGCAGGCGATGCAAGGGCTGCTTTGCCAACAAAGGTCGCCCGCGGATTGCTCGAGACCCGCATGGAAACCGTGCTGGCAGCGCTCGTAGAGCCAAACCAAGTCCCGTCCCCAACCCTCCGCCAGGGGCATTTGGCCTTGCTCAAGCGCTGGTACTACCGCCCTGAAGTCCGTCGCACCGGCGAAATCTTCTTTCCTGGCCCCGAGGGCCAATGGCCCGTGAAAGCCATCTTGCGCGGCGTGGGGCGGGTTGCCGCTAAAATGGTGGCAACCGGGGGCAGTCAATAGGACAATCGGACAGGAAAGCCGCCCTCTCGTTCTTGCGCATCCTCGCCAGGCCCAGGCCCTCCTTCAATGCCTGTGGGACGAAGACCCCGGCGTGGCCAATCGCGCTGCCGACGCCCTGGAGCATATCTCCCGCGACCGTCCTGCCCTCCTGGAAACATGGAGTGCTTCGCTTCTCGGTCTGCTGGGCGAAGCCATCGGGAGCCGATTGCGCTGGAATCTGGTGCAGATCGTGCCTCGCTTGGCTCTCGAAGGGCCTGAAATCCGTCGCGCAGCCATGCTGCTCGAAGCGTGTCTCGAGGACCGCAGCTCCATCGTCAAGACCAGCGCCATGCAGGGCCTTGCCGATTTTGCGGGCCGGGACCGGTCGTTGTTGCCGCAGGTTCTGGACCTGCTCCGGATACACACCCGTTCCGGTACACCGGCCATGCGCGCCCGCGGGCGCAAGCTGCTGAAGACCCTCGAACCTGCTTAGGCCCGAACTCCGGTTGCCACATTGAAGTCCGGAGTTCGCCATCGCGGCTGATACACTGGCCCTGCAAGGAGATACCTCGGGAAACCCCATGGTCGAGCTGCTTCCATCCATTCTTTCGGCGGATTTCGCCCACCTGGCCGACCAGGTTGCCGCGGCCGAGCGGGGCGGCGGCACGGTCATCCACGTGGACGTCATGGACGGCCATTTTGTGCCCAACATTACCCTCGGCCCCCCGGTGGTCAAGAGCCTGCGCAAGGCTACCAGCCTGCCGCTCGACTGCCACTTGATGATCGAGAATCCGGACGAGTTCATTCCCGCCTTTGCGGACGCCGGGGCCAACTGGGTCAGCGTCCACTATGAAGCCTGCCGCCACCTGCACCGTTCGCTCGAGCTGATTGCCCATCACGGAATGCAGCCGGCGGTGGTCATCAACCCGGCCACGCGTGTCGATCTGCTCCGGGACATCCTGCCCATGGTCCACCATGTGCTGGTCATGAGCGTGAATCCCGGCTTTGGCGGGCAAAGGTTTATTGAGTTTTCGCTGGATAAGATCCGGCGGCTGGCCGAGTTGCGCCAGGAACTGGGGCTGGCGTTTAGAATCGAAGTGGATGGCGGCGTGGCTCACGATACGGTGGCCCGCGTCGTCCAAGCGGGAGCGGAACTGCTGGTTGCCGGCAACGCCGTGTTTGGCGCCGGAGCGCCGGAGCAGGATGCGCGCGCCTTGCTGGCGGCGGCTCGCGAGGCTGCGGGCCAGTAGCAGGGGATTGCGAGTAAGATTCTCTAGATGAGCATGAAAAAGGCGAGTGGCCTGTCGACGGGCCGCAGCCGCAATGAGGTGGTATGAACCGGTTGTCCAAGAAAATTGTCGCGTTAGCTCTGGCGGTTCTGGTGCTGGGCGCGGTTTCTGTCCAAGCCAAGGACAAGAAGCCCAAGAAAAAGAAGCATGAGGACTTGAGCGCCAACCCGCTGGCCAATGTGGCCTCCAAGCAGCCCGACAAGGAGCTCTTCGACAAGGCCATGCTGGCCATGAAGAAGGGCCGTTTTGACGTGGCCCGGCTCGACCTGCAAACCATGCTCAACACCTATCCCGACTCCGAATACCGGATGCGCGCCAAGCTGGCCGTCGGCGACAGCTGGTTCAAGGAGGGCGGCACAGCGGCCCTGACCCAGGCTGAAGCCGAGTACAAGGATTTCATCACCTTCTTCCCCCAGGCCCCCGAAGCGGCCGAGGCGCAGATGAAGGTGGCCGACATCTACTACCAGCAGATGGAGAAGCCGGACCGCGACTACGTCAACGCCCAGCGCGCCGAGCAGGAATACCGGAACATGATCAACTCGTTCCCGGACTCCACGCTGGTGCCCCGCGCCAAGCAGAAGCTGCGCGACGTGCAGGAAGTCCTGGCCGAGCGCGAGACGCAGATCGGCCTCTACTATGGGAGCCGCGAAAACTACTCCGCCTCGATAGCCCGCCTTGCGACCGTGGTCGATACTTACCCGCTCTACTCCAAGAGCGACCAGGCGCTGCTGGGCATCGGCGATGCGTATGCCGGCGAGGCCCATGCCGTCCAGAACGCCCCCAACCTTCCCGGCGCCATCAAGGAGCGCTTGCGCGCGGTTTATCAGGACCGGGCTGCCCAGGCTTACGCCAAGGTGATCACCCGCTACCCGATGGCACCCCACGTGGAAGACGCGCGCGATCGGCTGGTGGCCATGAATCGCCCCGTCCCCGAGCCCACCGCCGAAGCGGTTGCCGAGAACGACGCCGAAGAGCGCAGCCGTCAGCCTTTGCGCTTTACCGACAAGACCTTTGACATCATCAAGCACGGCCCCTCGGTGGTCGAAGCGGTGCACGTGGGCGAGCCCAGCCTCGACGACCCCAAGCGCACCCTGGCGCCCGATGTGACCAAGCAGAACGTGGCCATGTTCAATGAGGCCGTCAACGCCGGCAAACCCGCGACCACGCCCATCGGCGCGGTTACCCCTACCAGCCCTAACGAGCCGCCCCGCAGCGACCAGCCCTCCCAGGCTCCTTTGCAGCTTGAAAGGCCGGCGGGCGGCACAGGCGTCGGTGTGGAAGTGGTCAACGCGCCAGCCGCCGATCCCAACGCAGTCGTCAAAGCCGTCGGGCCTGCCAACACAGCCCTGCCCGCCGCGGAAAAGCCCGCCGACGCTCCTGAGCAGGTCAACGACGTCAAGCCCGGCTCGACCCCCGCTGCGCCTGCCAATGCCAAGGACGCCAAGAAGAAAAAGGCCGACCTGAGCGACGAGTCCTCCAGCAAGAAGAAAAAGAAGAAGGGGCTCTCCAAGCTGAACCCGTTCTAAGCAGACATCCAATTAAAAACAAAAAGGCCGCACCCCGTATCGGGTGCGGCCTTTTTGTTGCTGCTAGAATTTCGTTTTGAGTCGCGAGGTGACTGGATGAGGCGCAATGCTCTGATTTCGCTGGCTGGAATCGCCTTGATGGCTGTTGGGCTTGCTGCGCAAGAGCCCCTGCGAGGACCGGACGGCGGCACTTCTACCCGCGTTTCCGGCGTCGAACTGCTGGCCATTCCCGGTAAGCCCTTCTCGGCCAAATCCAGCACCGAATGGACTCGAACCCTGCCCGACGGAAGCACGATCATGACCCGTCTGGAGGCGAACCTGGCGCGCGACAGCCGGGGCCGCATCTACCGCGAACGCCACTCCTTTGTAGCTGCAAACTCAGGGCGCCCGTCTCCGCTCAACGAAATTCACATCTACGATCCGTTGAGCAGAACGCAGGCCCTCTGCTCCATCCGAACCATGGAGTGCGTGCTTTCCGACTATTACCCCAGGACATTTTTCGACACCCCGGTGACTGGCCTCAACTCTGCCGGCACGCGTTCTCTCGCCCGAGAAAGCATTGGTTCGGATACGATCGAAGGGCTCTACGTCACCGGCATTCGGGAAACCACGACCATCAATGCCGGCGTCGTTGGCAACGAACAGCCTTTGGTTTCCACGCGGGAGTTCTGGTTCTCCGAGGAGTTGCAGACCAATCTTGCGGTCACGCGCGACGATCCCCGCGAAGGCAAGCAAGTGATCCGGCTCAGCAATCTTTCGCGAGCCGAGCCCGATCCGCACATCTTCGAGATTCCCATCGGCTACACCGTTCGCGATACGCGTGCACCCACTCGGCACGGAACCACATTCGGCAGGGTTCGCTGACACGCCAATTCGACCCTGATTTGGCACATATCTGCTAAAGTTAGGGGTGATCCCCGCGCTCGAACCCCCTCATGTCGAGGGTTTTTGTGTGCCCAACAGGGGCTCGCCCAAGAAAAATATGCCTCACGACCTGCCAAAAGCGTACGACCCCACCGCCATTGAAGATCACTGGGCCGAATACTGGGTGCGCGAAAACCTCTTCGCCCAGCCGACCCCCGATGCCGAAGCGAAGAGCCATCCCGCTGGCGATGCCTTCACGATCCTGCTGCCGCCGCCCAACGTCACCGGCCGCCTGCACATGGGTCACATGCTCAACCAGACGGAAATGGACATCCTCACCCGCTGGCGTCGCATGTCCGGCCGCCGCGCGCTCTGGCTCCCCGGGACCGACCACGCTGGAATCGCCACACAGATGATGGTCGAACGTCAGTTGATCAGCGAAGGCTCGTCCCGCCAGCAACTTGGCCGCGGAGCCTTTGTCGAGCGCGTGTGGGAGTGGAAGCGTCACTACGGCGGCGCCATTCTCGACCAGATGAAGCGCCTGGGCGCATCCGTCGACTGGCAGCGCGAATACTTCACGATGGACGAGAACCTGTCCGTGGCCGTGCGCGAGGCCTTCGTCCGCCTGCACGAGCAGGGGCTCATCTATCGCGGCGCCTATATCGTCAACTGGTGCCCTCGTTGCCAGACCGCCATCAGCGACCTCGAAGTGGTCCACCATGAGCAGAAGGGCCACCTATGGGAGATTCGGTATCCAATCCTCGACGATGACGGCAAGGACACGGGCGAGTTCCTGACCGGGGCCCCCGACGACAGGTCTTCGTCGTTGGGGTGGCTCACCGTTGCCACCACCCGTCCCGAGACCATGCTCGGCGACGTAGCCGTCGCTATTCATCCCGAGGACGAGCGCTACCTGCATCTGCACGGCAAAAAGCTTCGCCTTCCTCTAGTTGGCCGCGAAATTCCCATCATTCTCGACGAATGGGTCAGCCGCGACTTCGGCACCGGCGCGGTCAAGGTGACCCCGGCCCACGATCCCAACGACTTCGCGCTCGGCGAGCGCCATCACCTGCCGTCGATCAACGTCATGGACGACAAGGGCCACATCAACGCGGAAGGCGGCGCGTACGCCGGCCTCGATCGCTACGTGGCGCGTAAGAAAATCGTCGCCGATCTCGAAGCCCAGGGCCTGCTGGCCGCCATCAAGGACTACACCAACAACGTGGGCCACTGCGACCGCTGTAAAACAGTCGTGGAACCGCGTCTTTCGACGCAATGGTTCATCAAGATCCAGCCCCTGGCCGAGAAGGCCATTGCCGCCGTCAAGCCCGGCCCGGACGGCGAAAAGGCCATCCGCTTCACCCCCGAGCAGTACGAAAAGACCTATCTCAACTGGATGGAAAACATCCACGACTGGTGCATCAGCCGCCAACTCTGGTGGGGCCATCGCATTCCCGCGTGGCATTGTGCCACCTGCCACAAGATCACCGTGGCCCGTGTCGATCCCACCGCCTGCGTTCACTGCGGATCGGAACAGATCACCCAGGAGACGGATGTTCTCGACACCTGGTTCTCGTCGGGTCTGTTGCCGGTTTCAGTCTTCGGCTGGCCCAATATCACGGCGGAGAATCGCGGCGACTTCGACGCCTTTTATCCCACCAGCCTGCTGGTCACCGGCTTCGACATTCTCTTTTTCTGGGTCGCCCGCATGATCATGCTCGGCTGCTGGTTTGCCGAAGATGTTCCAAACGCCGACGGCTCAAAACGCGAACTGAAAGATGCGGTTCCCTTCCGCGAGGTGTACATTCACGCCCTGGTGCGCGACGCCAACCGCGAGAAGATGTCCAAGACCAAAGGCAACGTCGTCGATCCCATTGAGATCGTCAAGCAATACGGCACCGATGCGGTCCGCTTCACGCTGGCCTCGATGGCTTCGCCCGGCACCGACATTGCCTTCAACGTAGCCCGCACGGAAGGATACCGCGCCTTCGCCAACAAGATCTGGAACGCCGCGCGCTTCCTGTTTATGAACGTGGATCGCGCAGCCGAAATCGGCATCACCGTCGATCCGGCTGTGTTCGGCGGAATGCCCACTGCAGCGGCCGATGCGCCGCTTGAAGACCGCTGGATTGTGGCCGAGTTGCACGCGACGGCGGCCAAGGTCAATCAGTCGCTTGAAAACTATCGCTACGACGACGCGGCCAACACCATCTACCAGTTTTTCTGGGGCAGCTTCTGCGATTGGTATCTGGAAATCGTCAAGCTGCGGCTGGATTTTCCGATGGATGGGCAGGAGAGCGAGTCGGCAAGTCAGCAAGCCAGCAAGTCAGCAGCGAGAAAGGCTGCGCTCACCACTCTGGTTTCGGTCTTTGAAGCGGCCTTGCGGTTGCTCTCGCCCTTCATGCCATTTATTACCGAAGAGGTCTGGCACGCGCTTTACGACGGCAATCCGCCGGCCAGGTCGATTGCGCTGACGCAGTATCCGACCGGCAATGAACGTCTCGATGACTCGGCCCTGATCGACATGGGCGTATTGCAGAGCCTTATCGCTGAGATTCGAGCTTTGCGCAAAGAGATTGGCGTGGAGGAGAAGGCTTCAACCCCGGTTGAGGTACGCATCGATGCCGGAATGCAATCCGTCCTCAAAGACAACAGCGCCTTCGTCGAGCGGCTTGGGCGGGTCAGTGAACTTCGTACAGTGGCCCAAATCACCGCTGGACTGTCCAAGCACTCGACGCCCAGCTTCGACGTTGCCGTCATCTACGAACGCACCATCGACGTTCCAGCCGAGCGCGAGCGTTTGACAAAGGACATCGCCAGGTACGAAAAAGGCATCGCCGCCGCCGAGCGCCAATTGGGTAACGAGGGATTTCTGGCCAAGGCCCCGGCGCACGTCGTCGAGGGTCTGAAGAAACAGGAATCCGAAACCCGCGCACTCCTCGAAAAAGCCCGCGCCGCCCTCGACGCACTACCGCCAAACTGATCCCTGACCCCTGAACCCTGAGCCCTGCCTTATGGATTGGAAGAGCAGCCGCATCGACGCATTGCTGGAGCAGGCGCTTGTTGAAGACAAGGCCGCCGGCGATACCACGACCAACCTGACCATCGACCCCGATCTGCGCGCCGCCGCCTCGAT
>JBEKTB010000167.1:0-6930 GCA_049516495.1 Occallatibacter sp.
AGGTCGGTGAAGGGCTTGCCGCCCCAGTCGCCGTTGACGCCATCGACAATGGCCTGGCCGTAGCCGGTTGAGCCGCGGGGATTGATCATGACGACGACGTAGCCATTGGCGGCAAAGAGTTCGGCGTTCCAGCGGTAGCTCCAGGCATCGCCCCATGCGCCCTGCGGGCCGCCGTGGATCAGGAATTTGACGGGGTATTTCTTGGCCGGGTCGAAGCCTGGGGGACGGATGAGAAAGCCTTGCAGCTTGGTCTTGTCGGCCGCGGTGAACCAGAAGGATTCCATCGCGGGCAAGTCGAGCTGGGCGAGGAGAGCATTGTTGAGGTGAGTGATCCGATCCGCTTTTGTGAAGAGCAGAGTTGTAAACTCAGATTTTCCGGTAACCTGAGTCTCAGCTGTCTTCTGTACCTTGAACACCTCGCTTGGCTGATCGACACGCATGCCCGTTGCTAGGACTAATCCGCCGCCAAGCGGGTGCAGATCCGACCATTCGAACCTGCCTAAATTTGGAAGCTCATTGTCGGAAAACGGATTATATGTGTTCCGAATCTTACCCTCGAGAGTGACCTCCGCAAGCATTGAGGCGCCGTTTTCACCGCTAACAAAATAGAGGACGGTCGAATCCGTCCCCCAAGCAAACTCATCCACCCAGCGATCGAACTTCGGCAGCAAATCCTTGGCCGTCTTCGCCGCGCGGTCGTAGAGGAACAGCCGGAACTTGTCGGCTTCGTAGCCGGCACGCTCCTCGGAACGCCACGCCAGATATTTCCCGTCCGGCGAGTAGGCGGGGTTGAAGTTGCCGCCAGCCGAGGTGGAAACCTTCACCGGCTTGGCCGAGGGGTTGGTTAGGTCGAGCGTGAAGATGCTGGCGCTGGTCGAGATGGCCGGCTCGGGATCGAGGTTCTCGGTGAAAGCCAGTTCCTTCGAGTCGGGAGAGATGGCGAATCCGCCGCCGCCTTCGAGCGAGAACGGCGGAACGTCGTGGGGATCGTTGGGCGTGAGGTCCCGCAGCGCGCCGGTCTCGACCGTTGCCAGGAAAAGATGGCTGCGCTTGTCGCCGGTGAAGTGGTTCCAGTGGCGATAGAGCAGGTGGGTGAAGATCTGCGCTTTGACCTTGCTTTCGGCTGCGGTCTTGTCGCGGTCGGCGTTGCACTTGTCGCCTGTCGCGCCATCGGCTGTGGTAATGGCCGGGCAGTCGGGATAGACAGAGGATGTGAAAACCACCGAGTGCCCGTCGGGCGACCAGAGGGCGTTGTCGGCCTCGGTCGAAATCGCGGTCAGCTTTTTGGGGTTGGCGGCTGCGCCGGTGGCCGGGTCGAAGTCTGCCAGCCAGACCTGCTGGCCGCCCTCGCGCCCGCTGAGAAAGAGGATGCGCTTGTTATCGGGAGCGAACTGCGGGCCGCTGTCGCCGGGCTTGGCCACGGCCAGCGGCTGCGGATCGCCGCCGGCAATGGGCTGCAGCCAGAGCGTCGCGGTGCGGGTGTTCTTTTCAAGATCCACGTCCGTGACGGAGTAGGCCAGCCATTTGCCGTCGGGCGAGACGGCGGTTTCGCCCAGGCGGCGCATCTTCATCATGTCCTCGAAGGTCATGGGGCGCTTGGCTGGCGCGGTTTGTGCGGGGCTGAACGGGATGAGGGCGGAGGCGATGGCGAGCGAGAGTACCAGGGTCGATTTGCGCATGAATTTCCTGCCTGCGCGCAAGGATGGATGGTCTTGCGCACGAAGAAAAAGTTTACACCGGTGGTGGGTGTTGATTGCGAAGGGAGAGTGGGGGTGGTGCGGAGATGGGTATGTGTTTTCCCAGGTCCCCAAGTGCGAGGGATCTCCACCCCCCGGACGAAGACCTGTCCGCGGGGACCCCGGACATGGGGCACCCGAAGTGGTTCGAGGTTGTGCGGTCGCAGGCTTAGCGGATGCGGAAGCTGTAGGCGATGCCGAAGGAGACGATGGGGTAGGTCTTCAAGGGATCCAGGTCGTTTTTCCACTTGGCGACCTGGGCGTTGAGGTTGTTTCGGATTTCAATGGCAATCGGGTCGGTGGTGCTGGCGAGGTTGGTGCAATAGAGCTGCGACGCATCTGTGCAGGCGGAGCCGGTGAGGTTCACACCCATGGAAGGCGAACCGATGAGCGCCACGCCCAGCTCGAAGGGGAACGAGAAATGCCCGCCTTTGCGGGGGATGATGTTGCCCCATCCGGTGGTGATGGTGAAGGCCGGTTTTTGAGTGTGGAGGCCGAGGGTTCCGGTGCCCTTCACAGGGTCTGCCGTGGAGGCATAGTAGGTGGAGTTGTCGAGCGTGAAGCTGGAGCCTCCGGCGACGGCAAAGATGCCGGTGGCCGCGTTCTGGTTATAGGTGAGCACGCCGGGGCTCAGGCGGAAGCCATGGTTGGGGAAGGGATAGAAGTCGAGCGATGCGCCGGCCGAGGCCAGGTTCAGACTGGCGTCGATCTTGAAGCCGCTCTCGGAGATGTTGTTGATGGTGTACTGGAACACGTTGCCGGTGGCGCGCAGGTTGATGTGCCTGTTGAGGTTGGTGGCCGCTTGCAGGTTGACGCCGGAAACGGAGATGCCCCCGCCGAGAGCAAAGTGCGAGAGGGGCTTGATGGTGGACGGCGCGGCGGAGGGTGCATTGGGCTGCACGGCCGTACCGTCGGAGACGGGGTCGGCGGCAATCAGGCTAGACGAGAAGCCGGGCGATTGGGCGGTCAAGGTCGCGGAAAACACCAGCAAGGCGAGAGACAGGCAGAGAGCAGTGGACTTCATGGAAGCAGCCTCCAGGCTGAAAAGAAGCGCTTCCCCCTGAAGAGGCAGGGTTGCGCAAGGTTGGTGGGGCGCGGAAACCTGGGCGCAGAGTTTGACCCGGCAGCCGCGTAACTCTTCAATTCAATGGTTTTCTGAAACCTTACAACGGCAAGTGGACGTCGAAAACGGGCGGGGATGCTATCCGGTTGAACTCCGGGCAAGGATTTACAAAGCGGGTCAACTCTGCGAAGCCCTCGCGATCCTGGGTGGATTCTGTCCCCTTGCCGAAGTCGAATTCTGCATTGCATTGCACAGGATTGACGAAAAAAGGCCCGGGGCTATGGCTTAGAGCAGAACCAGAGTCTCTGTGTCCTGTTTGGTGAATGCCAGGTCGCCGCTCCCTGATGGTTGCGTCGACTTGGGTGCACTGCAGGGCAATCGCATGAACGATATCTTGATGACAATCTCGTCTTTTGCGTCGCCCCTACGGGGCTGAAACGCAACTCTGGCCTCCTTCCCCACGCCGAAGCGCGGGGCTAACGACCGTTGCGCCTCCGGCGCGATAGAGATCGGAACCATGTTGGTCAACAAGATGGATTCATGCGATTGCCCTGGAGTGCACTGCCTTCGGGATACACCAACTCTGGTTCTGCTATAAGCTGGGCGGATGGGCAAGCAGGATCGGGACGCGGAAAAGATCGCAGGAATACGGGAGCAGTTACTCGATTGGTATGAGTGCAATCGGCGCGATCTGCCATGGCGGAGGAACCAGGATCCATATGCCGTCTGGGTTTCAGAGATCATGCTGCAGCAGACCCGCGTTGCAGTGGTTGTGGAGCGCTACGTGGTCTTCATGCAGCGATTTCCCACGCTGGTTTCGCTGGCCCTGGCGCCGGAAGAAGAGGTGCTTGCCTTGTGGAGCGGGCTGGGCTATTACCGGCGGGCGCGGATGCTGCACAAGGCGGCGCAGTTTGCGGCCGACCAGTACCAGGGCAATCTGCCACGGACGGCGGAGGAGTTGCGGGGGCTGCCGGGCATCGGGACGTATACGGCCGCGGCCATCGCCAGCATCGCCCACGGGGAACGGGTTGCGGTGGTGGACGGCAACGTGGAGAGGGTTCTGTGCAGGTTGGAGGGCTGGGACACCGTCGGCGGCAAGGGCAGCAGCTCCATCCGGCGCAAGATTGAAGAACTGGCCGCACAGATTGTTTGCCCGGAGCGGCCAGGCGACTCGAACCAGGCGCTGATGGAGTTGGGCGCCACCGTTTGCCTGCCGCGCAATCCGCAGTGCCTGGTGTGCCCGGTGGCCGGCGGTTGCAGGACCAAGGGCGAGCACAAGACTGCGCGGAGGCCGCGCATGTTGAGCCGCGAGGTGGCCCAAGCGCTCTGTGTTCGCACGGGCGAGCTGGCCGGCCAAGCCAACCGGGAGGTGCTGCTGGAGCAGCGTGCGCCGTTTTTGACCGTGATGCCGGGGCTGTGGGAATTGCCCACGCTGAAGGAAGCGGCGGTTCCCGAAGATGAGCTTCGCATGACGGTGCGCCACGCCATCATGCAGGTGAACTATTACGTTCGCATCCGCACGGTTTTTGAGGACGATGTGAATGCGATGACGGTAATTGGAGGCCAACGGCGCTGGGTTCCGCTGGGCGAGGCGACGGGAATGGCTCTGACCGGCCTGGCCCGGAAGGTGCTGACTCGCGCGCGGCTGCTGCCGGCTGCGGCGCTCGATGCCATTGCCCCGGAGACGGTGGGAACGTAATCTGAAGATCGATTGAAATTTGCAGCTTTACGCGTTCTATTCTGCTGTTTTACCAACCCGATTCTGTTGTTTCAAACCCCCTCAGGAGAGTCCATGCAACGCAGATTAGTGCTCGTCGCCTTGGCCGCAGGGATTGTGGCCATCCCCCTCGTTCGCGCCCAACAGCCCATTGCCACGGTTCCTGAAGTTGCGGGCCTGCCGCAGGGCGCGCGTCTGGCCGCCGCGTCCATTGATCCTGAGAAGATCCGCGCCCACGTGCGCTTTCTTTCGCTCGATCTGCTGGAGGGTCGCGGACCCGGCAAGCGCGGAGCCGAACTGGCCGCCGAGTACATTGCCACGCAGTTTGCCCTGGACGGCGTGGAGCCGGCGGGCGACAACGGCACGTATTTCCAGCATGTGCCGCTGGTGGCCGTTCATACCGTCGAGGACAAAACGAAGTTTGCCTTTGTGCCGGCCAGCGGGCAGCCCGTCGACATGGCCTACGGGACAGAGATTGTTTCCAAGGACCAGACCGGGCAGGCAACGGCGGACCTGGACGCGCCCATTGTGTTTGTGGGCTACGGAATCCACGCGCCCGAGTACCACTGGGACGACTACGCCGGCGTAGACCTGAAGGGCAAGATTGCCCTGATTATCGTGAACGAGCCGCCCTCCAACGACGAGAAGTTTTTCAAAGGCAAGGCGCTCACCTACTACGGCCGCTGGACCTACAAGTATGAAGAGGCGGCGCGGCGGGGTGCGGTGGGCGTGCTGATCATCCACCGGACCGATCTGGCCGCTTACGGCTGGGAGGTGGTGCGCAACTCGCAGGCCATTGAGAAGAGCTACCTGGAGGGAGACCGCGACGCCACGCTGCGGGCCGCGGCCTGGATTCAGCACGATGTGGCCCAGCGGCTGTTCAACCTGGCCGGCCTTGGCGACCTGGACCAGGCCATCGACAAGGCGGGCAAGCCGGGGGCGTTCCATGCGGTCGAGCTTCCCGTCCGGCTGCGTGCGCATATCGAGAGCCGGGTTCGCCGCTACGTGAGCACAAACGTGGTGGGGCGCGTGGCTGGGGCGAATGCGGCGAACCAGGCGGTGTTTTATACGGCGCACTACGACCATCTGGGGATCGATCCGGACGCCAAAGGCGACGGCATCTACAACGGAGCGGCCGACAACGGAACGGGCTGCGGGATTCTGCTGGAGTTGGCGCGGGCGTTTGCCCAGTCGGCAGTGCGGCCGCCACACGCGGTCTACTTCGCCTCCGTTACCGCAGAGGAGCAGGGTCTGCTGGGCTCGCAATTCCTGGGAATGCACCCTCCGGTTCCCGCGGCGCAGGTTGCGCTGGACCTGAACTACGACATGCTGCTGCCCATCGGGACTCCACGGTCAGTGAGCCTGGGTGGCGCCGAGCGCATCGACTTCTGGCCCACGGTGCAGACGGTGGCCAAGGCTTTCGACCTAGCCTTGCTGCCCGATCCGACGCCCGGCGCCGGCCACTACTACCGCTCGGACCATTTTTCGCTGGCCAGGGTGGGCATTCCGGCGTTTTCTGTCGATCAGGGGGAACTTTTCGAGGGCCACGACGAAGCCTGGGGCCGCGCCCAGTTTGAGGACTATGTGAAGCACCACTATCACCAGCCCTCCGACGAGTACCGGGCAGACTGGGACTTCCGCGGAAACGCCAAGCTGGCGCGATTTGGCTTTGTGCTGGGTTGGCTGGCCAGCGAGCAGCCCAAGACGGTGGAATGGCTCCCCGGCGACGAGTTCGAAGCGGCGCGGAAGGCCAGTCAACGCCAGTAACCCCAGAGCATTTTTGGAAATTGTGTAGACCGGAATTGCGTTTGGTATCCCACCCTTTCCGCAGAAAAAGCGGAAAGGATGGAGCACCCAAGTTCATAGTAAAAGCCAAATTGCTCCAGCAATGAGCACCGCAATTTTGCAAGGCACGCAGCCCTCAGTAGTAGTCGGCGCAGCTCAGGTAGTAGCCGCATTGGGTGCACACCAGCTTGCAGTGGTGGCCGGTGAGGCGGTTGCCGCAGTTGGGGCAGATCTGGGAGTGGTGCTCGACGGGTTGGGCGGCTGGCGGCGCTGCGGGGCGGTCCGGGTCAGCCGGTGGAGCTTTTGGAGGAGGCAGGTTCTCCGGGGTGAAATCGGGGTCGAGGGCATGTGGCCGCCGCGGCAACATGGCTAAGAGATTAGCATAGAAGCGAAGGCTGGCTACTCGGGAGGAATCCCGGCAGGGGCCTGAAGCATCAACTCTTTAGCGCTGAGGCTTCCCCCTGGAATTCGGGCCGGCGTGACGGTTAGCACTCGGCAATTCCAGGTAACATTCGATAGCACTGGTGAATACTCCAGAGCAGATTCCTCGACAACAGAAACCCTGCAACCCCCAAGGAGGGACAATGGCAAGCAAGGCAAGTGCGGTTTGGACTGGTTCACTGAAGGAA
>JBEKTB010000168.1:0-6874 GCA_049516495.1 Occallatibacter sp.
CACCCAGTTCAGCCAGGGAACCCTCCACCAGCACCAGCCTCGCCTTGGGCGCATAGTGGCGCAAGCCCACGCCGGGCGAGGGTAGCGACTCGGGCGGCGTCTCCCTCAGCGGGCCGCTGTTGCGAAATACTTCCGCCGCGCCGGCAATGTCTCGAATCTGGACAATCGTCACCGCTCCCGGGCGGTAGATCAGCATCGGGCTCTGGCAGGGATCGAGCACCGTGGACTCGACGCCATGCTCCGCAGGCCCCGCGTCCACGATCGCGTCGATCCGCCCATCCAGGTCCGCGAGCACATGCGCGGCGGTCGTCGGGCTGATGTGGCTGAAGGTGTTGGCGCTGGGCGCGGCCACGGGAACCCCGGCCCGCCGGATCAGCTCAAGGGCCACGGGATGCGACGGCATGCGCACCCCAACGAGCGGTCGTCCGGCCGTCACCGCGTCCGGGACGAGGGCGGTGCGCGGCAGCAGCAGTGTCAGCGGTCCCGGCCAGAACGCGGCCATCAGCTTGCGCGCCGCCTCCGGAACCTCGCGCACCAGGCCTTCCAGCATGGCTTCGCCGGCCACGTGCACAATCACCGGGTCCCAGGACGGCCGCTGCTTTGCAGCAAAAATCCGACCCACAGCCGCCGCATCCAGCGCATTCGCTCCCAGCCCATAAACGGTCTCCGTGGGGAAGGCCACCAGCCCGCCCGCCCGCAAAATCGCGGCTCCGCGCTCCAATGCTTCCTGGGCGGCGGCGGTTTCCAAGTGCGCCGGGTCTACGCTCAATCGCAATGTCTTCACCTGCTTATTGTCGCCTCTTCGCTCGGCCAGCCGCCACAAGCCGTATACTCACTGCTTAACATGCCCATCGAAACCGAAATCAAATTCCGCGTGGACGATCTGGACAGCCTCGCCCAGCGCCTGGAAGCCGCCGGCTTCCGCCTCGAAACCCCGCGCTCCTTCGAGAGCAACGTGCTCTACGACACGCCCGACCGCCAGATGCGCGCCCGCACAGAAATTCTCCGCATCCGCGACTACGCCGGCCGCTACCTGCTGACCCACAAGCGCCTGCCCGACGTTGGCCCCGGCGAAGACACCCACAAGCACCGCATCGAGACCGAGACCGAAGTTGCCGACGGCGCAGCCCTGGCCGAGGTTTTTCGCTCCCTTGGACTGGTCGCCGCCTTCCGCTACGAAAAATGGCGCACCGAATGGCACGACGGCGAAGGCCATTGCGTGGTCGATGAAACCCCCATCGGTAACTATGCCGAACTCGAAGGCTCCGCCGACTGGATCGACCGCGCCGCGCGCCTTCTGGGCATCGATCCTTCGCAGTACATCACTTTGAGTTACGGCCGCCTCTTCGATCTCTGGCGCGAGCAGCATAATTCCGCCGCCCAGGACCTGACCTTCGCCGCCTGCGCGCGCGAGAAGAGTTAGCAATCGGCAATCGGCAGAGCATGTCTTTCAGGAATGATGCGCAGGATCGAGCTTCGAGTCCCTCAAAGGGATTTGCCTGAGAACTGGAATTCTCGGGATATAGATTGGGCAAGAGGAAAGGCATTTGGACAGGAATGGGACTTTTCAGGCAAGAACCAGAAGCTCGCGGCTTTGCGCAGACTCTGCTGTGTTTATTGAGTAACTCCAGGTAACTTCCGGATTAGCGACGACTCGACCGCAACACGATTTATCCTAAGGATTCACTCGACTGGACGCCGATGAAGATCACCCAAAGCCAGAAGTTCGATCCGAATCATCTGACCGCATGCGATGTCCTGATTATCGTGCCTTTAGTGCTTGGGATGTCAGTCTTGGGGATTGCCTTCGCATTTTCTGTAGGCCATGACACATATATCCGGTGGGGCGGCCTAGCTCTTGATACAGCGGTTCTCTTTGCGTTCTTCCTCAACACAAGTCGGCAATTCCTTAGACGGCAGCGATTTTGGATGCTCACCGTCTGCCTACTGCCTGTGCATTTGGCCGTAGGGATCGTGTTCCTGATGCACGTTGGGGACTGGAGACTCGCTTGGTTTACTGCGATGGTTCTGGAGTTGCCCATCTTTCTTCACTTAAGAAATCGGCCTAATTTTATCGAGCCTGTGTCACCGCCAATCCGGAAGTTTGGAAAAAAGCAACCGCAGATGCTTCGCTGCGCTCAGCATGACAGCGTGTTTGAGTTTGATTGAAGCGATTAACCGCCAACTCGGAACCGCCAACCCGGAAGTTGCCATATAGTAGTTATCGTTCCGACGGCGCCTCTTGAGCGACGGTGAAGAGCAAGTTATTGATTGCAGGTTAATTACTTCAATGTGGACTTTAGTGCTATCGAAGATGTTACCTCTGGTGAGGGGGGTAGGGGTGGTCCTTCGGGGGGAGTTAGTTGCAGCGAAGGACTCCACGGTGCGGAATGGGGAAACATTCAGTTTGTCCTCCATGGTTCATTGTGCGCCGGGCGGCACTTTATTTCTGCAAGAGCGTGGAAGGAAACACGCGGCGACGAGTTTCGGATTCAGGATCCATGACCGGATCCCAGCTTGTATATCCATTCCGAAAGGATGCCGGAAATAAGTTGAAATTCAGATTCTGAAAATCCACTCATGTTCCCCCCGACGCAGCCGATAACCCCTGCAAGCGGTTTTGAAAATGTCAGGGGGCTCCATGAGCAAAGGTTGCTTCGAGTTTCGTTCCAGCGGATTGCGGCAGGCCGGTGTGCGGCTGATGCAGGCGGCCGCGCTGGCGCTGGTGGTGGCGCTCGCCATCCCAGCCATGGCGGTGAACGAGCGCGCCATCAAATCGCGGGTCGCCCCCGTTTATCCCGAGATCGCGAAACGCCTGAGGATTGCCGGAGCTGTTCATCTGGAGGTCACTGTGGACCCTGAGGGCAAGGTCACCGACGTGAAACCTGTCAGCGGCAACCAGATGCTCTCGCCCGCTGCGGCAGATGCCGTGCGTAAATGGAAATTCGCGCCTGGCGCGGGCAACGCCACGGTGGATGTGGTTGTTGACTTCGCCCTCTAAGGCAGAATCTGCCTTCCTGTTTACGGGCGAGATGGACTTATGTTCTCCCACCCTTGAATCAAGAAGCGATTCAAGGATGGGGCACCCAGAGTTTTGTTGAAACTTGAACCGAAAACAAACGAGGGCGGGGAAGTCTCCCCGCCCTCGCGTCTCCATTGAATTGCCGTTCTACTTTTCGGCTCCGTGGCACTTCTTGTACTTTTTCCCTGAGCCGCAAGGGCAGGGGTCGTTGCGGCCGACCTTTTCGCCCGTCCGCCGCTGCGACTGCTGGTTCCCGTTTCCGCCACCGGCCATGCTGGCCGCTTCCAGGTCACGCAGCTTCTTGCGATGGAACTCCTTCTCCAAAGCGTCGATGGTGGTGGAGGGCTGGCGCGTGGGAATTGAAATCTCTCGCGGCTCCGCGTCGAGAGTGAGTGGCTTGGCGGCGCTGGCCACCGGAGGCGCGGGAGGAACCACGCGGCTCGGCCGTGGAGTTTCATCCACCGGCTGCCCGTCGGGCCCCAGAATCTGCATCCGGAACAGGAACCGGACCGTGTCCTCCTGGAACTTGAGCATCATGGCTTCGAACATGTCGTAGGACTCGCTCTTGTACTCCACCAGCGGGTCCTTCTGCGCATAGCCGCGCAGTCCGATGCCTTCCTTCAGATGGTCCATCCCCAGCAGATGGTCCTTCCACAGCCCGTCGATCACGCTCAGCATCACCATCCGCTCGTGGTAGCGCATGGTCTGGGCCCCAAGAATCTTCTCCTTGGCTTCGTACTGTTCCTTCAACTTCTCAAAGATTGCGTCGCCCAGCTCGTGACGGCTCAGCTCCACCGGATTGATCCCCGACGCTTTCAAACTCAGTCCGAACTGGCCAACGAGCCTTTCTTCGAGGCCCTTCACGTTCCACTGGTCGGGGCGCACCTTCTCGCCCGCAAACTCATCGAGCATGGTGCTCAGAATTCCGCCGACATAATCTTCCAGGATGAGTTCCCGCTGGTCGGCCTCTTCGAGAAGCGCCCGCCTGAGGCCGTAGACCGCCTCGCGCTGCTTGTTCATCACGTCGTCGTATTCGAGCAGGTGTTTGCGCGATTCGAAGTTCTGCGCTTCGACGGCTTTCTGCGCGCCTTCAATCCGATTTGAAATCATCTTCGACTCGATGGGCACGCCTTCTTCCATGCCCAGCCGCTCCAGCAGCGTCGAAACCCACTGCTTGGCAAAGATGCGCATCAGGTCGTCTTCGAGCGACAGGTAGAACCGCGATTCGCCGGGATCGCCCTGGCGTCCGGCACGGCCCCGGAGCTGATTGTCGACGCGCCGCGACTCGTGCCGCTCCGTGCCCAGGATGAACAGGCCGCCGGACTCGATGACCTGGTCGTGCTCCTGGTGCGCCGATTCGGCATGGACCTTGAAGACCTCCGTCCACTCCGGCTCGGCAATCTCGAATTCCTGCCCCTGATAATAGAAGCGCAGGAACCCCGCCGGCGCCATGGGGTTGATGGCGCCTTCGGCCACGCTGATGGCCCGCGCCTTGCTCTTCTTCACCAACTCCTGGCGTGCCATGAAGTCCGGGTTGCCGCCCAGCAGAATATCCGTGCCGCGGCCGGCCATGTTGGTGGAGATGGTCACCATCCCCAAGCGCCCGGCCTGGGCCACAATCTCGGCTTCCTTCTCGTGGAATTTGGCGTTCAGCACCACGTGCTTTACGCCCTTGCGCGCCAGAATTCCGGACAGCCGCTCGCTCTTTTCAATCGAGGTGGTTCCCACCAGCACCGGCTGCTTTTTCTCGTGCAGGATGGCGATGTCGTCGGCGACGGCCTTGTACTTTTCCTTTTCCGTGCGGTACACCACGTCCGGATTTTCAAGCCGCAGCATCGGCTTGTTGGTGGGGATGACGACGATCTCCAGCTTGTAGATCTTCTCGAACTCGGCCGCTTCGGTTTCGGCCGTGCCTGTCATGCCGCTCAACTTCTTGTAGAGGCGGAAGTAATTCTGGAAGGTGATGGTGGCCAGCGTCTGGTCTTCCTTGCGGATGTTGACGCCTTCCTTGGCTTCGATGGACTGGTGCAGGCCGTCGGACCAGCGCCGGCCCGGCATCAGGCGTCCGGTGAAGGTGTCCACGATGATGACTTCGCCGTCCTTGACCACGTAGTCCACGTCCCGCTTGTAGAGCGCGTGGGCCTTGATGGCGGTTTCGACGTAGTGCTTGAGTTCCCAGTTTTCGGCGTCGGCAATGTTGCCGATGCCCAGCTCCTTTTCGATGGTGACCCAGCCCTCATCAGTGACGCCGATGGTGCGCTGTTTCTCGTCCACGATGTAGTCGCCGGTGAGGAACTTTTCGCCCTCCCGGAGTTGAAGGCCAAGCTCGGCCACGCGCCGGGAATCGCTGGCTTCGATCTCCTCGCCCTTCTCCAGGGCGGGAATGATCTTGCGCACCCGCGCATACTTGTCGGTGGTCTGGTCGGTGGGGCCGGAGATGATCAGCGGCGTGCGCGCCTCGTCGATCAGGATCGAGTCAACTTCGTCGACGATCGCGTAATAGTGCCCGCGCTGCACGCAATCTTTTATCTCGAATTTCATGTTGTCGCGCAGGTAGTCGAAGCCGAACTCATTATTGGTGCCGTAGGTAATGTCGGCGGCGTACGCGGCTCTCCGCTCGTTGTCGTCCAGGTCGTGGACGATCACGCCGACGGTCAGCCCCAGAAACTCGTAAATCTTGCCCATCCACTCGGCGTCGCGCTTGGCCAGGTAATCGTTCACCGTGACCACGTGCACGCCGTGGCTGGCAAGGGCATTCAAATAGCAGGCCAGGGTCGCGACCAGCGTCTTGCCTTCGCCGGTTTTCATCTCCGAGATCTTGCCCTGGTGCAGCACCATGCCGCCGATCAGCTGCACATCGAAGTGACGCATCTGCACCGCGCGCCAGCCCGCCTCGCGCACCACCGCAAAGGCTTCAGGAAGAATCTCGTCCAGGGCAGCCCGTTCGGCCGTCTTCAACTCGGCTGCGTCCTTGATCCCTTCCACCCGGGCCGCAATCCGCTCGCGGAACTCCTTGGTCTTTGCCCGGAGTTGCTCGTCCGTAAGCTGTTTCGTATCTTCTTCAAGGGAATTGATGACAGCCACCACCGGCGTCAGCCGCTTGATGAGCCGTTCGTTCGCAGTTCCGAAAATCTTTGTCAGGACTTTATCAAAAAACACAGGAATCTCCGTCTACCAGTGTAAATGGTGGCCCCAGCGTCGTTTGCGCTTCACCGGGCAGGCCACGGACCGCTTCCGCTGCAAACCGGTTGCATTCAGCCCCTTTTCCGGTCCCGGCTGCCGCAAGCCTGGTTGTTCGCGATCCCTGCTTCGGCGTGGGTTCGCTCGCTGCCGTTCTGGTGGACTTCGCTACGTCGAGCCCGCGCCAATTTCTTTCCCGCCCCGTACAATAAGAGTGGGAGCCCCACCCAGCCGATGGCCGAAGAAGAACAAAAGAAGCCCAAAAAGCCCGATGAGGACCCTGTCGGCAAGATTTACGACTCCCGGCTGATGCGGAGGCTTGGCCACTATCTGCGCCCCTACTGGGTTCAGGCCGCCATCTCCACTGTGGCCATCAGCATCAAGTCCCTGTGCGACGTCGCCGGTCCCTACTTGATCATGGTGGGCATCGACCGCTACTTCCACATCAGCGGTGAATCCCATGCCCAGGACCTTCTGGCGCGCGGGCTTGGCATCAATAATGCGCTCACTCGCCGTCTCAGCCCCGATCCGGCAACCGGCATCACACAGTTGGCCGAAATCTACCTGGCCGTCCTGCTGGCCGCGTATCTCTTCCAGTTTATCCAAACCTACCTGATGCAGTGGACCGGCCAGAAGCTCATGTTCGACCTGCGGCGCGACATCTTCCGCCAC
>JBEKTB010000169.1:0-6843 GCA_049516495.1 Occallatibacter sp.
AGCCGTCGTATGTATCGCTGCGATACCGTTCTCGGACCAGAAAGGGGCGTGAATGAAAGTTCTAACACTTGGTTTTTGGGACCTTGCCGATCAGTGTCTCCAGTGCATCGGAAAACGAATCGCGTGGCTTTTGTTGAGAAGGCGTTACAAAAGTGACGAAGGCGCTCTCTGTGCTGCAACCGGCGGTGCGCTTGTATGTGCAGTGTTTGGTGGAGTCGTCGGATTCACTGTTTCTGACCCCCTGCGAAATCTAGGCGCGATTAGCGGAACGATATTCGGGTGTTTGCTAGGTATGTGCATAGGAATCTATTTCGGAGTGTTTGTTGAAATTGTCGACGACGCAATCCAGGACCTATTGAAATCCGTGAGATCGAATTAACCGTGCCCACAAATGAAGCTGCATAACTCCACGCGAAACCTTTTGCAATACTTCCAACACCGACCCGGATCTTTTGCGTGCCGACCACATCGCCCCTGGGACGAATGCGAGAGCGATGCACTACCGTCCTCCCGAGTGACGACGGACCGCGCGTGCGCCTGGGCTGTTCCCTGCTACCCAGATCCGAACTGACCGTGGCGTCCGATTCGAGATAATGCTGGGTTGCGTGGGTGAGTACAGTTCGAGAATGCTCCATCCATACGACGGGTACGCTGAGTCCGGTTGGCGCAGCGCTAAAGTATCAAATATGTCTGTCCGCGAACCCAGATTAATCGCGAACCAGCAATTTACCAACCCAATCGACCAAGGGAACCGGGCCTAGCTCTGCCATGACCCCCAGTTGGGTGGTTCGAACCCTCTCACGTAAAGCGCGAGCTGGAATTGCACATGATTGCACAGGAATCCTGGTGGCCATTATTTGGCCACTTGCCGCCTGTACCCGACCCGGGTGCGATCCTGTGCGCACCGGTGCGCTGGGACGCATCGATACCAAGTCTATTGGAAGCATGCAGTCACCGGATAATAGTCGAATTATGAAGGACTTGCAGAAAGAGCAAAAATCCGCGTATGAGTCCCCTGCTCTAACCGTTGGGCTACAGGCCCTTCGTGCGGCTTGTCGTCGCCCGCAGCGTGAGTGCAGCCGCTGTTGCGCGGGCGACCGGCGTTTCCACCTGGGCACCGCAACTCACGGAGACCATTGAAGACACTCGCCCGCGGCTTCCAAACCTAGTTTGCATTGGATGGGCGCAGGACGAGGCGGACCAAATGTGTGGCCGCGACATCAGGCCAGCAACTGCCTGGCTACCTGAATGTAAAGCTCCACCGCCTCCAGAAGCTCCTTCTTGGCCAGCTTCTCAAAGGGAGTGTGGGCTACGTGGATGGAGCCGGGGCCGAGGAGCAGCGGTTCGCCCCAATTGGTCAACTGCGGAATGTCGGTGGAGAACTTGGCGACCATGGTGGGAAGGCCTTCGATGGCGCGCAAGCGAACGAAGGGAACGTCAAGGGTGAAGTCGACCTCAGCCAGGCCAGCCGCGGCTTGCTGCAGCGCGGCTTTCACCGGGGCCGAGTCCCCTACGAGACGAACCAGCACCTGGGCCTCAGCCTTGTCGGCAACGACGTTGGGGGCGTGGCCGCCGCTGATCTGGCCGATGTTGAGCGTACTGGGACCGATGCCTTCAAGCTCCGGCAAGGGGAGGGCCAGCACCTTAGCCAATACCTCGATCATTTTGTGAACAGCGCTTTCGCCCAACTCGGGATAGGCGGAGTGGGCCATCTTGCCGGTGGCCTTGAACGACGCGCGGAGAGCGCCCTTGGAGGCTAGGGCGAGGCGGTTGTCGGTAGGTTCGCCGTTGATGAGGAAACGGCTGCCTTTGGGCGCGAGATTGGCAACTCCGGCGCCGGCCGAATCGCGCTCTTCGCCGCTGACAATCAGGATGCCGACACGGAACCCCGCCGAGCGCAGAGCTTCGGCCGCGGCCACTTGGGCGGCGATGATGCCCTTGGCGTCTGAGACCCCGCGGCCGTAGAGAAAGTCAGCGTCCTCGCTGAAGGGGATATAGGGCGGCACAGTGTCCATGTGCGTGGAAAAGACCAGGTCCGGAGTCTGGCCGGCGATTCCGGCATATACGTTCCAGCGCGGGTTGGCAGTGACGCTCTCACGCGGCTGGGGGACTGGCGTCTTCTCGACTTCCCATCCGAGCTCGGACAGAAAATCGGCAAGATAATCGCCCACCGCGCCCTCGTGGTAGGTTGTGGACTCGATTTCGCACAGTTGACGGGTAAGACGGATGGGATCTATGGGGGAATCGATGGTGGAATTGGCAGCCTGAGGATCGGACATGATGCTGCCAGAATACGCTATGAGGGTTATTGTCCCATTGGTTGATACGGCTTCCCTTTGTCTGGATCAGAATGCGGGCGCCGGCTTCCGAACCGCGAACAGCAAGCATTCCGGACAGTATGGATACGCCGCCTGCGCGTAGAATGGTGTGTGGGATGACCACGCAAGCCGCACCAGCCCGACCCAATACGACTTCCTCGCCTGCCGTTCTGCGCAGCGTGAGTCTGGCTGGCCCCGCCGGACGCCTGGAGGCGCTGGTGAATGAAGGCGCGCAGGACGCGCCGTTTGCTGCGCTGGCCTGCCATCCCCATCCCCTGGGCGGCGGTTCGATGCACAACAAGGTGGTTTACCACGCCATGAAGGCCCTCAACGAGCCGGAGTGGGGCCTGGGTTGGCCGGTTTTGCGCTTCAACTTTCGTGGCACGGGGTTGAGCCAGGGGGAGCACGACGGCGAGGCGGAAACCGGGGATGTGATGGCGGCGCTGGATTGGCTTGAAAACGAATACAAACGGCCGCTGGTCGTGGTGGGTTTCAGCTTCGGCGCCGCCATGGCGCTCAACGCTTGTTGTCGACCCTCACCCATTCAGAGGAAAATCCGCGCCCTAGCCGCGCTTGGGCTGCCCACCCAAGCTGAGGGCCGGAAATACAGCTATTCCTTCCTGCACGATTGCACAATTCCCAAGCTTTTTCTGTGCGGTGAGAACGACCAATACGCGCCAGCCGCACAGCTGGAGCAAGTGGCCGCCGCCGCAGCCGAACCCAAACAACTGGTGCTCCTTCCCCGCGCCGATCACTTCTTTACAGGTCAACTTGAGCCGCTGCAATCGGCGCTCGCGGGTTGGCTGAAGGAGCAACTACGATGACCCCGGTCGGTGACTCTGCCCTCGACACCCTGCACGCCACGGCCAACGGGATCTTCACCGGCGCTGTGGCTGCCTGCAGTATTGCCTCCGCCTTCGACCGCCGCATTCGCTTTGAGGGCAATACCCTGCATCGTCTTCTGCCCGACGGCAGCGGACCGGCAACGATCGATCTCTCCAGCTACAAGAAGATTTTTGTGATCGCGCTGGGCAAGGCGGCCGGGCCCATGCTGGATACTCTTCTCGCGCGCATGAGCCGCCGCCAGGGTCTGCGCGGCATCTGCTGCTCCAACCAGTTGCCCAAGAGCCGCGACTGGCGCTTTCGCTACTTCGAGGGAGGACATCCGCTGCCCAACGAAGAGTCCTTTGAGGCGGCGCGCGCCACGCTGGCAATGTTGAAAAAGGCCAAGAAGGGTACGCTCATTTTCTTCCTCATCTCCGGCGGCGGATCGGCCATGTTTGACCTGCCGCTGGACTCGCACATCTCGCTGGACGACACCATCGCCTTCCACCAGTTGCTGCTGGCCTCGGGCGCGCCCATCGGTGAGATCAACACCCTCCGCAAGCATTTTTCCGCCGTGAAGGGCGGGCGCCTGGCAATCGCCGCGCCGGACGCTGCCAAGGTCTCGCTGCTGGTGCCGGACGTGCCGCTGCGCTCGCTGGACGCGTTGTCTTCCGGTCCCACCTCGCCCGATCACTCGACCGTGAGCGACGTACGCGCCATTCTGGCCAAGTACGACCTGGCGCCCAAGCTGCCGGCTTCCATCCGCAACTTCTTCGAACGCGTCGACCTTCCCGAATCGCCCGGCAACAAGGGTTGGCGTCCGCCCTTCTTTCCCAAGATGCCGTGGACCGATGCGGTGCTTGCGCGCCGGGTTACGGCGGCGGCCACCATGTCTGGCGAAGAGGAATCTTTCCGCGATTCGGTATTCGAAATTCTGCTCTCCAGCCACGATCTGGCGGAAAACGCCCGTGCGCTGGCACAGAAGGCCGGCTTCCACGTGGTGGTGGACAACAGTTGCGACGACTGGGACTACGCCGACGCGGCCCGCTATCTGCTGGAGCGCTTCCATGCCCTGCGCGCCGTGCATCCACGTTTGTGCCTGATCTCAGTGGGTGAAGTGACGGTCAAGCTCGACCGACCCCCCGGCGCCGGCGGCCGCAACCAGCAGTTTGCCATGGCCTGTGCGCTGGAGTTGGAGAGCCATCCCGGCGAACGGCTGACCGTGCTCAGCGCCGGCTCCGATGGCATCGACGGCAACACGCGGTCTGCCGGAGCCATTGCCGACCCGACCACCGTAACCCGCGCCCATATGTTCGGATTCCACCTGAAATCCTCGCTGGCCGCCTTCAATGCCTGCCCGATGTTCACCGCCCTGGGCGATGCCGTGGTTACCGGCCCCACCGGCCAGAACCTGCGCGATCTTCGTCTGCTGCTTTCTGACGGTTAGTCACGCGGTTTCGACCAAGGCTGCTGAACGAGAGCCGGACAAATCTCGAACTCAGTGAGCCGCCTCGGGGTGGTTGGCGACTCCGGATTCCCGATCCGGAAGCGGATTGATGCCGCAAAGCGCCTGAAATGCAATAACATTGCTGTAATTCATTCTCATCTGCACTAGGATTGGTTCGTGGCTCGAAAAGGAACGCGCAAGACAGTCGCCAAGACTCCCGATATTCGCACCGTCGCCGCCCTGGCGAAGGTTTCCATTGCTACTGTCTCCCGCACGGTCAACGGTTCTCCGGCGGTCAGCGACCGGCTGTCCAAGCGGGTTTGGCAGGCGATCGAGCAGTTGAACTACTTTCCCAACACCCACGCGCGCACCCTGGTTTCAGGCCGCAGCCGGCTTTTCGGCATCATTGTTGAAAACATTACCAATCCCTTTTTCCCGGAACTGATCCAGAGCTTTGAAGAGGTCGCAGTGGCCCACGGATACGAGATCCTGGTCAGTTCGTCGAACAGCGACCCCGCCATCCTGGCCAACTGTGTGCGCCGCATGCTGGAGCGCAAGGTGGATGGCGTGGCGGTGCTCAGTTTCGGCGCGGAAGAGCCTGTTCTGGACCAGTTGGTGCACCGCGACATTCCCATGGTGCTTGCCGAGTTCCGGCTGTCAGACCCCAAGGTCAGCACCATCCTGCTGGATTACAACACCGGAATTCGCGAGGCCGTGAACCATCTTGTGGAGCTGGGCCATCGCAAGATCGCATTTCTCGCCGGACCTTACAAGCTGCACTCGGCCATTACCCGCGAAAACGATTACCGCAGGGCAATGGAAGAGGTTGGGCTGGAAGTCGAGAAGAAGTGGATCATCGAGTGCGACCACACGCTCAAGGGCGGCGTGATCGGGTTTGGAAAGCTGCGCGCGCTCGCCACGCCTCCCACGGCCATCCTGTGCTCCAACGACATGACCGCCATCGGTGTGCTGCGCGCCGCCTACAATGCCGGCCTGCACGTGCCCCAGGACCTGTCGGTCATCGGCCTGGACGACATCGATTTCGCCGAGTTCACTCTGCCCCCGCTGACCACTATTCGTCTGTCGCGCCACGACCTGGCCCAAGCCGCCTTCGAGGCTCTTCGCCAGCAGGCCGAGGAGCCGGTCCCGGCCAAGATTCAGCGCGAATTTCTGGTCTCGACCAGCCTGGTGGTAAGGGGATCGACGGGCGCACCGCCGGCTGGGGCGTAGACGGATCTCCAGTCGAAGCGGAGGATCAGGACTCGCTTGAGGCGCAATTCAAGTGCGTTTCTGTGCCGGAAGACCAGTGCGCGCGATTCGATGGAAGCGCCGGGCGGTTAGCGTAGACCCAGAATTCCGCGGACGTTGTTCGGTCGCGGTAGGGACGAATCTCACGACTCGCCCCCCGCACAGATCCCCACGAGCGGCATTACCGCATGGGGCTCCTGCCAAAGGTCGGATGTGACGCTTTGAAGCGACCATCGGGGTAGGGATGCAATACCCGGACGCGTGGAACATATTGATTGATGGTCCGATTAAAGCGCTCCCAGGTCATTCGGGTCCGCTGGCTCCTGCGGCGCAGTGCATGCCGCCAAGTTCGACAGACCTCAGTCCGGAAGCTCGCTAACCGTTTCAGGTTTGTGGGGACCGCGTAATATCGGAAGTATCCCGATACAACGCGATTCAGCCAGGCACCAACCACCGCAACAGGTTCATTCCGGCGTAGGAGCAGGGTTTCGCGGATGGCCGCCAGGGTGGCGCGCATGCGTTTCTTGACCGTCAAGCGATTCACTTGAAAGAACCCTTGTCGGTCTTTACCGCAACAGTGCGTGAAGCCCAAGAAGTCGAAGGTCTCCGGCCTTCTCTGCCCTCGTGCGCGACGATTTTCTTCGGCAAACCGCCCGAATTCAATCAACCGCGTTTTATCGGGATGCAAGGATAGACCGAACTTCGCCAGCCGTTCCCGCATTTCACTCAGGAACCGCTCAGCTGTCTTCTTCTTCTGAAAGCCCAAAACACTGTCGTCGGCATAACGCACTGCGATCACCTCGCCGCAATCCGGTTGCCGCCGCCATGCCTGTATCCACAGATCGAGCGTGTAGTGCAGATAGATATTCGCCAACAACGGTGAGATTACCCCTCGTACACAATCGATAACGCCTATCAGAATCCGGCGGGGGATGGGCGGGAGGTGGAGTTGGGTCCGTGGATTGAGGCTGAGAGTTCGGCAGAGGAATCGAATGCCGGATGGTG
>JBEKTB010000170.1:0-6797 GCA_049516495.1 Occallatibacter sp.
CAGCCTGTGGCCCTGGTGCACCGCGACGAAGGGCCGGGCTCGATCATGATCAACGCCTCGCGTCCGCCGGGATCCGCCGGGGTGAGCGGAACCGGCACGGTTTGCGTCCTCAGTTTCCAGGCCAAGGTCGCAGGAGAGACCTTCGTCACCATCACCCACCCGGGAGCGGTCAACAGCGCCCAGCAGCAGTTGCCGGCGCAAGGCGCTCGAGTCGCCGTTACGGTGCAGTAGGGCAATGAGATTGGACGCCCGGCAATGACTGGCTTTTCCATCCCTTTTGCTTGCAAAGCTCGCCAAAGGGATGGGAGACCAAGATTCTCAATCGCCGCCGGTTCCCCTGGGAGCGCAGTATCGATGAGAGAAGCACCGCCAATCCGGAACGGCCGCAGTCGGGAGCGGGGCCTTACACTGGTCGAGTTGATTGTGACCGTGGCGATTCTGTCGATCCTGGCCTCGGCCGCGGTGCCTGTCGTGCGCTTCCAGGTGAAGCGCACCAACGAGCGGATGCTCCGCTATTATCTGTGGCAGATGCGCGACGCCATCGACCACTACAAGGACGCCGCCGACAAGAACGCCTTCCAGATCAAGGTGGACAGCCAAGGCTATCCGCCCGATCTTGAGACGCTGGTGAACGGCGTGGACGTGCAGGGCAAGAAGGTCAAGTTTTTGCGCCGGATTCCGGTAGACCCCATGACCGGCAAGGCAGAGTGGGGATTGCGCTCCATGCAGGACGATCCCAAGTCGGACTCCTACGGCGGGCAGAGCGTCTTCGACGTGTATTCCAAGTCGCAGGGGACAGCCCTGGACGGGACCAAATATTCGGATTGGTAGGGTAGGTTTCAGTGCGCAGGATTCGAAAACAAGACGCGGGTTTTACTCTCATCGAGCTGATGATCGTGATGATCATCATCGGGATTCTGACCATGGTGGCCATTCCCAAGTTCGAGAGCGCCATCAAGGTGGCCAAAGAGGCGGCGCTCAAGGAGGACCTGCACGTGCTGCGAGCGGCCATCGACTCCTACACCATGGATAAACAGAAGGCGCCGCAGTCGCTCGACGACCTGATCCAGGACGGCTATCTGAAGGAGATCCCCGAGGACCCGTTCACCCGGACCAAGGACAGTTGGGTCACCGACACCGGCGACTCGATGCATTCGCTGGATCAGACCGACCCCGGCGTTGACGACGTTCACTCGGGATCGCAGGAACTAGGCACCGACGGACAGCCGTACTCCACCTGGTGAGCCTGAACCGGATCCCCCGGCGTTGAATGCCGGCGTCTGGTCGATGGTGCCGGTTTTTGCGGCTTCCGCAGAAGCTTGCCTTTCGCCCCAAGTGTCGGGGCACCCCTTGGGCCGTGTCGTAAACGCCGTAGAATGAGGTCGGCCTTTGGGCCCTGCGGCACGCTTTTCGGTAATTTCGCCATTCATCCAGAGATTTCCTGCAGCCTGGCCAGTTCCTGCGGTATGCTCTTTTACGAATCATCCTCGGACTTGGGTTCAGCTCCGTCCCCCGCGTAGCCCATGCACAAGCTCGACAACCGATACGGCCCCTCACCCTCTGCGGTATATTTCTTGGGAACGCGGCAGAGTGCGCCGGACCCCGCTCTCGGACCTCAATTTCCCCGCCTTTCGACAATTTCTTATGCCTGATAATCCAGATCTGACGACCGCATTCAAGTTCATCTTTCTGGTTGAGCGTTTCTACGCCGGCTTGACGCCGCCCGCCGACGCCGTGGATGTTGAATTCGGCCTTGGCGGCAATCTCCTCTACGCCGGAGAACTGGACTCGGGAGCAAGTGCGCTGGTGATGGCGGCAAACATAGCCGGCGCCGCCTCGCTGACCGCGACAGCCGACCAGGCGGTGCAGAAGCAGGCCGTTCGCGATGGAGTGGTGGACTTCCTGGTGAATTCGGTCGATGAAGCCCTCCGCATCCTGAAGAACGAAATTCGCAAACGGCAGATGGTCGCGGTCTGCGTGGGCTTGGCGCCCGAGACGGTGGAGCGGGAGATGGTCGAGCGCGGCGTACAACCCGACCTGTTGCGGCCCGACGCGCCGGACGCACCGGAGCGAACGTTATTCCTGGACCAGGGCGCAAGAACAGTGGAATTTACCGCACCGCCGGAAGACCTGGCCCTGCTGACCTTCCACGTCACCTCCGCTCCGGCAATCTGGATGCCCAAATTGGACGCCATCGCGATCGCATGCCTGCGCGAGGACCCTAGCCCGGACGCCTGGGCCGTCCGCCGCTGGCTGCTGCTGGGTGCACGCTACATGGGCCGGCAGGCGCAGAACGTTCGCGTGGTCAACTGCTCACCTCAGAGTGCGCGGCTGTTCCTTGCGCGCGTCCAGTTGGCGGTCGAGCGCGGAGAGATTGGGGTGCCGGTCTGGATGAGTTTCAATCGCGGGGAGGAAAGCCTTCTCGTCCATCCATCGCCGCCCGGAGTCCGTGAGAGCGCTGGTTAGGCTCAGCTTGGCTCGCCGCCCGCGGCTTCGATCCGGGCCCAGAGTTCCTTCACCCCGTACCCCGTTTTCGCAGAGATGGGCAGCACCTCGTCCAGTTCCAGACCCTTCTTCAGAGCCAGCAGGTTGCGGGAGCGCTCGTTGCCGCTGAGCCGGTCGATCTTGGTGGCGACCACGGCGAAGTCGCGGCCGGCGGCCCTCAGCCAGTCGATCAACTTGCGGTCGCTCTCTTGCGCCGGCACATTCGAATCCACCAGGCAGACGCACAGTCTAAGCATGGAGCGAATGGCCAGGTAGGGCTCGATGAACTCCGGCCAGCCCGCGGAAATGGACTTGGAGATCTTGGCGTAACCGTAGCCGGGCAAGTCGGCAAAGACCAGCTTGCGCCGCTGCCCGGAGTCGAGAAGCGCGAAGAAGTTGATGGCCCGTGTGCGGCCGGGCGTGGAAGAGACTTTGGCGGCTTTTTCGCCCGCCAACGTGTTCAGCAGGCTGGATTTGCCCACGTTCGAACGGCCTAGAAAGGCAATCTCGGGCGCATCGGGGGCGGGAAACTGCGCCGCAGCCATGGCCGAAAGTAGGAATTGTGTCGTATAGCGCATCTTTAGAGTGAGCCGCCTTATGTATTGATTTTATTGGATTTCTGCTTATCCTGCCGGGTGTTTTACTGAAAACCAGCGGCAGAAGGCGCGATTTATGGAATGACTCGCAAGGCCTTTGAAATGATGGTCTTCAGGGTGGGAATACTGAAATACTTATTCTGTATGGCCGCCGCTGTTTGTGCTGCAAGTGGCTGATTGGAAACCGGATGATGGGCATTTACAGGCGCACAGGGCGAAACTTGTTTTTTCTCCGGGGCGGGGCTGGCCGGGAGAGAGGGAGCGGGCGCGGCTGGCGGGGCTGCGGAGGCTGCGCGAGCGACGGCCAGGCCAAATTGCGGAGCGCCGCCGGGGAAGCGCGCGGCCTTCACCGCTTCGGGCAGGATCAGGAGAAGGTACCTTACCATCTCAGTCACCGAGGTGTTGTACTCGGCCGCAACCTTTCGCGTCTGGTGGTAGAGATCGGGGTCGACGGCTACGGTTATATTTCTGACGGTTCGCATGGTGCGGCTCTCCAAGGGCGCCGAGGGAATTTCGCTCTATTGATAGAGTGCGCCGAGGGAGGCTAATTCTCTGCAAAACGGCTTGCGAGGCACCCGGTCTGAAAAGAGAGGGCCGGATTAGGTTTGGTCTCCCATGTCTGAAGATCCAGACCCTTCGAGAGTGTTCCATAACCGGTCTTGGGGAACAGCAACTTAGCGCGCTTTTTGACTTGACGCCGCACTGCAGATATTCGTAAATTTCTAGCGTCCGGCCAAGCTAGAGGCCGACGGGCCCCTTCCCCGCGTCCCTACCTGCATTTCTGCCTCATGTTCGACGCATGCTCAGAAACCTCAGGTGCCGCACGAAAAACTCGCATCCCCTGGAATTCAGGATTTGCTACCTGCCGACGTCTTCGTCTTCGTCGCGATTTGTGTCGCAAGGCGGTGAAGCGTGTCGCATCATCTCGACTCACCTCAACTATCTCAATACACAGGATCCGCAGCACTTAAGCAGGGTCGCACGCAACCCCGCTTTAGATCACACCCGGAGGTAACCATGCAAATGCGATCAACCGAAGGATTGGATGTTTCTGAAAAAAATGGAAACGAGGACACAGGCATATCGCGCCGGCGGGTTATGATCGGCGGCGCAATCGTCGCGGTTGGGGCGAACCTGCCCCTGGCCGCCCGGGCTCTGTCGTTCCTCGGCGATCCACGATCAAATTCGCAAACCTCAACCGATTCCGCAATCACAAAGGGGGGATTTATGTCTCACCATCTCGACTCACCCATTGCCCGGCAGGACGTTCGCCTTGACATCACCGATCTCTATGCATTCCGCGGCGAGGTCGGCACCGTGTTTGTTATCAATGTCTGCCACTCTCTCGGGAAAGCCAAAATTCCCGGCTACCACCCGGAGGGCATGTACGAATTCAAGGTCGATCTCAACGGCGATGCTGTTGAAGAGGTGACCTACCGCCTCACGTTCGATGAGCGCGGCGAACAAGGAAAGCAGCGCTATGCCATACGGCGCATTCGCGGCGCAGAAGCTGTCGATCCGCACGCAGTCGGTACGGTCATCGCTCAGGGGGTAACGGACGAGCCGGTTACCACACCCTCAGGTGTGCGCGCCTGGGCCGGCCACGCTGGCGACCCATTCTGGATTGAGCCGACTGTACTACACGCAGTGGGTCACGCGTTCCATGACGGCACCGTTGTGGACCTGGCTGGCTGGGATGCGAGCCAGGCGAAGAATTTTTTTGCCGGTCAGACCGTGTACGCAATTGTGCTGGAACTGCCCGATAGCGAATTACTCGCAGATGCAGGCGGCAAGCGCCGGATCGGTGTGTGGGCAGTGGCCTCGCTCGCCACGGATGCGGGAGGATGGCGCTCGATTAACCGTATCGGTCTTCCGATGATACCGCCGCTCTTCGCACAGTACAACGAAGATCTCGGCAATCGTCTCAATGCAGGACGCCCAGCCGACGACTTCGCAACCTACGGGGAGGGACTTTCCAAGAAGATTGCAGCCGTGGTTGCCGCATACGGAACGTCTGAAGACCCGCAAGGATATGGAGAAAAGATCGCGCACCGCCTGTTCCCCAACATGCTTCCTTACGAGGTCGGCACACAGGCATCGCTCGGCTTCACGGAGTGGAACGGCCGTTCACTCACCGATAACGCGCCCAATGTCATGTTTTCTACCGCGGCGAACACTCCGATTAGCCTCGGGATCGGGAAGGAGTCAGTGACCACGAAACCGTCGAAGACCTTCCCCTACGTTCCTGCCGCCTCTTGAGAGCCGGACGGCTCTCACCTGAGTGTGCGGGCCGTCTGCACCCAAATTGAGATGCATTGAAGGAGAAAAGAGAGTGAACATGTTCACCACGAAAGATGGAACCTCGATCTACTACAAGGACTGGGGCACGGGACCGGTCGTCACCTTCTCCCACGGATGGCCTTTGAGCGCCGATGCCTGGGACGCACAAATGTTATTTCTCGGGCAGCGAGGTTATCGTGTTATCGCCCACGATCGCCGCGGCCACGGACGCTCGGGCCAGCCTTGGCAAGGCAACGATATGGATCATTATGCAGACGATCTTGCTGAACTTATAGAGCATCTCGATCTTAAGGATGCGACCATGGTCGGCCATTCCACCGGTGGAGGCGAGGTTGTCCGCTATATCGCGCGTCATGGGCAGAAGCGTGTCGCCAAGGTCGTTCTGATTTCCGCCGTCCCCCCGCTGATGCTGAAGACGGAGAAGAATCCAGGCGGTCTGCCGCTGTCGGTTTTCGATGATATCCGCGCCGGTGTCATCAACGACCGTTCCCAGTTCTTTAGAGACCTGAGTCTCCCGTTTTATGGCTACAACAAGCCAGGAGCAAAAATCTCCGAGGGAGTTCGGGAATCGTTCTGGCTGCAAGGGATGCAAGCCTCGATCGTTGGTGCGTATGACTGCATCAAGGCTTTCTCCGAAACGGATCAAACGGAAGATCTCAAGAAGATCGACGTTCCAACCCTGGTGATTCAAGGAGATGCCGACCAGATCGTGCCGATCGACGATTCGGGAAGGCTGAGCGCCAAGATCGTCAAGAATGGGACCCTGAAAGTGATTGACGCCGCCCCCCACGGGCTATGCACTACACATGCGGATGAAATCAACCAGGAGCTTCTCGCATTCCTTCAGAAATAGCCGGCAGGTGGCCCACTCATCCCGGTATCGGGAGCTTTGCCCCGATGGGGTACAGACCTCCCTATTTGCAAAGGTCAGGCGGGTGGCTGGATCGGGGAGTGGGCCACCTGTCTGGGGAATTTCGCTCTATTGGCAGTGTGCATCAAAGGTTGGTAATTAGCTGCAAAACAGCCTCCGGGGCACCCGGTCCGAAAAGGGGAGAGCCGGTTAAGGTTCGTGGCCTCCCATGTCTGAGAATCCAGACGTGGTCCACCCAGTCATTTTGGTTGTGGCAGATGTGTGGCGCCCGCCCGCTCATCGCGGTGAGACTGCGATGAACGGGGCACAGTCCAGATACCCTCATGAGTGGGCCACCTGCCGCTCGGAATTTCGTTCTATTGAGAGTGTGCGCCGGGGGAGGGTAATTTTATGCAAAACGGCTTTTGGGGGCAGCCGGAACCGAAGAGGGAGGGCCGGTTGGGGTTTTTGGTCTTACCTGTCTGAAAAGCCAGATTTGGGGCACCCAACACTGCGGCGTTTGCGAGGACTCTGGGGGTGGTCTCCTGGTTCCGGTCAGTTGTTCA
>JBEKTB010000171.1:0-6751 GCA_049516495.1 Occallatibacter sp.
TTCTGGCCGGCTACATCGGCGCCGGGGACGGATTCGCCGAGGCGCTGGCCAAGTTCGGCTCCCTCTACGCCGACCAGACCGAGAAAGACTGGCAGGAACTGAAACGCTCCGGCAAGGCCGGGGGAAAAGCTTAGGAGACACGCATGAACCGCCGCACCTTTACCCAATCGCTGGCCGTGGCCGCACTTTCCGCCGCAGCACCTTCACTTCCAGCCGCTGCGGGGGCTGCTTCCAATGGCGCCGCTGCGTCTCAGGCGCCCAGCTTTCCTCTTTCCGTGATGCTGTGGACGGTTTTCACCGACCTGCCTTTCGACCAGCGGCTGGCCAAAGTTGCCGAGGCGGGCTACAGCAACGTCGAGTTGGTGGGCGAGTACAACGCCCAGCACTGGTCCCCGGCGCAATTTGCCAGCGCCAATGCCGCGCGAAAGCGCCTGGGGATCAGCTTTGACGCGACAGCCGGCCTGGCGAACGGAGTGGCCAATCCGGCAACTCGCGATGCTTTTCTGGCCGAACTCGGCGAGGCGCTCAAGCCCATGGAAACCCTCGACTGCCCGGCCATGATCGTGCTTTCCGGTAACGTGGTTCCGGGGCTGACACGCGAGCAGCAGCACCAGGCTTCGATCGAGACCCTGAAGCGCGCTGCCAAACTGGTCGAAGGCCGTCAGATCGCCGGCCAGCCGGTGCGGTTGCTGCTGGAGTGCATTCACCTCGAAGAAAACCCCAAATACTTTCTCACCTCGGCCGACGAGGGCATTGAGATCGTGCGCGCCGTCAACCACCCCCAGGTGCAGTTCCTCTACGACATCTTTCACGAGCAGATGAGCTACGGCAACCTGATTGAGAAGCTCGACAAGCACATCGACGTTGTCGGCCTTATCCACATCGCGGACGTGCCCGGCCGCCACGAGCCCGGCAGCGGCGAAATCAACTATGCCAACATCTACCGCAAGCTGGCCCAGCTCAACTACCGGCACAACGTGGCCATGGAGTTCCGGCCGACTGGCGATCAGGTGGCTATTCTGCGCGAAGCCAAAGCCCTGGCATTGAGCGCCGGCGCGGTTTGATCCCCGTGCCGGCGTGGCTCTGTTGGCCTGCGTGACCTACTGGGCTGCGCCCACGGGCTGGCGGACTGACGGCTCCCTGTACCCTTCCTCGGCCAGGTGCTTGCCCATTCGCGCATAGAGCTCTGGGTCGCGCGGCTGCCAGGTGCCGAGGCCATCGACATAGCGGTTGTACATGGAGAAGGCTGCGGCGATGAGCACCGTGTCGTGAATCTCCAGGTCGGTGGCGCCAAGTCTGCGCGCCGTCTCCACATCAGCCGTGCTCACCAGCTTGCCGTCCTGCTGCACTTTTCCGGCGATGACGAGCAGCGCCTTGAGCTTGGGGCTGACCGGCGCGGCAAGGAAGTTTGTCTTCACCTGTTCGACGACCGATGCATCGCCCAGGAGACAGGTGGCCGCGGCTCCGTGGCTTGACTGGCAAAAGTGGCAGTTGTTCTGGGACGAAACATACGTGGCGATCAGTTCGCGCTCGCCGGAGGTGAGGGAACCGGGTTCATGGAGCAGGATGTGAGCCAACTCGCGCATGGGTTTGGCCGTCTCCGGGCGAAAGGTAAATCCGGCGCTGATGCCGGGAAAGCCATCGGGCAGATTGATGTGCGGCATGGGTTTCTCCTTCGGTTTCGGCGGCCAGGGATGGGTCTTCCGCGGCTCGCGGAGGGTGGAGTTCGTTCTCTCCCACCCATTTCGCAAAAGGCGCGAAATGGATGGGGCACGGGGCTGTGTGTGGTGGTGTTTTGTCTCCCGCCCTTTTCGCCAAAGACGCGAGAAGGGTGGGATACCAAACACAATTCCGGTCTACGCCATTTCCAAAGATGTCCTAGTGGGCGACTGCGTGGGTGGCCAGGTACTCTTCGCTGACGGTTACGTAGCCATCGCGGGCCACACGGCGGCCGCGCTCGCGATAGAGCGCTTCGTCGTCGGGCTGATCGGTGCCCAGGCCATCGACATAGCGGTTGTACATGCAAAAGGCGGCGGCGATCAGCACGGTGTCGTGAATCTCCAGGTCGGTTGCGCCCAAGTTGCGGGCGGCCTCAACGTCGGCTGAGGTGACCAACTTGCCGTCCTGCTGCACTTTCCCGGCGATGGTGAGCAGGGACTTGAGCTTGGGGCTGATGGCAGCCTGGGTAAAGTCGGTCTTGACCTGCTTGACCAGCGCCTCGTCGCCGCCCAGGTGCGCCGCGGCAATCGCGCCGTGGATGCTGTGGCAATAGTGAGTACAGTTGCGGCTGGAGACGTAGGTGGCGATCAGTTCGCGCTCGCCGCGCGAGAGCGTGCTGGGGCCGGTGAGCAGGATTTCGACCAGAGCATTGAGGGGCCGCGCCGTCTCTGGACGGAAGGCCATTGCGCCGCGAATGCCGGGCAGGTCAGGGGAAAGAGGGATGTGAGGCACGATGATTCTCCTTGTGAATTGAGGTCAGGAAAGTTGAGTTTCAGTCGCTGCGGCCGTCGCTGCGCTATTTCCGCGAATCAGGATCCAGCGCGCCGGCAGACCCGTCAGGACGACCGCCGCTCCCAGCAGAGACGGCCATAGATTGTGAAGGAGCAGCATTGCGGCCAGGACGCCGCTGCCGGCCAGGAAAACGATGGGGGCCAGCGGAAACCACCAGCGGCGGACGGGCGTGATGACGCGAAAGAGAGTGGCCACGGTAAGCGCGAGAAATACGACCGCGGAAAAGATGATGAAGGCCAGAATGCGGTCGAATGCGCCCAGGGCCAGCACGGCGAGAGCCATGCCGGTTTGCAGCAGCACAGCATTGGCAGGGGAGCCGAAGCGGGGATGAAGGCGGCCGAAGACGGTCAGCAGGCCCGCTCCGGCGTAGCCTCGCGCTTCGCCGACGGCCAGGGCATAGGTAACGCGGGGCACGGCCATGCTGAGCACCAAGAGGCCGCCCATAACACTTAAGACGACGCAGGCCGAGAGCACGCGCCCACCCGCGGCCCCGAACAACGCCTGGCCAAACTGCGCCACAAATGCGGTGTTCGATTGGATTTGGTTCATAGGCACGACGGCGACAAAGGCGAAGCTGAGCAGCAGATAAATGGCGGTCACCACCAGCACTCCGCCGGAAAAGGCAATGGGGAGCGTGCGCTCGGGGTTGCGCACCTGGCCGGCGATCTTGCCCGCCTCCCACCATCCGCCAAAGCAGAAAAAGGCACTGATGGCGGCTCCGGCAATGGCGCCGACGAGCGGGTCGGAACCGGCGCGGCGGGCGGTGATGGGAGCAAGATTGGCCAAGGTTGCATGGCCGGAAATGAGCGCCCAACCCACCAGTGCGGCCAGCACCGGAACCTTGAGCCAGTTGAGGGCGGTCATCACGCCGCTCGAAAGGCGGGTCCCGCAATAGTTGAGAGCGCCCAGGGTCAGCAGGATGAGAGCGGGGAGCAACGAGGCGAGGCCCGCGGGCAACGGAATGAGGGCCTGCATATAGGGCACTGTTCCGACGCACAGGGCCGCGGCCACGCCGGGGTACATGACAACTGCGGCCATCCAGCCATAGAGGAAGGCCACACGCCTGCCAAAGCCGCGCCGCAGGTAGAGGTATTCGCCGCCGTCGTGAGGGTTGCGCACAGCCAGTTCGGTGAAACAGAGGGCTCCGGCGAGAGTGAGGACGGCCATGCCACACCAGACTGCGGCCAGCAGGGCGGGCGAGCCGAGAGAACGAGCCATGGCTGCCGGGGTGAGGAAAATGCCCAGGGAGATGGCTTCGCCGGTGACCACGGCAGTCGCCGCCCACGCTCCCATCTGCCGTCCGGCCTGGCGCTCGCTGCGCATCGTGCGGCTATGGTACGCAGAGCGCTCAAGGGTGCGCATCCACCTTTCGGTGGGCAGGGAACCGGTAGGCAGGGAATTGCGAAGGCCCGGGTGTTGAAGCCGGACTCAAGGCGCGGCGAAGTTGAGTCTTGAGGGAATCTCTGAACAAGTTCCCGCAGCAGGCCCGCTCGTCCCTCAGGGGCTAAAGCCCGGTTGATTTTGCAGATCTTATGTACGGGCTGAAGCCCGTACCCTTCAAATCTCCAACCTATTCAGAGATTCCTTAAACGGCCGCCCGCGTGAGCAGTTCCCGAACAGAGTTTCGCCAGCTTTGCAGCACGGCGCGATCGCCAAGCCGCAACTGCTTTGCAGCTTCGTCCAGCGTGAAGCGGCCGGTGTAAAGGGCGTCGGTCACTCGATCGGCAAGGTCGGGAAGATAAAGGCTCATTCCGCCCTGGCGCTGGATGGTCTGCTTCAGCGCGCTCTGCTCATAGAGTTCGAACTTGCGCGCTTCGCCGAAGTAGCCGTTGCAGATCACATGCACGACTCCGGCGTTCATGATTTCCAGATACGACTTCAGAAGCTCCAGGCTGTCGCGCTGCCGGTTGATCACCCAGAGAGTCACCAGGGGTCTTCCCAGCTCCTGAAGGGAATCCATGAGGATGCTACCGTGCTCATGGACTGCGTCGTTGTTGCGGGCAGGAGTGTTCACCACAAAGGTCGCTTCCGGCTCGGCATCGCAGCTGTTCACCAAATGGATCCAGCCGTCGATGCCATCGAGGTTTACGACCTCGCTTTCCACGGCCCTTCCGTACGACTTCCACACGTCCGGATTGGTGGTGTCCGATTCCAGCAGCTTGACATACCGGTTCGAGGTCAGCAGGTAGTCGAGCACCGCCATCGTGGTGATGGATTTGCCGACACCGCCTTTGCTTCCACTGACGAATACAATAGGCGAATTCATCCGAGTGCCATCCTGTAACGTTCGCGAGTGGGCTCCCTGGACAGTGCCGCAACGCGCAGAGATGTCCGGCTCGATCATATGACTTTAACAGGCTGGGCGGCCAGAGGGCTGCTGCGCGAACAAAAGAAGGCGGTTCCGCATACGACTCGTAACGGCCGCATCCCCTCAGTGCTGGCCCGGCGCTGCCGGCGCGGGAGCAGCGGTGTCCTGATCGAGCCGGGTGATGTGGACGCTGGCCTGGGTTTCGGGGATGGTGCCGTCGTTGACCTGGACTTCGGTCGGTTTGCCCTGGATGAGGATGCGCTGGACCGCCTTGCCGTGGGCGGGAACGCGGACGCGCTGGGTGACCGATGAGGAGTCGGAGCGGACGGTAACCGGGACTTCCGCGGACGCATAGCCGCTGTTGGCAAGGTTGACGGCGACCAGCCAGTTGCCGGCCGAGGCGGTGCTGGGGAAGGCGCTCTCAATGCTCAGGTCGGGCAGGCCCTTGTCGGCGTCGACCCAATCGGCGAAGAACCAGGAGAGATCGCGGCGGACGCCGGCTTGTTCGAGCAGGGTTTCAAACGAGGACCGGCCGGTGTCTTTGCCCAGGTCCTGCGAGGGGTCGTAGGCGCGCAGGGCGGCCGAGAGGGTTTGGTCGCCGGCCACATCGCGCAGCATCCACAGGACATAGGCAGCCTTGGTGCGGTAGTAGACGGGCGAGATGGCCTGGGCCAGCGGCTGGCCGAGTCCTTGGCCGGGGCTTTCCGGCTCGGCCAGGGCAAGGGCGGCGCGTCCGGCTTCAAGCGTGCCCAGGGCCTGGTCGCGGCCACGCTGCCTTTCAACCCAGAGGGTGCCCATGAAGTGAGCCACGCCCTCGCTGAGCCAGGCGCGCGGGGACTGCATCCAGGCGTGGGTCAGGGCGTGGGCCAGAATGCCGTTCAACTGGTCGGGACTGGCTTCGCGGATGGTGGTGGCCAGCAGTGCGCCGGTCTCAAACGGAGCGTCCTCGGGGTCGGGCAGATCGAGCAAGGTGAGCTGCGCGCGGGGCCGCTGGCCGAGCCAGCCTTGCAGGAAGCGCGTCACCACTGTGGCCGCCGTGGTCCAGGCCTCGACTGCGACCTGATTTTCGGGCAAGGTCCAGGCGGTGAGATTCAGGCCGGGGTGGGGGGTGCGGATGGCGACAAAAAGGCTGGGGGCTTCAAATCCCAGGGTTGCGCCGTCGAGGGTGGCGGTGGCCACGCCGGCGACCTCCTGGCTCTGGTCGAGAGAGCCGGACTCGGTGACGGACAGCGCGGCCGGATGGCCGTTGATCAGCGCCACGGTGGGAGCCTGGCCGTGGGGAAACTCGTCGGTGAGGCGCAGGCGGAAGTGCGCGCCAGCCATGCGCAGTTTGTGTTCGCCCATCTCGTCAAAGAGGCGCGCGCCGTCGCCCAGAATGACGGGTACGCTGGAGGCCGGGTACCAGACCACATTGCCAAATCCGCGCAGACCGGTGAAGGGAACGCTGATCCGATCCCAATCCGAGTGCAGGGCCACGTCGTCGGGCGTGCCGATGGCCAGGAGGCGCTGGGCGTTGGCGGCGATGGAGCCGGAATAGGTGACGTCAAGCTGCAGAGTTGCCCCTGGCGCAAGAGGCTGGGCAAGCGGGACGGCCGCTTCGTGCAACTGGCCGGTGTGGTCGGCGTCGGAGTTGAGCGTGGCCACCTGGAAGGCGACATCGCGGGCGTTCAGGCGAATCCGTTCCCAGTTGAGCGAAGAGGAGATCTGCAACGGAATGCGGGTCAGCGGGGTTTTGCCGTCATTGCGGACGACGAGCAGGGCGCGAACGGCGATTTGCTGCGCGGCCGAGCGGAGGCGGACGTCCATGTCGAAGTTGGTGAAGGTGACGGCCTGGCGCTCGGCGTCCTCGGCGGAGGGTTCAGAGGCCATCTGGATGGCGGGATGCGCGGCGGTTTGGGAGGTCTGGGTGGTGGTCTGACCGTTCTCGTCCGT
>JBEKTB010000172.1:0-6807 GCA_049516495.1 Occallatibacter sp.
AAGCAGTACCAGAGGCTGTTTGAGTTCGAGAACGTTCGTCTGCACTTTACCCCGGAAGCCACCGCTGCCGTCGCCCGCGAGGCCCTGGCCCGCAAGGTGGGCGCGCGCGGATTGCGCATGATTCTCGAAGAGCTGATGCTCGACCTGATGTATCACCTGCCCAACAACAAGCGCGTGCGCGATCTTGAAATTACCAGCGATATGGTCGAGCGGCGCGACCTGTCCTTGTGTCTGCTTGAAAAAGCGGGCTGAGACCTGGGAGGCGTGTTCAGGTTACAGTTCGGAATTCCTTTGTGGCTAAATGAACGGCGCCCGGCTCCCAGCCAGGCGCCGTTATTCTTTGCCCGCAGATTCGCGCATCTCCCCACGCCTGCGTCTCGACCAAACGATTAATTTATAAACAAATAACCTCTTGCTCAGGAAGCAGAAGCCTCCCATGGGAACTACGCCAAAAGGCCGGTGAATTCTCTTGACTCCCCACCGATTTTCTGCGTACTGTGTTTGGACGAGGGAGGGATCGCGCCCCCGATTCCTGGAATTCCCCCCCATGTACGACCCGCTCGGCCCATTCGCTGTTTGACTCGGAAACAACCGGATTTCCTGCCATCTCTAAGTGTTCTGTTGATGGAAGGCACTTCCCGTCCGCATGAGCGGTTGGGAAGCTGCTCTTAGCTCGACTCCTGTTGGGACTGCTCGCCCTCTGCGGTCGAACTGGATTTGAGTCCGTTGAACCCCCAACTCCAAAGGAGAATTCCCCATGTTCGCTTTTCGTCCCAGCAACCCGTTCAGCCGCTGCACCGCCAAGGGAACTGCCGCGCTGAAAGCAGCGGCCATCGCCGCGTTTGTAGTGGCCACGCTTGCCCCCGCGCTGGCCCAGGATTTTGTTCGTGAGCCCGAGTCGGCAATCGTCGTGAAGAGGCCCCTGCTTGTGCCTGGATCGCTGGTCATCCCCGCCTCCAGCCAGATCAATGCCGCCGACAAGGGCGTCCGCGCGCATACCAACGTCCGCTTTATCGTGCCCGCAACGTCCTCTCCGCTTGAAGCTCCGCCCTATAGCGGCTATGGCTACGACACGCCCACATCGCTGGCCTGCATTTACCAGGTCGTAAGCACCTCCGCCGGTTGCAATCCAAACACGACCACGAACACTCCTTCCGGCGGCAGCGAGACCATCGCCATCGTCGATGCCTACGACGATCCTGAAGCGTACGGCGACCTGGCGTACTTCTCCGAACAGTTTGGCATTCCCTTCAATCCAGCGAACTTCTCGATCGTCTACGCCTCGGGAAGCCAGCCGGCGACGGATCCCTCCGGCGGCTGGGAACTGGAAGAGTCGCTGGATATCGAATACGCCCATGCGATGGCGCCCAATGCCACGTTGTACCTCGTTGAGGCCAACTCCAACTCCAATGCGGACCTGTTTACGGCCGTTCAGGTTGCCTCCAACCTTGTAGCGTGCGGCCAGACCACCGCTTGCCCCAAGACGAGCAAGGGGAAGGGCGAAGTCTCCATGAGCTGGGGCGAAGGCGAGTATTCCGGTGAGACCAAGTGGGACTCCTACTTCAAGGAGCCGAATGTGGTCTATGTCGCCTCGGCCGGCGATTCGGCGGGTGTGATTTATCCCAGCGCATCGCCTTTCGTCGTCTCTGCGGGCGGCACCAGCAACGCGCGCAGCCTTGTCACCGGCGACCTGATCGAGCAGATTGCGTGGTCCGACGCGGGCGGCGGCGTCAGTTCCTATGAGCCCATTCCGTCGTATCAATCGGGCATTGCCAGCATTGCCGGCAAGTTCCGCGCCACACCCGACATTTCATCCGACGCCAACCCCAATACCGGCGTGTGGGTGTTCGACAGCTTCCCCTACGATGGTTCGTACTATCCGAGCAGTTGGTGGATCGTCGGTGGAACCAGCGTTGCCGCGCCCACCATCACCGGCATCCTCAACGCGGCCGCCACCAATTCCCACAAATTCGCCGCCTCCACGTCGGCTGAGCTGACCACTGTGTATGCGGCGCTGGCCAGCAAAACCGACTATCCCGCCGACTTCACAGACATTACCTACGGCGCCTGCAACTACTACTCCGGCACTTTCGCCGCTACCGGGTACGATCTGTGCACCGGCGTCGGCAGCCCCAAGGGCCTGGCAGGGAAGTAGTCTACCCGGCTTTTGATCCATCCAACCGGGCGCCGGAAATCAACGATTCCCGGCGCAGCCGAAACGCAGGCCCATTGATCCGGCCCTCAAATAGAAGCACCATGCCCCATCCTTATCGCAGGTCTTATCGCGAAAAGGGTGGGATGCGATGACACTTATGAAGGGCCGGATCAATAAGGCCTCTGCCCGCCTGCCGCCCAAAGTCCCGGCTTTGCGGCGCGCGATGGCGTACCTAAATCACTCCGCCGCGCCCCCGTCCGCTGTACAATCCCAACATGAACCGAACCTTCGGCCCTGCAACCGGGGCTGGCTTTGCACAATCAATTCCCCAGGGGGCCCTATGACCGCATCCCGCGAGAAAACCGAAACGCGCAAGCTGCCCATGATGCCCATCCGGGACATGGTCATTTTTCCTTACATGATGACCCCCTTCGTGGTGGGCCGCGAGTCCAGTGTTCGCGCACTCGAAGAGGCGCTCAGCGGCGACCGCAAGATCTTCCTCGCCACCCAGCATGACGCTTCCATCGACGAGCCCAAGGCCAAGGAGATCTTCCAGGTCGGTTCGATCTGCAACATCGTGCAGAGCGTCAAGATGCCCGACGGCAACATCAAGGTCCTGGTTGAGGGCGTGGAACGCGCCAAGTCCACCGAAGTGACGGACCGCGACGGCTTTTTTGTGGCCACCGTGCGCGTGGGCAAAACGCAGTTTGAGATGACCCCGGCTGTGGAACAGTTGATGGCGCGCGTCACCGGCCTCTTTGAGCAGTACGTCAAGCTGCAGCAGTCGCTCAATTACGAGACCATCATCGCCACCGTGCGCATGGACGAGCCGGCCAAGCTGAGCGACACCATCGCCGCCAACCTGCAACTGGGTATCGAGGAGAAGCAGGAACTGCTGGGGATTTTCGACCCCGCCGCGCGCCTGGCGCGCATCGCCGACGTGCTGGACATCGAGATTGAAAAGCTGGACCTGGACCGCAACATCCAGTCCCGCGTGAAGCGGCAGATGGAGCGGGCGCAAAAAGAGTACTACCTCAACGAAAAGATCAAGGCCATCCAGAAGGAACTGGGCCGCGGCGAAAAGAGCGAATTCGACGAGCTGCGCAAGAAGATCGAAGCCGCCGGCATGCCCAAGGAAGTGCTCGACAAGGCCATCCAGGAGCTCAAGAAGCTGGAAGCGATGCCGCCCATGTCGGCCGAGTCCACCGTGAGCCGCAACTATATTGACTGGCTGCTGGCCGTGCCGTGGAAGAAGCGCTCCAAGGAAACCCGCTCCATCGAGTATGCCGAGAAAGTGCTCAACACGGACCACTATGGCCTCGAAAAGATCAAGGACCGCATTCTTGAGTTTTTGGCGGTTCGCCAGTTGGTAAAGAATCCCAAGGGGTCGATCCTGTGTTTCGCTGGACCTCCGGGGGTGGGCAAGACCTCGCTGGGCATGTCGATCGCCAAAGCCACCGGCCGCAAGTTCGTGCGCCTGTCGCTAGGCGGGATTCGCGATGAAGCCGAGATTCGCGGCCATCGCCGCACCTACATTGGAGCGCTTCCCGGCCAGATCATTCAGCACATGAAGCGCGCGGGAACCAAGAATCCCGTCTTCCTGCTGGACGAAGTGGACAAGATGGCTTCGGACTTCCGCGGCGACCCGGCCTCTGCACTTTTGGAAGTGCTTGATCCGGAGCAGAACACCACCTTCCAGGACCACTACCTCGACGTGGACTACGACCTGTCGCAGGTGCTGTTTGTGGCCACGGCCAACGTCATGCACACCATCCCCGCGGCGCTTCAGGACCGCATGGAAGTGTTGCGGCTGCAAGGCTACACAGAACAGGAAAAGCTGGAGATCGCCCGCCAGTACCTGGTGAAGAAGCAGCGCGAGCAGACCGGCCTGAGCGAAGAGAATATCGTTTTCAAGGACGACGCGATTACCGAGATCATCCGCTACTACACCCGCGAGGCCGGCGTCCGCAACCTGGAGCGCGAGATCGGCAACGTGTGCCGCAAGGTGGCCCGCCGCGTGGTCAAGAGCGGCGCCAAGCACAAGGAAGAACTGACCGCCTCGAACATCAACGAGTTCCTCGGCGTCGCCCGCTACCACGATTCCGAAGTACATGAAAAGAGCGAAATCGGCCTGGTGACCGGCCTGGCGTGGACCGAGGTTGGGGGCAGCATCCTGACCACGGAAGTGCAGGTGCTGGACGGCAAGGGCAAACTCACCATCACCGGCCAGCTCGGCGACGTGATGCAGGAGTCGGCGCAGGCGGCTCTCAGCTACATTCGCGGCAAGGCGCAGGTTCTGGGACTGAGCCGCGAGTTCTATCGCAACGTGGACCTGCACCTGCATGTGCCCGAAGGCGCCATTCCCAAGGACGGCCCCTCGGCCGGCATTACCATGGCCACCGCGCTGGCCAGTGCGCTGGCCAAGATTCCCGTCCGCCGCGACATCGCCATGACCGGCGAAATTACGCTGCGCGGCAAGGTGCTGGCGATCGGCGGATTGAAGGAAAAGCTGCTGGCCGCGCTGCGGGCCGGCATCTTCGAAGTCATCCTGCCCCGCGCCAACGACAAGGACATCGCCGAACTGCCGGACAACATCAAGAACTCGATGAAGCTCCACTTCGTCGACCAGATGGACGAAGTGTTGGCCCTGGCCCTGGAAAGCCCGCTGCCCTCGGCGCTTCCCGCCGGTCCGGAAGTGCTATCCGCGGTCCCGCCGCCGTCGGAGCTGACGGGGAACCTCCCCGCGCGGCAGTAGCAGCATTCTGCCGAGCGCCCGGATCGCATTGATACGATCCGGGCGCTCGGATGCCCTCTTCATGGATGGTCAGTTATTGCACCGCCGGCAGTTGGCTGGCAATCGTCGTTGCGGCGGTGCTGCACACCGGATGTCCCCAACCCCCGGCGCTCACGCCAATTGGAAATCCGGTGGGATTGGTGATGTCGTAGACGATGTTGTCGGGCCGGGTCGCGTCGCCGCTCACCCCGGCGGGAACAAAGTCCAGATTGAGCGAGTGCCGCGTGCGCCACGCGATGTTATGGTCCGCGCAGGAGGAGTCGCCGCTGACGCCGAGCGCGCCCAGAAGCTGGCCCTGCGCGTTGTAGAGCGCGAGGCCCCCGCCAAACACATTCACCCCGCCGATGCGCCCCCCGACCATGGGGTCGTTGGCCTGTCCGTAGCTGTTCGGATCGCCGCGGTAGGCCACGAATGTGTCCACGGGATTGCTGGCCTGAAGGCCGAACAAACTGCCTCCCGGCTGCACGGCGCTATAGAGATTCGCGGTCGAGAGCGCCAGGTGCGGCAGGCTGAAGGCATTGGCGGTGTTCGCCTTCTGCGCGGAGATTGCGCGGCTGCCCGGCCACTGCGCGCCACGATTGTTGCCGGTAAAGGCCACCGCGCAAACCACGCCGTCGCGATTCACGATCGTGCCCCACATATCCAGGTTGAAGCCGCCGTTTGACTGGGCGCGCGCGGCAGACAGGGCAGTCCGCAGTTGACTGTGCGTGGGAAGCTGCTTGCACGCCGCAGCCACATCCAGGTCGCTGCCGTTCGAGGCCTGCGCGTATCCCGGCAAACTCACGCCCAGCGCCAGCATCAACGTCAAAATTCCGCTCTTGCTCATTGCGATCGTTCCTCCTTGAGGTCCGGAAGCAGGCGCCGCGCAGCCACAGCCGCGCAGCCAACCGAAAACCACCTAAGAATTACCACAGCGCCCATGGCCTAGCAATCGGGAAATGAAGGGCAATCGCATGAACATTTCCAACCCACGAGAAGTGAGTTTTGAAAGGGCACGACTTCAGTCGTGCCGAAAGAGGATCAAAAGAAAAGTGGGCTTTAGCCCCTGCGGGATGGTTTTTCCATCATTTCACTCCCGCAGGCAGGCGGCCCGCTCCCCGATCCAGCCGCCCGTCTGAGCCTCGAAAACAGGGAAGTCTGTGCCCCATCGCGGTACCCTCTGGGTCGGCGGCTCTATCGCGATGAGTGGGCCACCCGCCTCGAAAGCGGAGCCCCAGGTGCCCATAAGCACCAGGACAAGCCAGACTGCCTCCGAGTCGCCGTCAGGGCAATCGTATGAATCCATCTTGTTTGCGAGCCTGTTCCGATTTCTATCGCGCCGGAGGCGCAACGGTCGCTAGCCCCGCGCTTCAGCGTGGGGAAGGAGACCAGAATTGCGTTTCAGCCCCGTAGGGGCGACGCAAAAGGCGAAATTGTCATCAAGATATCGTTCATGCGATTGCCTCCGAGTCGCAGGTCACACCGTCGAAACAACTCCCGGACCTGGGAAACTTACGCAATGGCGACTAGTCAGGAGTAATCCGTCTTCGACGAGCGCTTTAGCGATAACGCACTCGTTGATATCTCTATCTCCGGTGACCAAAAGCGATGCACCTAAGTGCCCGGCGTCAGTGGGAGCAATCTCGACGATGTCAACCCACGTTTCAGTGAATGATCAAATCGGAGTCCTTCTGCGCATCGAGCAGGCCAGAGACCTCGTCAGCATATTGGGCAAACTGCAAGGTGGTTAACGTTGGTTCACCTGTCTTTCTAAAGCCCACTCCAAGCATTTTGTCTCCGGACCCTGCCGTAAAAACCCTTGTCTTCGTAGCCATCATGGGGACTAGAATCGTTTCATTGCGAGATCTATCCAGGACCA
>JBEKTB010000173.1:0-7394 GCA_049516495.1 Occallatibacter sp.
AGCCGCTGCACGCAGAGCCGCCGCTCTTCCAATCCTGGTCGCAGCCCGAGATTCACCCGCCGGCGCGCATCCCTCACCTGGGCCACGTCTGCCTGCTGATGGTGTTCGCTGTCTTCGGCCTACTGGGGTCCACTCTGCTGACCCGCGCGGCGCTCGAATTTCACCTGTTCGGCGTCTCAACCGTCAACCAGGCATCCACAGACGTTCGCTACACGCTGGGCAACATGACGCTGATCTACCTACTGACGTTTGTAGCCTGCCTGATCTCCTTTCCGATGGTGTGGCACAAGGGGTTGTTCGCGGGCCTGCAATGGCGCGGCGCGACGGCACTGCGCCTGCGCAAGCGGCTTTTCTTCGCGGCCCTGGCCTGCTTTGTACTGGCTCTGGCCGACGAAGTGCTGCTGCCAGGCCCGACCAACGCGCCCATCGACAAGCTGTTCCAGACTTCCCAGGACGCCTGGCTCCTGTTCGCTTTCGGCGTAACGCTTGCGCCTTTCTTTGAGGAAATTGGCTTCCGGGGTTTTCTGCTGCCCGCCCTCGCCACGGCCTGGGACTGGGCAATCGAGCAGAGCACCGGCAAACCCGCGCGGCCGCTGGACAAGGACGGCCATCCACAATGGTCGGGGTTCGCCATGGCCGGTGCGTCGGTGGCCACCAGTATTCCTTTCGCCCTGATGCACGCCGAACAGACCGCGCACGCGCTGGGCCCGTTTCTGCTGCTGATTTCGGTGAGCCTGATCCTGTGCTGGACGCGCTTGGCCGCCCGCTCCCTGGCCGCCAGCGTCCTAGTGCACTCCTGCTACAACTTTTTGCTGTTTTCTCTCATGCTGCTGGGCACCGGCGGATTCAGGCACATGGAGAAGATGTGAGTTGCAGGGAACAGCGATCAAGAGTCAGTTTTCGGCAATCGGCAGACAACAGCATTCCGCCTCTGGTCCCATTGGCTCTTGACAACAGCGGACCCCGCCCCACGATTGCGTCGTTCCCTGTTCCCTGTTCCCTGTTCCCTGTTCCCCCGCCCCCGTTACAATCGAAGGAATGACCATCGCTTCTGGCACGCACCAGCTTCCGGCTGGGACAGTTCACGCTTTCCTCGGGCGGCACGAGCGACTACTACATCGACTGCAGGACGACAACTTTGCATGCGGAAGGCGGCCGGCTGACGGGGCATGCAGTTCTGGAGTTGCTGGAAGAGAATGGCGTTGAAGCCGAGGCGGTTGGCGGACTGACGCTGGGCGCCGATCCGATCGTGTCGAACGTTGCCACCGCCAGCGCGTGGCGAGCGCTCCTGAACCCCGCGGCGCCTTTGCTGCATGGGTTCCTGGTGCGCAAGGCCGAGAAGGCGCATGGCACGGGCCGCCGCATCGAGGGATTCTGCCGTGAGGGGGCTCGCGTGGTGATTGTGGACGACGTCTGCACTACGGGCGCCTCGACGATCAACGCCATCGAGGCAGCCCGCGAGGCCGGAATGACTGTGGCCGCGGTGGTTTGCATTGTGGAGCGGGAAGAAGCCAACGGCCGGCCGGCGGTTGTAGCTGCGGCGCAGGGAGCGCCTTTTCTTAGCCTGTTTACCGCCAACAACGTTCGCGCGGAACATGTGCGGCAGAAGCAATAGGCGGGAAGGAATTTCGGCGAGGCGTCGGCCGAGAGCGCAGGCTCGGCAAGATCGCCGGTTGGCCGGAAGGCCATCTGTCAGGGGCCGAACCGGGGTGCGGAGAAAAAAGCCGAATGGCCCGGAAGCGTCTTTCCGGGGCTGAAGCCCACGTTGATTTTGATGACGCTATACGGGGGGTGAACCGCCCGCCTCCCTCCGTGCCGAGTTTTTCTTGTGAACAGATCGAGCGCGGGTGCTAAATCTCTGCGAACTGGCCGGTGAGGGCTGCTTTGAGGCGCGGCTTGTGCACCCGAATGCGGCCCTTGTAATCGATCAGGCCGAGGTCGCGAAAGCGGTTCATGAAGAAGCTGACGCGGGAACGGGTGGTGCCGATCATCTCTGCCAAAGCTTCCTGAGTAATGGGTGGAATGTAGGGCCGCGGCTCGTCCGGCTTTCCCAATTCCGCCATCATGAGTAGCGTGCGCGCCAAGCGCTTTTCGCTGGTGTTCAGCATTTGATCGACAAGGTCCGCCTGCGTGCGCAGATTGCGAGTGAGAAGAAACGACAGGAACTGCTCGCAAAAGGCAGGCTCCTGATGCATGACGCGCATCATCTCCTCCCGGCCTATCTTGAGCGCAGTGCAGGTGTTCACGGCGGTGGCTGTTGCCGTGCGGTTCTCAGGTTCCGTGGTAAGCGACTCCTCGCCAAAAAAGTCGCCTGGAAAAAGAAGCCCGATGGTGGCCTGTTTGCCGTTGGGTGAGACGACCGTGACTTTTGCGCGCCCTTCCTTGAGGCAAAAGACTGAGTCCGCCGAATCTCCCTGCGTAAAGAAGCAGTGCTCGGGTTCGACTTCAACGGTCCTTCGACCAAGGCCCACGCTCAGAAGAAAAGCAGGACCAAACGGATGAATGCTCTTGCCGCTCGTCAACATACTCCCTCCCTTTCCATGCGCAACATCCCGGGTTCCGAACCCGATGGGCGCGAAGAACACCGCGCACGCCAGACTCATCGCCCGGTACGCCGACTCACGTGCCTTTTCGCTCTCATTTGAATGCTGTCGAGATGAATCTTTGTTGTGTCCGACCATTGAATCAACCAGCGATTCAACGATAGTGCACCCAAAGTCTTGCCAAGGTCACTGCGCGCGCCAGACTTATCGCCCCTGCACGCCGACCCACGTGCCTTCTCGTTCTTGTTTGGATGCGGCCCGAATGGAAATTTGTTGTGTCCCAACCTTGAATTAGGAAACCACTCAAGGGATGGCGCACGATCTTTCGAAAGTCACTGGGCACGCCGGGTTTAGCCCGGCACTCCAACTAACATGCCTCTTCGATTGCTTGGATGCGATCCAGATGAATCTTTGTTGTGTCCCACCCCTGAATCGACAAGCGATTCAGGGATGGGACACTCAAAGTCTTGCTGCACTTAAGCCGAAAACTCTCCAGCAGCGCCCATGGCGTTCACGGGAGCTTGTGCGTCTCCGTCTGGAGATTGTTTCGACTGGTGATCCGAGAGTTACTCGTCACAGATTGTGCACTGCGGGAACACCCGGTTACCGGTATGTTTCGCCGGCATGTCGATTTTGGGGTTGTGTGACAGGCTGCTGCTAGCGATGACCTGTCACTTCGTGCTCGTGTTCCATTTTTTCTTTGTCGTGTTCCAGTTGGGCTCTGTCGCGTTCCACCTGAGCCTTGTCGTGCTCCTGCTGCACTTTGTCCTGTGCATCACGAGCGGCATCCTTCACGTTGCCCCATGCCTTCTCGGCCTTGCCCTTGATCTGTTGAGCAGTGCCTTCGACCTGGGCGTTGGTGTCGCCTGTCCATTCTCCGACCTGACGCTTGACGCGTCCGGTTGCATCGTCAATCGCACCTTTCACGCGATCCTTATCCACCATATCGTTACCTCCTCAGACCCTCGGTTGGAGCGCACGCACAGCCTCCCGTCGACCTGCCGAAGGTCCATTCTGCGCGCGAATACGCGCGAAGACTGTGCGGTGGGCCCTAGCGCACGGCGGTCTGCGGGTTGGCTTCCGTTGTTGCCGCGTTCGACAGCAACTGCACCTCGACGCGCCGATTCTGCTTACGCCCTTCCGCGGTTGTATTCGGAGCAACTTCCTTGTCCTTGCCGATACCGATCAGGTAGAACCGGTGCGCGGCAACTCCGTACTTGGATGCCAGGTATTGCACCACGGCATCGGCCCGGCGCTGGCTCAACTCGTAGTTGTACTGGGCCGGCCCGGTGGAGTCCGTCCCGCCGGTGACTTCCAGGATGTAGCTCTTGGCCGAAGCAAGTGTCGCCGCAAAGCTGTCAAGCTGGTCGCGGTCTTCCTTGGTCAGGACAGCCTTGTCGAAGCCAAAGGTAACGGTTGCGTTACCCAGCGTCTTGTAGTTGTCCAGCCCCTTGACCACGCTGTCCAGCGAGTCGGCGCGGTGCACGGCGTTGTCGGCGGCCATGTTCGCATCCCCTGCAGCCTTGGAAGCGGCCTGGGCATTTTGGGTTGCCGTGTCCGCGGAGCCCTGCGCCTGCTTGACGCCCGCCTGCGCCCGCTCATCCACATCGTGAATCTGGCGATTGTTTTCGGCCGTCTTGGTTTCCAGCTGATTGGTGTGGTCCACAAGGGGCGCCGTCTGGGTGCGAACGTAGTTTTTGGTTGCGCACCCGGTCACACCTGCTAATGCCAATGCAGCCGTAAGTGCTACTGATCCAATTCGGTAGGTAGTCATTGTTTCGTGTCCTCTCCCTGCCACACCTTCAGCCGCACGGCTCATCCGCCGGCGAAGATGGCCTTTGCCTCTGCCTTTTTTAAGATGCACCCGCGGGTCCAAACGTGATCTGTTCTGCAATACATTGAAAACAATGGCGTTCTGAAGACAGCATCGCGAGAGCGCGGGCTCGTTCGACCGTGTATTTTTTACCTGAAAGGGTAAGGAATGCGTGAAGAACAGCTCCTGGCTCTTGGCGTCCAGCCTCCAGCGGTTCTTCATGGACATGATGCGCCGGCGATTTTGGGGCGGCGGGTAGTTCGGAAAAGCTAGGGGCTAGCAGCTAGGAGCTTGGAGCTGTTCCCGCTATCCTAGTAGCTGGCTTCCGTCTCCATGGACTTCTACGAGAAAATCCGCACACTGCCCACCCAGCCCGGCGTGTACCTCTACAAGAACGCCGAGGGCGAGGTGATCTACGTAGGCAAGGCGAAGAACCTGCGCTCCCGGGTTCGCTCGTATCTGCTGGAGGCCTCGCAGGCCAACGCCAAGACCGGCTCGCTGATGCGCGAGGCCGTCGATCTGGATTACATCCTTGTGGCCAACGAGCACGAAGCGCTGGCACTGGAAAACAACCTGATCAAGCAGCGCCATCCGCGCTTCAACATCCTGCTGCGCGACGACAAGACTTACCCTTACGTCAAGCTCACCCTGGCCGACCGGTTTCCCAAGGTGTTTGTGACACGACGGATTCGCAAGGACGGCGCGGCCTACTACGGCCCGTATTTTCCCGGCAACCTTGCCTATCGCATCGTCGAGCTGATCCATCGCAGCTTTCTCATTCCCAGTTGCAAGGTCGATCTCTCCCGCTACCATCCGCGGGCGTGCCTGCAGTACTACATTCACCGCTGCCTGGGACCCTGCGTGGAGGGACTGACAACGCCGGAGAGTTATGCGAACGCCGTGCGCGACGCGCAGCTTTTTCTTGAAGGCCGAGCCGTCGAGTTGGAACGCTCCCTGACCGCGAGGATGATGGCCGCGGCGGAGAACGAACAGTTTGAAACCGCCGCGCGGCTGCGCGACCAACTGTCCACCGTTCACCAATTGCAGGAGAAACAGCGCATCGCCACCACCGAAGAGGGAGATGACGCCGACGTGTTCGGCTATCACTTCGAAGCTGGCTCGCTGGCGGTGAACCTGTTCCATGTGCGCGCGGGCAAAATTGTCGATCGGCGCGAGTTCTTCTGGGACGACCTGCCGGATTTGCTGGAAAGCCCCGCATCGGAGCAGCTAGACGAATCCAACACGCCGGGTGCCTCTGGTCTCGCTTCTGAGACCTGGGAGGCCTCAAGCCCAGCGCCGCCTTCCGAGCCTCCGTTCCACGCCGGCGCCGTCTTCAGTGCCCTTCTCAAGCAGCTCTACATTGACCAGCACTACGTCCCGCGCTCCATCCTCGTCCCGGCGGATTTCGACGACCGGGAGACGCTCGCCGCGCTGCTGAGCGAGCGCAGCGGCCATCGCATCGAGCTGGCCGTGCCGCAGCGGGGCGAAAAGCGCTCCCTGGTCGACCTGGCCAGCCAGAACGCCAAGCAGTCGTATACCCAGCGCTTCCGCGTGCTGGAGCCCTCGCGCAAGGCCATCCAGGAAGCGCTGGCCGACGCCCTGATGCTGCCCGAGCTGCCGCGCCGCATTGAGTGCTTCGACATTTCCCACATCCAGGGCGCTGAAACCGTGGCCTCGCTGGTGGTTTGGGAAGACGGCAAGATGAACAAGCAGGCCTATCGCAAGTTCAAGATCAAGACCGTCAGCGGCGTGGACGATTTCGCCTCAATGAACGAGGTGCTGGTGCGCCGCTATAGCCGCTTGCAGGAAGAAAAGCAGCCCATGCCTTCGCTGGTTTTGGTCGATGGCGGGCTGGGCCAGTTGCATGCGGCCGCCGAAGCTCTCGAATCGCTGGGGCTGACCACGCAGCCCCTGGCGTCGATTGCCAAACGCGAAGAGGTCATTTATCTCTACGGCAACGAGGACGAGCCGGTGGTGCTGGACCGCCGCTCACCTGTTCTCCATCTGGTACAGCTTATCCGCGACGAGAGCCACCGCTTCGCTATCGGCTATCACCGCCAGCGCCGCGCCATGCGCGACCGCGACTCCGAGTTACTCAACATTCCCGGCGTCGGCGCGCAAACAAGGCAGCGCCTGCTCACGCACTTCGGCAGCCTGCGGGACGTGCAGCAAGCCACGGCCGAGTCGCTGGCCGCCGTGGTGCCCCGAAAAACCGCCGAGACAATCTGGCGGCATTTTCATGTCGAAGCCGTTGTAGCCGACCCGTCACCGCAAACTTGACGCGGCGCAGCCGGCTCTCGGGGAGCGCCCGTGAGCGATCCGCCGCTCTGCTGCGATTCCTGTCAGGCAGCTCTCACAAACTCCCGATGACTGATGGCAATGCGCTTGCTGCACGCCTGACAGCCGAATTCTTTTGTGTTGGCAATGCTGCTGACCGTGGCGCCGCACCACGGGCATTTCCCTTTCAATGCGCCGAACCCGATCAGCGGGCCGATGAGCGGCGCAAAGATGCCGGCGATAATCATGGGAATGCCGAGAAACGCGCCAAGGCCGGTGAGGCACATCAAAGTTCCGGGAATGATAAGGACCGGAGCTGCCACCACGCCGAAGAGCAACCCGCTGAACCCACCCTCGAAGGGCCCCTTCTCAGGCTCCACGGGTGCGGCGGGCGTCAGGATTTCATCTTTCCATTCGGCTCCGCAACGAGGACAGAAGCTCCACGGCAGCTCCATTTGAGCTTTGCATTTTAGACAATGCCGTTCCATAGGACGACCCCTCCTGGACGGTCGACTGCAATCGGCTCAGGACGGGATCCGGAAGATGCGGCGGGACGCGCCGGAGTCTTGTCCGCCGCGCGTGGCCCGCACAGGACGAACGCAAGGAACAGAGAAGATCCCGGATTCTCGCAAACCATCCAATCCTGTTCAGACCTGGACCGTCTGCAGGCAAAGAGATTAGGCGGCTACGAGCGAGCTGTCTGTGGCTGCAATCACTTTTGACGGATCCCGACCTTTGCCGATGCTAGAATTCTGGCCATG
>JBEKTB010000174.1:0-6496 GCA_049516495.1 Occallatibacter sp.
GGCTTCCAGGCCAAAGCCGTTCACGATGTTGAGCACTCCGGGAGGCAGCAGGTCGCCGACCAGCTCGGCCCAGACGAGAATGGAGGCCGGGGTCTGTTCTGCCGGCTTGAGAACGACGCAGTTCCCTGCGGCCAGGGCCGGCGCCAGCTTCCAGGTGGCCATCAGAATGGGGAAGTTCCAGGGAATGATCTGCCCGACCACGCCCAGCGGCTCGTGGTAGTGGTAAGCCACAGTGTCGGCGTCGATCTCGGAGATGGTGCCCTCCTGGGCGCGAATGCAGCCGGCAAAGTACCGCCAGTGATCGATGGCCAGCGGAATGTCGGCCGCCGTGGTTTCGCGGATGGGCTTGCCGTTGTCCCAGGTCTCGGCCAGCGCCAATACGTCGAGGTTGTCTTCCATGCGCTGGGCAATCTGGTTCAGAATGATGGCGCGATGGGTGGGGCTGGTGTGTCCCCAGGCCTCGCGCGCGGCGTGGGCCGCATCGAGCGCCAGCTCAATGTCCTGCGCGGTGGAGCGGGGAATCTCGCAGAAGGGATTTCCGGTGATCGGGGTAATGTTCTCAAAGTATTGGCCGGATGCGGGCTCAACCCACTTCCCGCCAATGAAGTTGCCGTAACGCGGGCGGAAGCTCACCGTCTCGCTGAGCTTGCCCGGACGCAGTGCCGTCATAGTCGCCATGGTTCTTTCCTCCGGGGATACATCACTTGCCTTTGCGACCCGCAGACAGTTCTTCGACTCGTCCGGCCTGACAAGCAACGCGGCGGGTGTTGACTCAAAAGGGGAAGCGCTCCCGCCCGTGGGGATTTCGGACGACAAAATTGAGGAACCGCGAAGGGGTCGCGGCGCAGAAATCATACACGGACTCGCATACGATTGTGCAGTCCCTCGCAAAAAGGGGTGGGAATCGAAGAAATGGCTTGAGCTTCCTACACGTCCTGCACGCTCAACGTACGCGGATCTTTCACTCGTTGCATCAGCAGAGCCGCGATCAGCATGAAGACGCCGCCGGCAATGATCGCGTAGATACGGTTGTTATCCAGGAGATGAATCATGATCCATCCGAAGAAAAGGGACGCCAGGATTTCAGGCGTCACGATGAAGAAGTTGAAAATGCCCATGTAGACACCTGTTCGCGCCGGCGGCAAGGACGCAGCGAGGACTGCATAGGGCATCGAAAGCGTGCTGGCCCAGGCGATACCCACGCCCACCATGGTGAGCAAAAGCACGTATTTGTTGTGGATCGCGACCACCGACATCAGGCTCAGCGCGCCGCACAACAGGCAGATCGAGTGTGTATGTTTGCGGCCGATCTTTTTTGCCATCGCCGGCAGCGCGAAGGAGAACAGGAAGCAGACGGCCGAATAGACGGCAAAGCAGACGCCTCCCCATTCCACGCCGTTCTTGTAAAGCGGCGAGTTGGGATTGTCCGCGCCGAAGACATTGTGAGCCACAGCTACCGGAAAATAGAGCCACATGCAGAACAGTCCGAGCCAGGTGCACAACTGCACCGGGCCGAGCTTGCGCATCGTCACCGGCATTTCGGCGATGGCGGTCAGAATCTCTTTTGCGTTGGCAGCCAGCCCTGTCTTCTCCGCCTTGGCGCGGCGAAAAGCTTCCAGGTCTTCCGGCGGATACTCCTTGGTCGTCAAAATGGTCCACAGCACCGCGCCAAGAAACGTGGCGGCTCCGATGTAAAAGGAGAAGCGGACGGTGGTGGGAACAGCGCGCATGTCGCCTGCAACCTGCTGCATATGGAAGACGTTGGTCAGCAGGTAGGGCAGGGCCGAAGCGATGACCGCGCCTGCGCCGATGAACAGACTCTGCATGGCGAAGCCGGCAGTGCGCTGGCCTTCGGGCAGAATATCCGCGACAAACGCGCGGAACGGCTCCATGCTGACGTTGATTGAAGCATCAAGAATCCATAGCATGCCGGCAGCCATCCACAGGGCGGAGCAGTTGGGCATGAGGATCAGCATGAGCGAACTGAGAATGGCGCCGGTGAGGAAGTAGGGGCGGCGGCGGCCCAGCCGGCCCCAGGTGCGATCGCTCGCGTGGCCGATGATGGGCTGAATCAGCAAGCCGGTGAGCGGAGCGGCTAGCCAGAGAATCGGAATCTGGTCGGCCCGGGCGCCAAGATACTCATAAATGGCGCTCATGTTGGCCATCTGCAGACCCCAGCCAAACTGGATGCCGAAGAAGCCGAAGCTCATGTTCCATATCTGCCAGAAGCTTCGTTCGGGCTTGCGGAAGTACGTCACGGCCTTTGTCCCAACGGCGTCGGTCTGCGATGTGCTCATGGCATTTCCTACTGACTCTGCGGCTGAAAGATGCGCGCCTCGAATGCATTCAAGGAGATGAACGGAACGGCTGTTGGTGCAGGTTTTGAAGGGGAGAGTTCGATCTCTTTCCAGTTTCCGGCCGCTTCGACAGTACCGGACTTAAGCCACTCCGGCGAGTGCCGCGCAGGTTGTGAAGCGATAGCCGGATCAGGCTGCTGAACGCGGTTCGGATTTCCTGCCCCGAAAAGAGCAGCGACGAGGAAAGCGACAGCAAGGAACGACCTCGGCTTCATGGCGCGGAAAGCATAGCACCCTCAGGCTCGATGTCGCCAATGAGTCCGCCAGAATCGCGGGCTGTTCGCCAATTGCTGATGATCGACGTCCCCGCGCGCCGTCTCGCTCACCCCTGATCGCGCCACAGGACGACGCCGCCCAGCAGGCCGCTCTCATTCGAAACGATCTTCACGTTGGGGTCCAATTCGAATTTGATCTTCTTGGTGTTGCCGCCGCCCAGGTAGAGCTTGTCGTAATTGAACAGCTTCTCGATGTCATGGATCGCCAGCTTGAGCAGCTTGTTCCATTCCTTCTTGCCGAACCTGTCGAGGCCGCGGCGACCGAGGTAATCCTCGTAGGTCATGCCTTTCCTGCCCCAGATGTGGTGGCCGAGTTCAAGTCCGGGACACAGGTGACCGTTGGTGAACAGCGCCGCTCCCAGGCCGGTCCCCAGCGTGACGACCAGTTCCACTCCCTTGCCCTCAATGGCTCCGTAGCCGGCGACATCGGCGTCGTTGCCCACGCGAACCGGTTTTTTCCAGCGCTTCTCCAGTTCCCCCTGGAGCGGAAATCCGGCCCAGTCGGGATGCAGGTTGAAGGCTTCCAGCGTGGAGCCGTGCTTGACCACTCCGGGAAAGCCGACCGAGACGCGATCGAAACCCGGCAGCAGATCGCGCAGTTCGTCCAGCCCATCCAGCACCACGTCCGGCGTGGGCACGGCCGGGGTGAGCACGCGCTGGCGCTCGCTCACCGGCTTGCCCGCCGCGTCAAGCAGCATGGCTTTCAGCCCCGATCCGCCAATATCGATGGACAATGTGACCGGGCCGGAGGTGCGGGACGGAACGGCGGTGGAGGGGGCGGAGGCCTTGGAGCTCTTGGGTGTCATCAGCAGGAATTGTACTGCCTGCGGCCCACTTTGCAACTCGCGATTGAAAACGTTGGTCAGAAGACCCGGTCCCCGCCGTCGTCCCATCCCCTACACTGGTTCTTGACCCCCATGCCCGCCTGCTGCGAAGTCGCGTTGCCCGTTCCGCTGGACCGCACCTTTACCTATGCGGTGGGCGCCGGGCAAGTGCCGCTGCGTGGAGCGCGGGTGATCGTGCCTTTCCGCAACGAAAAGCTGATCGGGGTGGTCACCGGGATCAACGCCAGGACGCCGGCGGAGTTCGAGGTCCGCTATCTTGAAGCGGTTCTGGACGACGAGCCGCTGCTGAGCGCCCCGCTGCTGGAGTTGGCCGAGTGGATGGCGCAGTATTACCTGGCGCCGCTGGGCGAGGTGCTGCGCGGCATGCTGCCGCTGATGGCCGAGGTGCGCAGGACTGTTTACTACCGGATTACCGACCTGGGGCGGGATGTGCTGGCGGATTGTGCGGATGGGGAGGCATTGGATTCCCAGATCGCCGGCCAGTTTCCCAAAGAACATGCCGCGGGGGCTAAAGCCCGGGATGATTTGGCTGGGTTTACGGCACGACTGAAGTCACGCCCTGACACCAACCAACCCTCCTTTCCTGACTCGACCCAAGGTTCCTTTCCTATCCCAAACCAACCTGCTTTCCCTGGTGGGAACCAAGGCTTCTCATCACCGAACAGGAGCAAGGGCGGATCGAAGCGACGCGGGAAACTCTCCGCCGAAGAACAAAATCTGGAACGCCGCGTGCTCGCGCGGCTGGCCGAGGGCGAGCCGGTAAAGGTTTCAACCTTGCGCACGGCCACCGCGGCCACGCTGCCGGTGTTGGCGGGCATGGTGCGCAAGAAGTGGATTGCCCGCGAGACGGCTGCCGTGGAGCGCGATGCGCGCCGGATGGAGCGCTTTGCCGTGTTGATTCCGGAGACGCGGCTGCCTGCGCTGACCGCCAAGCAGCAGGCCATCCTGGCAGAACTGGCGGCCAGCGGCGGCGAATTGCCCCTGGCCGAACTGCGCCGCAAGGACCTGCCTTCTTCCACGCTGCAAACCCTGGTGCGGCGCGGGCTGGTTCGCATCGAGGAGCGGCCCGCCGCCTTCCGCCTGGGCGGCCTGGTTTCGGATGCCGGGCCAATCCGCCTGAACGAGCCGCAGACGGACGCGCTGGCCAGCCTGGCGGCGGCCCTGGGAGGCTTCCATCCGTTCTTGCTCCACGGAGTCACGGGATCGGGAAAGACCGCTGTTTATCTTGCCGCCATGCAGCTGGCGCTGGACAAGGGGCTGGCGTCGATCCTGCTGGTTCCGGAAATCGGACTGACGCCGCAGACCGCGGGGCTGTTGGATGAGGCCTTCGGGCAGAAAGTCGCGCTGCTTCACTCCGCGCTGACGCCGGAGGAGCGCAGCGACCAGTGGCGGCGCATCCAGCGCGGCGAGGCGCCGATTGTGGTCGGCACGCGCTCGGCCATCTTCGCCCCGGTGCCTAACCTGGGATTGATCCTGGTGGATGAAGAGCACGACCAGAGCTACAAGCAGGAGGAGAGTCCGCGCTACAACGCCCGCGATGTGGCCGTGATGCGCGCCAAACTAGAAAAAGCCGTGGTGGTGCTGGGCTCGGCTACGCCGTCCCTGGAAAGCTGGCAGAACTCCGCAAGCGCCAAGTACACCCGCATCCAAATGCGCGACCGCGTGATGAACCGGCCTTTGCCCGAAGTTGAACTGATCGACATGCGGAAGGAGTTCCAGGAGACCGGCCAGGAGCAGCTCTTTTCGCGGGCGCTGGTGGAGCAGACGCGCCAGGCCCTGGATCGCGGCGAGCAGGCGCTCATCCTGCTGAACCGCCGCGGCTACTCCTTCGCCGTGATGTGTCGCGCCTGCGGCGAAAAGCTGGAGTGCGAGAACTGCGCCATCTCCCTCACCCACCACAAGCCCCCGGCAGAGGATGCCGGTGTGGCGCGCGAAGGCCAGCGGCTGGAATGCCACTATTGCGGATTTCGGCGCACCGTGCCCGCCCGCTGTCCCAAGTGCTCGAGCGAACACCTCTATTACCTGGGCGCGGGCTCGGAACAGGGCGAGGAGCGGCTGGGCGAAATCTTTCCCGGCGCGCGCATCGGACGCATGGACCGCGACACGGTGCGCGGGCGCTACGACCTGGAACGGCTGCTGGCCCGTCTGCACTCCGGCGAGATCAACCTGCTGGTGGGCACGCAGATGATCGCCAAAGGCCACGATATTCACGGTGTAACGCTGGTGGGGGTGGTGGGCTGCGACCACTCTCTCTCCATGCCCGACTTTCGCGCCGCCGAGCGCGTGTTTCAGCTCATGACCCAGGTTTCAGGCCGCGCCGGGCGAGGCGACCTGCCGGGGCGCGTGGTGGTGCAGACCTATTACCCGGACCACTACGCCGTCGTCGCCGCCAGCACCCACGATTACGCGAGCTTTGTGGAACGGGAGCTGAAATACCGGCGCTGGATGCACTACCCGCCCTTCGGCGTGCTGGCCAATGTGCTCATACAGTCGGGAAAGCTTGAGGAGGCTGCGGGGTGGTCGTCGATTCTGGGCAAGTGGTTCCAGAAGGCTGCGCCCGCGGGCGTGCGCGTGCTGGGGCCGTGCACTGCGCCCATTGCGCGCATCAAGGGAACGTACCGGTTTCACATGATTTTGAAGGCGGCCTCGCGCAAGGCGCTGAACGCTGCGCTGCGCGGGATGCTGGCCCACGCCGAGGAGGCTGGCGTGCCGCGGCGAAACCTGGTTGTGGATGTGGATGCGCTGCGGTTGATGTGAAAAGACAGCGGTGCTGTCGGCGCCCGTGCCAGCGGGGTCTGCCGCACCACAGGTGCCTACGGCGCCGTTCTGAACGGATCGAAATGGAAGAAGTGCATCAGGGAACTGTCGGCGAAGGGTGTCAGCGTGAAGGTGAGCAGGAAGATGACGATGCCGATGATGCCCAGGATCAGCCGTCCGCGGTGTAATTCCGTTTCCACCGGAACCCTGGGATGGCGCATGGCGGGAATCAGCATGAACAGACCCCAGATAATCCAGCCCA
>JBEKTB010000175.1:0-6491 GCA_049516495.1 Occallatibacter sp.
TTCCGTAGCCACCGTCCACAAGTCTTCCCGGTTGTAGAAGACCTCCGGATTCGTCATGTGATACAGGCCATACACTTCGGCCTGCAGTTTGAGCAGCAACTCGGGATAGCGCACGTGGTTGCGCAGCCCGGCGGGCATGGCCGAGGCGTCCTTGAACAGGCCGGGGAAGATGCCACGATACGCCGCCAGGATCGGGTCCTGCGAGTCGAACACATAGAACGTCGTGGTTCCGTCATAGGCGTCGACCACTACCTTGACACTGTTGCGCACGTAGTTGATGGACTCCCCGTCGACACTGTAGTGCGTGGAGTAGGGATAACTGTCCGACTCGGTGAACGCATCCAGAACCCACGACAGGCGGCCGTCTTCGCCCAGAACGATATAGGGGTCCTGATCGAAGGTAAGAAAAGGCGCCAGGGCCGAAACGCGCTCGCGCACACTGCGCCGCATCAGCAGACGGCTGTCGGCATTTACGTCGTCGCTGAAGGGCAGCTTGGCCAGGTCGCCGCGGTCGAACGCAATCAGCACGCGGCGCAGAAAACCACCCAGCACGATGCCGCCCGTACCCTGGTACGAAGTGAGGTTGTTGGTGTCGCCCTGCGGGTAGTTGAACTCCTGCTGGCGCGTCTTCACGTAAACATCGGTATTGGTCTGCTCGCCGAAATAAATCTCGGGCCGGGTCACGTTGAGGCCGGGGACCGTGCTTTGCACCGGCATGTTGCTCAGCAGCATCGTAGGCAGGCCTTCCGCCGTGAACCCGTTCACCGGATTCATGGTGATGCCGTAGCCGTGGGTGTAGATGAGCTTTTCGTTGATCCAGTTGCGGCTGCTTTCGGGCAGCTTCTCCACGCTCAGTTCGCGAGCCGCCAGCATTACCTCGCGCGTGGAACCGTCGATGGTGTAGCGATCGATGTCGATGTCGGGAAAGTCGTAGTAGGTGCGAATTTCCTGGATCTGGCGCAGCGTGTCCTGGAGCGCGTGCCAGTCCCACAGGCGAATGTTCTTGAGTGTGGGTTGATTGTTGGCCGGGTCCGTGGCCTCGACCGTTGTCTCTGCGGGAAACTCGCGCTGCATGAAACGGTCCAGCCCGTAAGCCCGCCGCGTCATCTCGATGTTGTGGGCAATGTACGGCTGCTCGCGGACCAGTTCGTTGGGCTTGACCAGAAAGCTGCTGACGTACCAGCCCACCAGCGCGACCACCGCATACACCACCACGGCGGGAAGAGCGGCAAGCGCCAGCCAACGTCCGCGTGGCGCAAACAGGCCGCCCAGCGCGGCGATCAGCGCTCCCAGCACCAGCGCCACGCACACCACCAGCATGCCGGTGAGGGTGACGTGCGCGTCGGTGTAGGTCACTCCATCAAAGATCGTGTGGTGATCGAACAACTGCGCAAAGCGGCCGAGGTACACATGCATGGCCACGATGAGGAACAGAAACGCAGTGGTGATGGAGAGTCCGCGCCAGGGCAGCGGGATGGAACTGCCGTGCCCCCCGGTGAGCGCGCGCGAACTGCCGGAGATGAGCAGAAAAACAGCGGCCACCACGCAGGCAATCACGCTGAGCGTCAGCAGCCAGCCGAGAATCAGGTGCCAGGCCGGCAGCGTGAACAGGTAGAAGCCGAGCGGCCTGCCAAAGATGGGATCGGCCGCGCCGGTTGCCGCCGGCGAGTACCACCACAACGCCAGCGTTTGCCACTCGGCCGCCATCGCTCCGCCGGTTACGACCGCAATCACCAGCGACCCGCCGATGGCCACCGCTTGCAGCACCGGCTTGATGGACAGAGTCAGCGGCTTGCCTGCGAGGTAAATCGTGTGATCGCGGGGCAAGTCATCCTGGTGAGCCCGCTTGAGCAGCGAAAATGTCGTATACAAAATCAGGAATGTGGCGGCGCCAAAGCCGGCGAAGATGCCCCACTCCAGCGCGCGCGCCTTCCAGAACACGCCCTCGTATCCGAGCGACCGGAACCACAAAAGATCAACCCAGGAACCCAGAATGGTGCGGCCAAACAGGAGAATGACGGCAACGATGGCGAGAAGGAAAAGGAACTTGCGGCGGCCGCGGCGCGGCGGCTGTGTCAACTGAGGCCAATCGATGGTATCGGGCAATGCTCTACCCCACTCTTTCCGGAACTTCTTCCGTATCTTGGTAAACGGAGTTTCTGGCGTTCTGCGATGTCTGAAACATCCTAACTCTCGCGGTTGCTGCGGGAAGAGTCAAGCCAACCCTTCAACTCCACTCTAGTCCTTTCGCAGGGTCTCGCCGCAGGATGCCGTTCCGCGGTCCGCCTATGGGAATACCGAGACCTTGGGCGTAACTCGCCCCGGAGCAGTCACCGTGGCGCCGCCCTTGTCGTCAATGACATTGCTGATTTCGCCCATGTGGCCCAGGGCGACGGTGATCATGTCGTGGAACCGTACGCCCGGCTTCCGGGGAACCTCGATGGCCCGACTCAAGACAACCCCTCGCCGCGTGAACACGCTGTAGATTCCCAGCCCCCAGGCTTCGTGGCTGGTCACGGTATCGGCCACCTTGTACGAGGCCCAGCCGTTGGTTCCCACTGCGCTGGTATAGCTCGCCTGGTCCGGTGGATCGTAGGGAATTTCGGACTGGTAGAAATAGGTTCGGCCGCCGTTCCCGTTCCACAGCACCTGGAACTGCTGATGATGCTCCACAAACAGGCCGTAGACGGTCACATTGTCGCCATTCACCACCATCCCGTTGGCGCTGAGGTTGCTCTTCCATCCCGCGCCCTCGCCGTGATCCGCACGCCAGATCCAGGTGTGATCGACGATGGTGTCATTGCTGTTGACGGCCAGATTGACCACTGTGCGGCCAACTCCGGCGCCGCCTACGCGGAAGAAAACATCGTGCAGGGAGATGGGATTGGCGACGTGGCTTGCCTTGCTCCCCTGCGGCCCAACCTCGAGCAGGACCGGCGACTGCGTGGCTCCCGCATCGAATAGCAGGCCGGCAATGATGATGCCGTCCGCATCCGCAGTGGTCATGGCCGCGGTGCCGCGGATAGGCCGCAGAGTGGCAAAGCCAAGTCCCAGGACCACCGTATCAGGCCGGTTAACGCGGATGGCTTCCGTCAGGTCGTACATGCCGGGCGTGAAGAGCAGATTCATGCCCTTGGCCAACTGCGCATTCAGGGTAGCGGCCGTGGCCACGCCGGGCCGGGCAATGTAAAAACGGCTCAGCGGAATCGATGTTCCCGGCGTCGATCCGCCGTGCCAAGTGATTCCCGCGCTATCGCGCACCAGCGCGGGAACCCGAACCGAGTAATTTCCCTCGGCATCAACCTGTAGAAAGGGTTTCTCGCGCACCACCGGCGTGCGGGCGATCTTGGTGTAGGGCGGCGCCGGCCACTCGCCCGCGGGCGGATTCGGAACGCCCACAAAAACCATGTTCCAGTTGGAGCCGGTCCAACTGCCCCACTCGCTGTTGCGCGAAATCCACTGCTGCTGCGGTCCCGCGCCCACATTGCCGTCCACCAGGCTGTCGGACATCCAGCCTCCGCTGGCCCAGCCGCCGTGTTGGTGGAGCACGATATTGCCCAGAACGTGCATCCTGCGGAACGGCACCGCCTGCGACACGGCCCATTGCATCGTGCCTCCGGCCGGCGTCACCGAAAAACCTTCGGCCGCTCTCCAGAAGGTCGTGGTGGCGTTGTTGCCCTCTTCGCTGGCGTCGGCGTGCACGTTGCCCTGGATGTGAACGCTGTCGGGCGTTGAGCCCAGTCCCAGCACCTGGGTGTAAAACCCAACCGGAATGTCCACGTTGTACTCGCCCGGCTCAAACAGGAATGCATTGCGCTGGGGACCAAACTCATTTCTCCGCTGAATCGCGTAGGCCTTGTCTATCTGCGCCTGGATCGCCGCGGCGGGCATCGATGAGTTGAAGACCGTTACGTTGGGCCCGAAATCAGGCTTTGCCTCTTGTCCGCTTCCGCTGGCGGCCTGCGCCGTGCCCAAGCCGCTTGCCGTCAAAACCAGCGCTAGGCCCCACTTCATGCCCATCCGGGAAACCAACACACCGCTGCTGCCCGAACGCTTCCACTTGCCCATCGTTCTGCCTTTCCGGTTTTTTTGCAGTTCTTCAAGCCCACGCGGGACGGGACGCCCCGTATGAAGGTCAACACGAACGGATTTCTTCTCAATTGTCGCTGGACGCTATTCTCTCAGGTTGTAGATCAATCCGAACGGGTCCCTGACGTAGCAGCGCGGGAAATCCGGTTCGTCCTTGACGACCTGGCATCCGCTCTTCTCAAGTTCCAGTCTGGCCGCCACAACGCTGTCGACCGTGACTTCCAGTACCGGTCCCAGCGCCGGCCCCCGCTCGATGAACAGGTTGATATGCGGCCCGTGGAGGCTGATCATCTTCGGGTCTTCGCCGGTGATTTCGAATCCAAGACGCTTGACATAGAACGCCGCCGCCGCGCTCGGGTCCGGGGCCTGAATCAGAATGTCCGCGCTAAAGCTGTTTGCCACAAGATCTCCTTATCGCATCCACTCCAGGAGTGGTTCTTCAATTCCCCGGCGCACCAACTCATCCCGATCCTGCTCCGGCTTCCATCCCAGCGTGGTGTGGGCCGCCGTGCAGTCGAACCTTGCCCGCTGCGCGCGACTTGCCCAATCGCGATAGGAAGGCCAGCGCCGTTCGGGTTGACGAGCCGCAACCCTGGCCGCCCACTTCATCAGGCCGGTGAGATAGAAACGCCAGATCGCGGTTGCGTGCCGCTCAATGCGCATGCCGCCGCAGCGATCCAACTCGTCGAGATACTCCTGCGCGCTGAGGCACGGCTCGCCCACCAGGTTGAATGACTGGCCATCCAACTCCGGCTTCTCAAGCGCCGCAAGCAAGGCGCGCGCCACGTCGTCCACCAGCACCAGCGGCAGCTTGTTCGTGCCTCTGCCCCAGGTCTGGCAGACGGCATCGTACCACCACATGCCCACTCCGCTATTGAATGGGCTTCCACCGCGCCCGATCACAATTCCCGGTCTGAAAATCACCACCGGAAGTCCCTCTTCGCGGTGCAGCCGCATCAACACTTCTTCCGAGGCCGCCTTGGCGCGCGCATAGGGGTTTCGGCGCTCGATGCGCGGGTCGAGCGGCGTCGCCTCGGTGATGGTTCCCGCCCAGCGGCCGGTGTAGTAGGAGTCGATGGCGCCGGTGTAGATGAGCCGCTTGACGCCGGCTTCGAGAGCGCACTCGGCCACCATCCGCGTGGCATCAACCTCGAACTCCTGGTACTCGGCCCAGTTCTTCGCATTGGCCCGCGCCAGGTGGAAGACGTAATCCACGCCCTCCATGGCCCGGCGCAAGTCGTTCCGGTTCATCAGGTCGCCGGTTATGCACTCCATCGCCGACTCCCGCACGCGGCGGGGAAGCCCGTCTGCATCGCGCACCAGCAATCGCGCCCTTTGGCTCGCGTCGCCCAACTGCCGCACCAGTTCCCTGCCGATGAAACCGGCGCCGCCGAGCACCAGGATGCGCGGTTTCTTCGCCGTTCGCAACTTGGGGTGAGACTTACCCATATCCGCCGTGCGCTCATACACCGGCGCGGGCAAAACGGCCACTTTGCCCATCAGTTCGCATAACTGAACCGCCTGCGCGCCCAGCCGTCCGTCCACGCGCGCATCGTGCGGCCGGCCGGGCGCCACATAAAAGGCATCCATGGCCCTGGCGATGCTCGCCCCGTAGGGATTTCCCCGGTTGCGCAGATGCTGTGCCGACAGCACGGAGCGCAACAGGCCGCGCCACGCCTGCCACTTCAGGCTCGTGGTCTCGCGCGACTCCATGGCAAACGTGTCGAGGTCCGGCCCCGCGGGACGGTGGCGATGCAGCACGTAGGTGTTGCGCTCCAGGTCCACCGTGGCCGCGGCCAGCGAACCGCGCACGTGGATGGTGTACTCGGAAAACCCCGGAACAAAGGAGAAGCGCATCTCCACCGCCGTTGGCCCGTTGCGCGCGCTCACCTGCCAGCGGCGATAGAACCGGCCGCCCGGAGGCAGATCGACGGGGTTGTCCGGCTGCACCTGCAACTCCTCCGGCTCTCCGACCAGGTCCAGCAGATGGGCCACGGAGTGGGACCCGATTTCGAGCAGGACATTGCGCGGATTGCGCAGCATCCAGGAGTCGAATGGTCCCTCCATGACCTGCGGCAGGGAACGATGCCAGGTGATGGTCACATCGTCGATGCGCCCCAGCGCCCCGGCGCACACATCGCTGCGCAGCCGCTCATAGGGCTCGGCAAAGAGGAAGTTGTGCGCCACGCCCAGGTGCAGACCTTTCTCCGCCGCCAATTCGATCAGCGCATCGCAGTTATACGCGGTCTCGCACATGGGCTGTTCCAGGAACACGCTCACCCCGGCTTCAAGCGCCATGCGCGCAGTGTCGAAGTGAAGATCGGGAGGCACAAGAATATGAACGGCGTCGAGCTTTTCCGTCCCCAGCATGGCCTCAAGGGAACCATAAGCCTGGGGCACAC
>JBEKTB010000176.1:0-6461 GCA_049516495.1 Occallatibacter sp.
GCTTGCATCCGCACGGATCTGGGTCAAGGTACCCACAGTTCGCACCTGAATTGGCCAAGCGGGCATAGGCGCAAGTGGTATGCGGAGATTGGATACAGCATGGCCGTCAACGGAGAATCCCACAATACCCCATAGGAACTCTGATTGTCGAGTTGATGCAATTTGAACATTAATGTATCTCGACACGGCAAGAAGCGTATACGTTCCATCCGGCAGGCTTGCTTGGATGGTGCGCGCCCCCGTGTCATATTGGGCGGAATAAGCCAACCGGGCTCCCGTTGCGTCCTGTACTTCGACCGCTAAAGCCGGCGCTGAGGGGACGAATCCCTGCTTATACCCCTCGCCTTCAAACGGCTTTCCATTCGGCAAGATCGCCGTCGCCGTCACGGTGTGGAACGGCTCAAGCGTCAGCCGCAAATTTGCCTCAGCTTGGTCACCACCTTTGACTTGGATCCGTCCCGCCCCGGAAAACTCCCGCGCGTCAGGATAAAAGACGCTCGGGTAGCCTTCGCGCGCAACCTTGGCTCCACGCGCCACCAAAGACACCGCGGGTTCGCTCTCCAGCGTGGGCATCGTGTAGAGCGCGTAGACGCCGGCAGGAAGATTGGCGAACCGGTAGGCTCCTTCGCCATTCGTCTTCGTCGTTCCGTTCTGCGCCCAGACTGCGCGTCCATTGCGCACCACCTGCTTGAGCAGAGTCAGCGCAATTCCCTGCGCCGGATCGCCGGTTGAAAGCTCGATGTGGCCGCGAATCGCAGCGGTGGGGCTGAGCGCGAAGTCCAGATCGGGCATCTCGGCCGCCACCAGCACATTGTGCGCCGGGCCATCGCCCTGGTAGCCCGCATCTTCGGTTGCATAAGGCCGGTCCTGGAAGCCCGGCTTGCGGACCTGGATGGTCTGCGGTCCCACCGGCACACCGCCCAGTTCGAAACGCCCTTCGCCGTCGGTCAGCGTGCCTGTATCTGCGTCCCCTTCAATCCGTACCAGAGCCCGTGGCAGGGGCTCGCCGGTAGCCGCATTACGCACCACGCCATGCACGTCTGCAAGCACGCCTGACGTGGCATTGCCGGCAACGGCCTGCGGCTCCTGGACTGGCGGTGGCGGCGGCTCGAACGGCGCCGGCTGCTCCTGCGCCGGAATCAACGGCGTAGCCAGCAGAAACGCGGCCCACAGAGTCCTGGCCGCCAACCGCCAGAGGCTCAGCGGCTCAGCCTGCCATCGGCCTGTGCGTTCATGGGTTTGAAGATGGGCCACGCCTTATTGTGACGGTTCCAAGCCAGGAATGGAATCAGGCGCTCAAGCTCTCGGCCAGAAATGTTCTTCCGGGCAGGCGCGCAGACGCCCGGCTGCCTCTTCGGGGGTAATGTCGCGCTGGGGCATGGCCAGCATCTCAAAACCCACCATAAATTTGCGTACCGTGGCCGAGCGTAGCAGTGGCGGGTAAAAATGCGCGTGAAAATGGACCTCCGAGTGCGCCTCCCCGTCCGTAGGCGATTGGTGGAAGCCCATCGTGTAAGGGAAGCTGGTCTCAAAGAGATTGTCGAAGCGGGTGGTGAGCCGCTTCAGCGCGTCTGCCAAGCCGTCCCGCTCGTCACTGGTCATCTCCGGCAGCGCGCCAAGATGCCGGCGGCTCACGAGCAACACCTCAAACGGCCACACGGCCCACCACGGAACCACTGCCGCGAAGTGCTCGTTCTCGAAGATAACGCGCTTCCTGGCTGCCTTTTCAGCGGTCAGGACTTCGCAGATCAGGCACCGGCCGGTAAGGGTCAGGTGTTCGCGCTGAGCCCGAGCCTCGATGGCGGGCTCGTCGGGAATGAAGCCCGTCGCCCAGATCTGTCCGTGGGGATGAGGATTGCTGGCACCCATCATCGCCCCTCGGTTCTCGAAGATCTGCACATACTCGATCCATTCCCGGCCGCCCAGCTCTTCGTACTCAAGTGTCCATGCATCCACCACACGGCGAATCTCGAGTCGCGTCATGCGGGCCAGCGTCAGGCTGTGGTCGGGATGGTAACAGAGAACCCTGCAGACTCCGCGTGCAGGCTCGGATTTGAGCAATGGAGAGACAGGCGGTCCAACTTGGACGGGAAGGTCCGGCAAAAGGGCCGCATAATCGTTCTCAAAGGAAAAGACTCCTTCGTAAGGCGGGTTTGCTGCCCCGCCTGCCCGCTTGTTGCCGGGGCAAAGATAGCAATTCGGATCGTAGACCACCGTCGAGGGCGCTGGCGTATCCCCCACCTCGCCCTGCCAGGGCCGCTGGGTGCGATGCGGCGAAACCAGCACCCAGGACTGCCTGAGCGGGTTCCACCGGCGATGCGGATGTTGGTTCCAACTTTCCATGCTCTCTCCGAAAACGGAACTGCCGTCATTCAGTGCCCGCAAAACTCTGACAATTGAACGACGATAGTTCTACCATAGACGCTGCAATCGGATTCAGGCGTCCGCGCGAGGGGCAATTCAAGAAAGGTCGAAAATGCTTTCGGCAGATCTCATCGTCAAGCTACAGGATCGAGCGACCCATGCGGGTCACCAAACGGCGTCAGAAAGCTCAGAGTCGATCTCGGATTGGCTCGACCTTGTCGGCCGCCAGCATCGCGCCAACTTCGAACTCTGGCATATCGAAGATGAGGCCCGCGCTCCTGGAGCATCCGACGCCGAGCTTGCCGATGTGAAGCGGCGGGTGGACCGGACCAACCAGCGCCGCAATGACCTGGTCGAGGAGCTGGATCGCACCTTGTTGGCCTGGCTGGAACCGCGAGGTCTGCCCAACCCGGTGGTCGCCCTCAACTCCGAGACGCCCGGCCTGATGATCGACCGGCTCTCAATTTTGTCCCTGAAGATCTATCACACGCGCGAAGAGGCCGAGCGGCCCGACGCTCCACCCGGCCACGCTCAGCGCAACCTTGTTCGCCTGGCGATCCTTGAGGAGCAGCGCGCCGACCTGGCCTTGTGCCTTGACGCCCTGTGGCGCGAGACCCTGGCCGGGACGCGGCGCTTTAAACTCTATCGCCAGTTGAAGATGTATAACGATCCGTCCCTGAATCCGGCTATCTACCGGGCCCCAGATCCTGCCAAATCGTCCGGCAAATAGCCCCCGTCTGGAGGCCCGTCTTGACGTGAGGCGGGCGAGTGCGTATAAAGAGGGCCTGAGCAACTCAATCTTCGGAGACGCGTTCTCCGCCGGCGGCGACCCGGCTCAACCGGCTCTGAAGGTGTGCGAACTCGCAAAACTCATGATGCAAGAGGCCCGATCCGTGGCGCACGACCGAAAAAAGGAACCCATACCGTCAGGCAAGTCCGGCGGCCACTCCGCCGCAGGCGTGGGACAGGCCTTCCAGCACTATCAGGCCGCCGTGCAACTGCTGCAGCAGGGCAAGTATGACAAGGCTCTCGCTGCATTTGAAAAACTGCTTCCCACCGCGCCGCCCGAGCTCAAGGAACGCTGCAAGATGTACGCCAGCACCTGTCAGCGGCAACTGGAAAAGCATAACCTGACTTTTCTCACGCCTGAGGAACACTACGACTACGCCATCTCCCAGTTGAATACCGGCTACTACGAGGAGGCGCGCGAACAGTTCACCTCTATCCTGGTTACCTATCCCAAGGCCGACTACGCCCTTTATGGGCTGGCCATCCTGGATGCGATTACCGGGCGAACCCAGGATTGCCTGAACAGCCTCGCACAAGCCATTGCGCTGAACCCAAGGAACCGGCTCCAGGCCCGCGCCGATAACGACTTCCAGAGTATGGCGGATGATCCCCGCTTTACCGAGTTGTTGTATCCCGAGGTTCCCTAAGGCCAGAAGTGACTCCTTCCAGCACCCCGCCGTCGAGTCTGAGGCCCCAACAACTGCCGGCTGGCGTGAGTGAGGCACTGCCTCTTGTCAGACCGATGCGGGTTGTCGTCATCGGTGGCGGCACAGGCCTCTCGACACTGCTGCGCGGATTGCGCCGCCATGTCATGCCTTGCGCACAGAGCGACACCGAAAACTGCCTCATCTCCGACCTGGCCGCCGTAGTCACCGTCACCGACGATGGGGGCTCGTCGGGCCGTTTGCGCAAGGACTTCAACATGCTGCCTCCCGGCGACCTGCGCAACTGCATGGTGGCCTTGAGTGAAGAAGAAGATCTGATCGCTCAGCTCTTCGCACATCGCTTCCGCGAGGGCGATGCACTCAAAGGTCACAACTTCGGCAATCTTTTTGTCGCTGCGCTCACTGAAATCACCGGCGACTTTGGCCATGCCATCCAACTGGCATCGAAGATTCTAGCCACCCGAGGGCGCATTTATCCGGTGACGACGGCCAACACCACGCTGGTGGCGCACATGGACGATGGTTCCCTGGTGCGCGGCGAGACCTTGATCACCGCCAGCCGCAAGCGCATTGCGGAGTTGATGCTCGATCCGCCGGATGCCGCTCCCCTACCGGAAACACTGGAGGCCATTGAGCGCGCCGACCTGATCACCGTCGGGCCCGGGTCGCTCTATACCTCGCTGATTACCAACCTGCTGGTGCGGGACATGCCCTCTGCGCTGGCCCACGCCCGGGGAGTGCGAGTCTTTGTGTGCAATCTGATGACCCAGGCCAACGAGAGTCTGGGACTGACCGCCTCGCAGCACATCGAACGGATCTACGAACACACCCGCGAGCCGATCTTCGACTACGCCTTGGTCAACACGGGGATCTTTCCACCTGAAACACTGGCCCGCTACGCCACCGAGGCCGCCTCGCCCATCGAAGCCGACGTCGAACGCATCGAGGCGATGGGCGTTCGCTGCATCACCGGCAACTTCGCCAGCGAAGGGAGCTTGGTGCGCCACGCCGCTGGGCGAGTCGCCGAAGCCTTATTTGCCCTGGGCGGCGCGGCTCTCGCCGGCCGGACCTGAGTTTTCCGCTTTCCAGCCCATAACGCACTGCGATAAAGTGGGAGCGCGCGTGAGCCGAGGTTTGCGCGGTTAGCCGGAGGAAAGATGAGCAAGATCCGAGTTCTTATCGCGGTGGGCTGTTGCGCGTGTGCGTTGATGCTGACCACATTTGCACAGGCAGCTAGAAAGCCTGGACTGTGGGAGATCACTGCCAATATGACTTGGCAGCAATCACCCATGCCCAGCGGCATGACCATGCCCGGCGCGGGCCCGCACACGACGCAAGTCTGCCTCACCCAGGCCCAGATCGACCGCTATGGCGCACCAATCTCGCAGGGCCGCGATTGCCAGGTCACCAACATCTCTTTCAAGCCGAACGGCATGACCGGCGGCCTGGTCTGCACTGGACACACGGTCGGCAAAGGAGAAGTCCAAGCCTCGTGGACAGACAGCACTCACGCCACGGGCAGAGTACATTTCCTCGGGACTATGCAGGCTGGACCGAAGTCCGTGCCGGTCGAATGGACGGTGGACTCCTCTTCCGTTTTCAAGAGCTCCGACTGCGGCAGCGTGCAGCCGGCGCCGATGCCCGCCAAGTAGCCAATACGGGTGCCCCACATCTCGACTCCGAGATGTGGGAGCCGTCATCCCTCCACCGTTCGCTTCAACTGCCCGCAGGCCGCGTAGATGTCGCGGCCCCTTGGCTTGCGAATATAGGCTGGAATGCCCTTTCCCGCCAAGATACCACGGAAGGCTTCAACAGCCTCAGGCTTCGGTGTGGCGTAAGCGATCCCAGGACCCGGGTTCCATGCGATCAGGTTCACTTTGGCGGGCAGTCCGCTCCGGCGCACGAGCCGGGCAACCTCGGCGGCATGTTCTGGCCGGTCGGTAACTCCACCAAGCAGAACATACTCGAACGTCACCCGCTCGCGTGGACGAAGCTGGACTCGCCGCACCGCATCCACAACTGCCTCGATGGGCCACTTGCGGTTGATGGGCATAATCTCGCTCCGAACCGTGTCATTCGGCGCGTTCATGCTGATGGCCAGTTTGGGCCGCAGCTCGGCTGGCTCCTGGGCAAAACGTTCGATGCCCGGAACGATTCCCGACGTGGAGACCGTCATTCGCCGCGGACTAAGCCCCACCTCATTGACCAGCAGCCGCACCGCCCCCATGAAGTTGTCGTAGTTCAGAAAGGGCTCGCCCATGCCCATGAAGACCAGATTCACGCGATCCCGGCCCACCTCGACGCTGTGTCGGTCCAAAACCGCAACCACCTGCCCGGCAATCTCCCCAGCACTCAGGTTGCGTTGCAACCCCAACTTGGCCGTGAGGCAGAACTGGCAGTTGACGGCGCAACCCACCTGGCTCGAAACACAAATCGTGGCCCGCCGTCTTTGTCCCCCGCTAGCATCAGCCTCCAGGTCGCTTCCGTCCCCAGCCTCGCCTTCGTCGCCCTCCGGCATCCAGACGGTCTCAACGGTCAGGCTGTCTTCTCCCTGGCCCTGCACAAGATAGCGCTCCGTTCCGTCCACGGATTGAAAGACCTGGACGATCTCAGGCCGGCCCATTACCCAACCCTCCGCAGCCA
>JBEKTB010000177.1:0-6457 GCA_049516495.1 Occallatibacter sp.
CAGGGCTATCCGACACTGGCCACCTCTTTCTCTTTCTGCCGTTCCAGCCAATCGTAGTCGTAGGCTTCGTGGTCCATGATGGGCATCTCGACGAAATTCTCGGTCAGCGGAGGCGACTGGATTTGCCACTCTAGCCCTGTTGCCTGCCAGGGATTATTGCCGGCGATGGCGCCGTACTTGAGCGACCAGACCAAATATAAAACCGGCAGCAGGTAGCCGACTCCCAGCACCGAAGCGCCGGCGGTCGAAAAGACGTTCAAAATCTGAAACTCGGGTGGATAGTCTGCGTAACGCCGCGGCATGCCCAGCATGCCCAGGATGAACTGCGGGAAGAACGTCAGGTTGAACCCGATGAACGTTACCACCGCGGCCAGTTGCGAGATCTTCTCCGGATACATGCGGCCGGTGATCTTGGGCCACCAGAAGTGAATGCCGGCCAGGAAAGCCATCAACATGCCGCCCACCATCACAAAGTGGAAGTGAGCCACGATGAAGTAGGTTTCCGTCAGGTGGATATCGGTTCCCGAAGTGCCGAGAAAGACGCCGGTCATGCCGCCGATGGTGAACAGGCCCATGAACCCGAAGGCGTACAGCATGGGCGTTTCAAAGGTGATGGAGCCCTTGTAAAGAGTGAAGGTCCAGTTGAAGATCTTGATGGCCGAAGGCACGGCCACCAGCATGGTCAGCAGCGAGAACACCAGCATCGAGTAATTCGAGATGCCCATGATGAACATGTGGTGGGCCCAGACGAAGAAGCCGAAGACCGCGATGGCGACTGAAGAGAAAGCCACCGCCGTGTAGCCGAACACGCGCTTGCGGCTGAAGGTCGAGATCACCTCGTTGATCACGCCCATGCCGGGCAGAATCATGATGTAGACGGCAGGGTGCGAGTAGAACCAGAACAAGTGCTGGAAGAGCAGCGGATCGCCGCCCTTGGTGGGATCGAAGACCCCGATGCCGATGGTCCGTTCCAGAGCCACCAGCACGATGGCGATGGCCAGCACCGGCGTGCCCAGCACCATGAGGATGCTGGCCGCGTAGTGGGCCCACACAAACAGCGGCAGCCGGAACCAGGTCATGCCCGGCGCGCGCATCTTGTGGATGGTCACGATGAAGTTCAGCCCGGTGAAGATGGAACTGAAGCCGGCGACGAACACCGCGAGGCCGGTGGTGAGCACGTTGGTGTTGACATAGTGCGTGGAAAGCGGCGTAGTGAAGGTCCAGCCCGTATCCACGCCGCCGGTCATCATGGTGTAGAGGGCCAGCATGCCGCCCGCCATGTAGAGATACCAGCTCAGCAGGTTGATCTTGGGCAGCGCCAGGTCCTTCGCCCCGATCATGATCGGAATCAGAAAATTGCCCAGCGTGGCCGGCACCGACGGCACCAGGAAGAAAAAGATCATGATGATGCCGTGCATGGAGAACACCTTGTTATAGGTGTCCGTGGCCATCAGATCGGCCTGCGGCGTCAGCAGCTCCAGGCGGATGAGCCCGGCCAGGGCCCCGCCGATAAAGAAAAAGAACGTGATCGAAATCAGATAGAGAATCGCAATCCGCTTGTGGTCGCCGGTAAGGAGCCAGCTGAGCAGGCCGTTCTCCTTGGTCAGGAAATTGACCTTGGGAATCCTGGCCGTCGACTGATCGGGAAGACTGACGATTGTGTTTACAGTGCTCATTGCTTCAACCCTCCTTGTGCGGCGGGCACTTTGGCTGCGGGCGTCGGTCCGGGGACCCGGCCTTCGCCCTCCGGCAGCAGATCGACGGTATTGGTGGTCTGCTGGATGCGATAGTCGGAGTTGAGATTCTTGATGTACTCAACCAGCGCGATGATGCCCTCCTCGCTGACCTGTCCCTGGTAAGTGGGCATGATGGGCGCGTAGCCCTGGGTGATGTGCTGCGAAGGATTGAGAATGGCCTCGCGCAGGTAAGCGTCGTCGGCGGTCACCGTGCCTCCGCTTGAAAGCGACAGCTTGGCGCCGTAAACGTTGGCCAGCGACGGGCCCCGCGCATCCGGCCGGGTGTTGTGGCAGGCGGCGCAACTGAGGCTGGCGAACAGCCGCTCGCCGTTCTGCGCCAGCGAGGCGCCGCTGGTGGAACCGGCCAGCCACTTCTTGTAGTCCTCCGGTGTCAGCACCACGATGTCGCCGATCATCTGCGAGTGATTGGTGCCGCAGTATTGCGTGCAGAACAGGTGATAGGTTCCCGGCACGGTGGCTTCAAACCAGACGGTTGTATAGCGGCCGGGAATCGCCTCGCGCTTCACCCGGAAGGCGGGAATGGAAAAGCTGTGAAACACATCCTGCGAGATGAGCGTCAGTTGAATGGCGCGGCCCGTCGGAATATGCAGCGAGTTGATCTCGTGCTGCCCGCCCGGATGCTCTGCCTTCCACATCCACTGCTTGCCCACCACGTAGATGTTCATGGCGTTGGCCGGCGGCGTGTACACGCGGAAATAAATCAGCGCGCCCCACACAAACATCACCAGGAACAGACCCAGCGGAATGATGGTCCACGTAGCTTCAAGCAGCGTCGATCCTTCAATTTGCTCTGCCACCGGGTGGCGCTGCTTGCTGTAGAGGATGGAGAAGCTGGTCACCAGCAGGATGACGATCGTCAACCCGATCAGGCTCACCAGGATCAAAAAGAAAAGCAGCGCGTCCATCTGAGGCGCAAGCCGAGACGCCTCCGGCGGAAACAGCGCGAAGTTCGTCATCCACTTGACGAGAAACTGCCAGATTATCGGACTGATATGGCTCATTCCTTTATCCGTTCACCTTTGTCCCGCTTGTTCTGCTTCCTGGCGTATTGTCTTTTTGCCGGGCGTCCCGGCGGAACATCACCAGCATGAATCCGCCCAGCGTGGCCATGGTCACCAGTCCCCCCAACTGCACGACCCTGGCAACGATCAGCGAGTGTTTGTTGGTCTGTGGATCGTAGTGGTAGCAGTAAGTCAGTATGTTATCCACCGGCGAGCCGATGCGGTTGGCCGAGGCCTCCGCCAGCCCCAGCCGCAGATCCTTGGGCGAGTACTCGACGCCCATGTAGTACTGGGCGATTTTGCCTTCGGGCGTTACCAGTTGAATGGAACTCGCGTGGGCAAACTGCGTCAGCTTGCCGTCCGGCCCCGGAATCTTGACATAGCCGAATCCGACAGCCTTGGTAAGTGCGTCGATGTTGGCCTGCGTGCCGGTCATGAAATGCCAGCCCGCCGCTGTCTCCGGGTGGCCGTATCGCTTCAGATACGTGCGCTTCTTGGCCGCGGCCAGGTCCGTTCCCTCGCTGGGATCGATGCTGACCACGATCACGCTGAAATCCCTGCCGGGAACTTCGTCCACCATCTGCAGGGCGCTCGTCAGCCCGTTCAACTCCTCCGAGCAGAGCATGGGGCACTGGTAATAAACCAGCGCCAGAATCGCCGGCCGCTTGCCGAAGTAGCTGGCCAGCTGCACCTGCTTGCCCGTGTCGTCGGTGAAGGCCAGCGCCAGCGGAAGCTGCCCGTTCAAATGCTGCGCAATGCCCACGCCATTCAGAATCGCCGGCGGCTTGTCGTTGGCCGGCCCCATCTGCTTGTCTCCGTAGCCCGACACCTGCGCCCGCGCTGCGGGACAAAGTACAAACAGACTCAGGCCCACCGTACACAACACAACGGGGGCCACCCTTGCCAGGGCCGCGTTGCGCCAGTCTTTCCGGATTCTGCCTGCACCTTGCATGATTCCTTCTTTCCTTCGCTTGCTACCCGACACCTAGCGGGTGCCCCAGGTCTCGATTTTGAGACCTGGGGATTAACAAGCCTCACCTACGCCCGCCGGTCCATCCAACCAACTCCCCGTGCCCCATCCATTTCGCGCTTTTTGCGAAATGCGTGAGATACCCATGCACTACTGCTCCAACCAACCACTCCCACTTACTTATGCGGTTCCGGCCTGCCCGACTCAACCTTCTGCGCCGCGGCCTGGTCCAATTCATATCCGGTGCGCGCAAACCCGCTGGTCAGGGGCTGTGCCACAGTAGGCTCGAAGTCCCCGGTCAGCAGCGGCGTCTTCTCGACGGCCGGCGCCTGCGGCAATCCGCGCTGCGCCAGCAGTTCCATGGCTCGCTCGATGGGAATCCTCACCTTGCCCTGCGCCCGATCGGCCCAACTGTAGTTGTCCAGCAGCAGGTCCTCGCGCGCGTGCAGATCGGCCACGTCCTGGTTGCCGTCGTCGGTCTGCACGCGCGGCGTGGGAAAGCGCTGGGTCAACTCGGCCATGCGGTGCTGCAACTCGGGACTTGAGGGCAGATTTCCCAGTTGCCGTACGTCTACCGGCGCCGCCCATTTGCTGGGCGGCCCGTCTTCCCGGTTCATGCGCGCATTGATCACCTTGCCGATGCCGTAGCTCAGAACCCCCGCCACTGCGACAAAAATGGCCAGCGCGGTGAGAAAAACGATGACGCCCGAAACCCGCACGTCCGTCTGCTCGAATCCCTTCGACGCGTCGATTTCTTCCGGGGCGTGTCCCGATTCGTGGCCCGATTCGAGTTTGTCCTTGTCGTTTGGATTATGCGTGGGCATGTTCAGGCTCCAGAATCTCCGCCACGTGCGGATCGTTGGTCTGCACCAGCGGACGCGCCTTCAAGCGCGTGCAGAAGAAGGCGACCCAGAAGGCCACCATGGCCGTCGGTACGGCCGCGTATTCAAGAATTCCCCAACTGAAGTGCAGATTGCGCGCGGCATCCTTGAAGTTGGGCTCGATCAGCCAGAACAGATCGAACGCGCGCGCGAAGACCATCCACTGGCACACCCGCACCAGCCGCTTTTTGTTGCGCTTCAGATCCCGTGAAAGCAGCAGCGTGAACGGAATCAGCCAATGGAAGAGAAAATCCAGCGTGATGATGATGCCCCAATGACCGCGGATGCGATCCAGGTACCAGGGAATTTCCTCCGGCAGGTTTCCCGACCAGATGATCAGAAACTGAGAGAAGGCCAGATAGATGTTCAGCATCACAAAAGCAAACGTGAATTTGCCCAGATCGTGTTGCTCGGTCTGGCGCAGGATGGTTTTGAACGGCTCGGCCTTGGAGAGCGAAATGACGACGATGATGGAGAACGCCAGCACCCCGTAGGCCTGCCCGACCAGAAACAGAAGCCCGTACACCGACGAGTACCATGTGGGGTCGAGCGACATGACCCAGTAGATAACCGCCGCCGTCATGGTGATGGCGTAGACCACGATACCCGGACCGCTGATGTTCTCGAATTTCTTGATCCACCGGGGAGTGCTGTCGGGCGAATCGGCGTCGCGCTTGAGGCCCAGCGAATTCAGCCTCCAGGTGTAGAAACCCCAGATGGCGAAGCACAGCAGGCTCACCCAGACAAACGACACGGGGTTCAGCATGGGCCGCTTGAATTCGATGGCGTGCGCCTGCACCTCGTTGATCCATCCGGATTTGAGCGCGGCGCTCACATCGTCCACCGCGGCCCAGAGATAGAGCTTCCTGAGCGAGAGCGCAATCACCACCCAGTAGACAAAAACCAGCGGCAAGGTGCGGCTCATGGCCTCCAAAGGCCGGCGCAGCAACAGTCCCCATTTGCCGCCCGAGCAGTACTGCACCATCAGCAGGGCCAGCCCGCCCACAGAGAAACCAAAGGTCATCATCAGGCCCAGCAGCCAGCCCCTCAGCAAGTGGTCGATAGACTGGTCGGCGACGGCCAGCCCGGCGGCGACCACCGAGAAGACCGCCCCAACCACCAGCGCGCGCGTTCTCCAGCCGTCCACAAAGGCCGGTGCGGTGAGGTCTGCGGGAAGCGTCTTGGCGTGTGTCTCGTGAGACATTCCGTAAGTCCTTACTTGGCCGCCGGGGCCGGTTTGGTTGCGGGAATCTTGATTGCCGGATCAGCCGGATTGGCCGGAGCCAGCGCCGGCGTGCCCTGGCTGGCGTCATGCGCCTGCGCCTGCACGGCCGTCTGCGGCAGCGTCCAGGGTTGGGCATACTCCGCGTGTCCCATGTCCGTGGCAATGTCTTGCAAGCTTCTCACCTGGACGCCTGAGGGAACGTCGTCCACCTTGGCCGCCTGGCTCAATTGCAATGCGCGGATGTAAGCAGCCACAGCCCAGCGGTCCACCGGGGTCAGTTGCGCCGCGTAGTCCGGCATGGCGCCGTAGCCGTGCGTCATCACGTAGAAGTAGTGCGAAATGGGCTGCGACAGCCGCACCTGGTCGTGCAGGTTGGCGGCCGGCTTGTAGCCGCGCTCCACAATCTCGCCCAGTCCGTTGCCCACGCGCGAGTGGCAGGGCGTGCAATAGATGTTGAACCGCTCCTGTCCGCGCTTCAGTACATCCAGAGTTACCGGGAAGGGCATCAGCTCTTTCTCTTCGCGATAGCCGTTCGCGCCCTGCACCACGCCGGTATAGAAATAGCTGTCCTCGCGCAACTGGCCGCGGGCCACGGTGTTCACCACCTGCGGACGCGCGCCGCG
>JBEKTB010000178.1:0-6427 GCA_049516495.1 Occallatibacter sp.
TGTGCGATGTCGGCCACAAGCTGCACGCGCACCATGGCGCTTTCGGCAACGTGGGACGCGGCATCGCGCAGGGACGGCAGCGCGGCCAGGTTCATGGCCACATAAAACGCCGAGACGAAGAGCACGGAGAGCAGAATGGCGCGGGGAATGGTGCGCTCGGGCTGGCGGACTTCGCTGCCCAGGAAGCAGATGTTGTAGTAGCCCCAGTAGTCGTAGGTGGTGATGAGCGTGGCCTGGGCCAGTCCGCCGAGGGCCACGGCCAGGGGTAGCGCGGGCGAGGCCGGCATGTGCCATCCGCCAGTGGCCGCGGCATGGGCAAAGCCGGAGACGATGACCCCGGCGATGGCTGCCAGGACCCCAACAAACAGTACCCAGGCCAGGCGCGTGACGGAGCTGAGATTGCGATAGAGTAGCGCGGTGACCAGCAGGCAGGCGGCAGCGGCGGTAAAGCTCGAGTAATGCAGCATGGGCAAGGCTGCGAAAGGCGAGCCGTCGAGTCCCGGCCAGAAGACGCCCAGGAAACTCGACAATCCGATGCAGCCGGAAGCGATGGACAGCGGCGCGGTGAAGCTGACCTGCCAAACGTAGAGAAAGCTGAGCCAGTTGCCGGCACCCTTCGGGTCGTATATCTCTCGGAGGAATGCATACGAACCACCTGCGCGGGGGAAGGCTGCGCCCAACTCTGCCCAGACCAGACCGTCGGCCACGGCAATCGCCGCTCCCAGGACCCAGGCCCACACCGAGAGCCTGTAGCCAGCGGCGGCAATGACCAGGGGCAGCGTGATGAACGGACCCACGCCGATCATCTCCAGCATATTGAGGGCAACGGCGGCGCGCAAGCCGATGCGGCGCTGCAAAGTGCCGGTCGCAGCGGAGATGGGAGGGGTGATGGTCATGAGGCTGATTCGCTCCCCGGATTGTACACTGACGGGAAGTATGTTCTTTATCGAGAGAGTTCAACGCGCGGTGGTAAAGGCGACCCTGGCGGGGCTGATTTTGCCTGGGCTGATCCTGGTGGGCACGGGCACGATTTGCGCGGCACAGCAGGCCGCGCCGGCGGCGAACGAGTTTGCGGCAATTCCCTTTCCCGAGGCCAGCGAGATCGCCCTGCCCCTGCCCGAGGACCGCGGCGCGGCTGCCCTGGAGCAATCGCTGAGGCGGCTGAAGACGACTGCCAGCGTGATGATGATCGTGGCCCATCCGGACGACGAGGACGGCGCCCTGCTCACCTATTTGTCCCGCGGCCTGGGCGTGCGCACGATTCTTTTCACCCTGACGCGCGGCGAAGGCGGGCAGAACGCCATGTCGGCCGAGAGCGACGGAGCGCTGGGCCTGATGCGGACCAACGAGTTGCTGCGAGCCGGCGAATTCTATGGCGTGAAACAGCTCTGGGGCACGGAGGTCGACTTCGGCTTTTCGAAAACTCAGGAAGAGGCTTTTGCCCGCTGGGGACACGACCGCGTCCTCTACGACGCTGTCCTTGCCGTCCGGCGCGAGCGGCCGCAGGTGATTGTGGCCACGTTTGTGGGCGGCATTACTGATGGCCACGGCCACCACCAGGTTTCCGGCGAAATTGCGCAGGAAGTTTTCAAGGCGGCGGCGGACCCGAAAGTGTTTCCCGAACAGTTGCTGCCGGGCAAGGACGGAAAGGCCGGTTTGGAGCCCTGGCAGCCACTGGCCGTCTACTCCATGGTTCCGTTTGCGCCCGTCACCGAGAAGGGCATGTTCGACTACGCGACGGGCAAGTGGGCTCCGGCGCGCTTTAAAAATTACATCACCGGCGAATGGAGCACCGGCGTGCCCTCGACCGATGTGACGCTTCCGGTGGGCACGTGGGACCCGGTGCTGGGGCGCAGCTACGTGCAGATTGCGCGCCAGGGCTGGGGCGAGCAGAAGTCGCAGAACGGCGGTGCAAACCCCACGCTGAGCGGGCCGGCGACCACCAGCTATCACTTGTGGGCGGTAGCGCCGGAAGCGGCGGCCAGGCCCGGAGCGGCGGCCAGGAACGACGATCTCTTCCACAACAGCAAGGTGAATATCGACACCCGCATCGAAGCGATGGACTCCCTCGTAAAAGTTGGAGGAGCCCCGGCGCTTTTCTCCAGCCTGCGCCAGATCGACGCCGAACTTAAGCAATTCGATTCAGGAAAGCCGGCCGGACCGGATCTGACCGCAGCGCGCCAGCTTGCGCCAATCTATCGCCAGACCCTCGAATTGCGTGGACAAATCGCCGCGAGCGGCGTGGACGCAACAGCGAAGGCCGGCCTGCTCTTTGAGATCGACGCAAAGATCGACGAGTTTCAGTCGGCGCTCACGCAATTACTCGGCCTGGATCTAGTCGCTTTCACCACCAAGGCCGACAGCGTGCAGGGCGGCGGCCCGTTCCGGGGCGGTTCGGCCGACGAGACGCCACGCAGCGTCACGCCAGGGGAGCAGTTTCGGGTGCGGGTACACGCCGCGCAGGCGACAGGTGAGACGCGGCTGGACCGGGTTTGGCTGGAAAGCCGGAGCGGCGATCCGTGGAAGGCCGAAAACGCGACCGGAGTCATCGACCCGGCAGCCCCGGCTGTTGACCCGATTTTCCGCGTGCGTGCAGCCGAAAGCGCCGAACCCACCGCGCCCTACTTCACGCGGCCCAACATCGAGCAGCCCTATTACGACCTCACACGGCCGGAGTATCGGCTGCGTTCGTTTGCGCCCTACCCGCTGGCGGCGTGGGCGGAGTTCACCTTTGACGGCCTGCCGATTCGCCTGGGACAAACGGTCCAGACCATGCAGCGTGTTCTCGGTCCCGGCGGCATCTACGAGCCGCTGGTGGTCACGCCGGCCATCGGCGTGCGCATGGAGCCGGAGACGCGGATTCTGCCGCTTGACGGCACGGCTCTGCCGGTGCGGGTAACGGTTCACGCGCAGGCCGCGGCCGAAGGGACCGTCGAGCTGAAACTGCCGGCCGGCTGGCGCGCCGAACCAGCCGAGGCCAAGTTTCATCTGGACAGCGCCGGGGACACAGAGCCGCTGGTCTTTCGGGTCACGGCGGAAGGAGCCACGACAGGCGCGTACAGCATCCAGGCCGTTGCGCACGCAGGCGGGCAGAGCTACCTGACCGGCTGGCAGAGCCTGGGCTATGCGGGACTGCGGCCCTATAACCAGTACAAGGCCGCGGAGCTGAAGACCCGCAAGATCGATGTGAAGCTGGCACCGGGACTGCGCATCGGCTACGTGATGGGGACAGGCGACCTGGTTCCGGATGCCATCGAAGGACTGGGAGGCGCGGCGCACCTTCTGACTACAGCGGAGTTGGCCTCGGGTGATCTTTCGGCCTGGAACGTGATCGTGATCGGGATTCGTGCCTACTCCGCGCGGCCCGAACTGGCCGCCGCTCAACCGCGGCTGGACGAGTTTGTGCGTCGTGGAGGAACTCTGGTTGTCCAATATCAAAGCGCAAACTTCCCTGCCCCGTTTCCGTTGTCGATGGGGCGCATGCCGGAGCGGGTGGTGGACGAGCAGGCTCCAGTGAAGCTGCTGAACCCGGCCAATTCCCTGCTGCGCTGGCCGAACGCGATCACCGCGGCGGATTTCGACGGCTGGGTCGAAGAGCGCGGGCACAGCTTCCTCGATAACTGGGACAAGAGTTATACGGCGCTGACGGAGACCGCGGACCAGGGCCAGGACCCGCAGCGGGGCGGATTGCTGGTGACTCATCCCGGCAAGGGGACTTATATCTATGTCGCCTTCGCACTCCATCGCCAGCTACCCGAGTTAGTGCCAGGGTCTTACCGGCTGCTGGCCAACCTGCTGAGCGCGGGCAAAGACATTGCGCCCGACGGTGGACAAGCTCAAGCCCCGCGTCCATAGGGGCTTGAGCCAGTACACACTTCTATCAAAGCACGAGAATACGGCGTGTTAAAAGAGAGTGAATTTGCGGCTCTATCTTGCTGCAAACATAAGATCGATAACATTGTTAAAAGTATATGAATTAGTCAAATATTCATACATATCTGCGACTCTTGGATTCGGAAGCGGCCAGGGAAAGCTCCGCTTGCGCGGATTTACCTTCCCAGCCTTTGATGTAACTTCCGCAGGCCCGCAGAAACACGATTCGGTTTCATACTGAGGAATTTCGGGAATGCGGAAGAACAGGGTGCTCGTTGTGCCAGGCGAGCGCAGCTACGATCCAACCTGATTCAAGAGGAAAATGAGAGGCCCAATGAATTTCAGACTCAGAAGCGCTGCCGCGGCAATCCTGGCAGCCAGCCTAGTTTGCTCATCCGCTTATGCCACCGACGCGACGCCGCCCGCGAAGAAACACCCGGCAACCAAGAAGGCCAAGACGCCTCCGGGGCCAACTGTTGAAGAACAGATTCAAACACTGCGCCAGGACATGGAAAACCAGATCAACGGCCTCAAGAATGACCTGGCCGAAAAGGACGCGCAGTTGAAGAAGGCGCAGCAGGCGGCAGCCGATGCACAGGCCGCCGCGGACAAGGCGAATGCCGCAGCCTCGGCCCAGCAGCAGGCGGTAACCGAAAACGCGACCGCCGTGACCACGCTGCAAACCACCGTTACCGATCTGAAGGGCAACCAGGCTTCGCTGGCCTCGACGGTTTCCGACGAGACGGCCAAGATCAAGAAGGAAATCGGCAGCCCCAGCGTTCTGCACTACAAGGGCATCGGCATCACGCCGGGCGGCTTTGCGGCGGGTGAAACAATTTACCGCACCAAGGCAACTGGCGGCGACATTCCCACCGCGTTCAGCTCCATTCCTTACGAGGGAGCGGACGCTTATTCCCTGGGTGAGTTCTACGGCAGCGCCCGTCAGTCGCGCCTGAGCCTGCTGGCCGAAGGCAAGACCAACTGGGGTACCCTGCGCGGCTACTACGAGGCTGACTTCCTGGGCACCGGCATCACCTCGAACAACAACCAGTCCAACAGCTACGTACTTCGCCAGCGCGTTGTGTGGGCGCAGGCTGAGACCAACAGCCACTGGGCAGTCACGGCCGGCCAGTTGTGGTCCCTGGCTACCGAAGACAAGAAGGGCATCTCCAACCTCTCCGGCGACATCCTGACGCCGCAGACCATCGACCCGAATTACGTTCCGGGCTTTGTTTGGACCCGCCAGTTCGGCTTCCGCGTGACCAAGACCTTCGACAAGGTAGCCTTCGGCGTCGCGGTTGAAAACCCGCAACTGCTTTACACCGCTTCTCTGGCCGGCAACACGCCTTACGCGGTTCTGGGCAGCGCTGGACAGAACGGCGGCAACTATAACGCGGCCGTCAGCGCCAGCGTACCCACCACGTACATCCAGAACTACAGCAACCAGGTGACGGCGACCGGGAGCATTTATGTTCCCGTCTACAACACCATCTACGCCAACACCAACATCGCCAACTACTCCTTCAACGAAGCGCCCGATGTGCTGGCGAAGATCGCTTTCGATCCCGGTTGGGGCCACTACGAAGTCTTCGGCATCGCGGGCTTCGCGCATGAGACCGTTTACCCCGGCGTGACCACCAACAGCACCAAGTACGGCGGCATTTACGACATCGAGTGCCCCAAGAGCGTTACCGGCTGCACCCCCGTGGCGGCGAGTTCCACCACGTCCGGCTATTACAACAACAGCATCACGGTCGGCGGCATCGGTGGCAGTTTGCGCGTCCCGATCGTGGCCAACAAGCTGACCTTCGGCGCCAAGGGCATGTTCGGACCCGGCGTGGGCCGCTACGGCGACTCGACGCTGGCCGACGTGACGGCTGACGCCAACGGCAATCTGGCTCCCATCCACAACGTCTCCGGCCTGCTCACTGTCGAAGCCAACCCCACCCCCCGCCTGGCAATCTACCTCAACTACGGCGGCGACTACGCCGGCCGTACAGACTTCGGCACCGGCAGCACTGTCGCCTCCACGCTGGGTTCGCCCGCCGCAACCTTCTGCCCGACAGGCGACACCACCAGCGGCTGCCTCGCTGCCACCTCGGCCTCCCTCACGCCCGCTGTGCTCGCGGCTGGCGGCACCTGGGGCGGCCACTGGAGCACGCCAGCCGTTGGTACCACCGCGGTCGGCTACGGCTCGCGCCTGCTGAGCAACTCAAGCTGCAACACCATTGCCAACCCCGGCTACAACGGCAGTTCCACCGGTTACTACCCCGGCGGCTCCTGCGGCGCGCAAACCCGCGACGTGCAGGAAATCACCGGCGGTTACTGGTATGACCTCTACAAGGGCGACCACGGCCGCCTGCGCCAGAGCATCCAGTACGGCTACGCAGTCCGCGAGGGCTGGTCGGGCGCCGGAACTCCGGGAATCGGGGCCAAGGGCATCGACAACATGTTCTGGACCAGCTTCCGCTATTACCTGCCATAAACCGCGAACCTCCGGGTTCCGCAACACCAGAAAAGGCAGCCCGCACCCTGGGCTGCCTTTTCCTTTTCC
>JBEKTB010000179.1:0-6328 GCA_049516495.1 Occallatibacter sp.
GCCAGCACGGTGCTTGCCGCCGACTCCACCTGCAGCCAGCAGCGGTATTTATTCTCTTCAGTCCAGATGCGGCCCATGACGGGGCGGGTATAGCGGTCGATCAAAGGGAATCTCCTCGCAGGAGCCGCAAGAAGCGGCCTGTACCAACTCCTGATTGTACGAGGAGAACGCCGTCAGGCGCGAGGAATGCCCAGACGCTGATGCAACTCGTCGAATAGCAGGCCGCGCCCCGGCTTGTAGGGCTGGAACCACTGGCCGTCGATCACCATTTGCGGAATGGCCCGCTTGCCGACGTGGCGCAGCACTTCGGCCGAGGCGGCCGGATCGGTGTCCACATTGATTTCCGTATACGCAATGCCGTGGGAGTCGAGAAACTGTTTGGCGGCTCGGCAGTCGCGGCACCAGGCGGCCGTATAAACCTGGACTTTCATGCGGACATTGTACTGCGTTGGCGCTGGTAACATCAGTGACGTGACCGCGAGCGAGATCAAGACCCTGCTGAAGCTGGAACCGCATCCGATCGAGGGCGGTTCGTTCCGCCGGACATATACGTCAAAACATGCGATAGAGTTGCCGCGCGGCGTGCGGCCCGCGGGCACGGCCATCTACTACCTGCTGGAACCCGGGACCTTCTCCGAGATGCACGTTCTCGAATCCGACGAGATGTTCCACTTCTATCTGGGAGACCCGGTGGAGATGCTGCAACTTCATCCGGACGGACGCTCGGCGGTTTTCACGCTTGGGCCGGATTTGGCGGCAGGGCAAGAGGTGCAACTCGTCGTCCCAGCCGGGGTGTGGCAAGGGACGCGGCTGCTGGGCGACGGCAAAGTGGCGCTGCTCGGCTGCACGGTGACGCCGGGATTCGACTTTGCGGATTACCACAGCGGGAGTTATGGGGAGTTGGCGAAAGAATGGCCGGCGGAAGCGGAGCGGATCAGGGCGTTGACCCGGAGCTAGAGATGGTGTGATGTAGAGCCAGTGCGGCGTTTCCGCTTCCCACCCTTCGCGAAGAACGCGAAGGATGGGGCACCAAATTTGTTTAAGAACGAAGGGCCCTAAGACGAGCGCCGCTCGCGAAAGAAACTGCGCAGCAATTCAGCAGATTCGTCGGCGAGAATTCCCTGCTCTACCGGCATTTGATGGTTGAGTTGGGGATGGTTGAGGACGGAAAGCACGGAACCCGCCGCACCCGTCTTGGGATCGGCGGCGGCAAAGACCAGGCGGTCGAGGCGGGCATGAATCATGGCTCCGGCACACATGGCGCAGGGCTCCAGCGTGGCATAAAGCGTACAGCCGTTGAGACGGTAGTTGCCGAGCGACGCGGCGGCCGCACGCATGGCGACGATTTCTGCGTGGGCCGTGGGATCGAGGTCGCGCAGTACGCGGTTCTGGCCGCGCGCGATGATTACGCCCTCATGGACGACAACCGCGCCAATCGGAACTTCACCGCCCTCCGCAGCCAGGCGTGCTTCAACGAGTGCGGCGTGCATGGCTTCGCGGTCGTCGATCATGGTCTTTATGCTAGCTCGGCCGGCTGCTGCTGGGTCATGCAGTGCAGGGTGCCCAGGCCCCAGACGAGATCGACCGAGTGGATGCCGATGACTTCGCGGCCGGGAAATGCTTCAGCCAAGGTGTTCAAGGCAATGCGGTCGTTGGGGTCGTGGAAGGTGGGAACCAGGACAAGATCGTTGGCGATGTAGAAGTTGGCGTAACTGGCCGGAAGACGCTGGCCACTGAAAACCACCGGGCGCGGCAGGGGTAACTCGACCAGGTCAAACTGTTTGCCGTCGAGAGTGCGCGCGGCTTTGAGACGTTCCAGGTTTTCCATGATCGGCGCGTAGTTTGGATCGGTTCCGTTCGGTTCGACGGCGGTGACGATGGTGGCGGGGCCTACGAAGCGCGTGATGTCGTCAACGTGGCCATGGGTGTCGTCTCCGGCGATGCCGCGACCGAGCCAGATCACCTGATCGATGCCCAGGAAGTCGTGAAAAGCCTGCTCCAATTGTGGGCGGCTGATGCCGGGATTGCGCTGCTGGACTTCGCTCAGCAGGCACTCTTCGGTGGTGAGCAGAACGCCTTGGCCGTTGGTGTCGATGGAGCCGCCTTCGAGGACCACGCGGTGCTTCGTACCGTTTTCTAGTTCGATGGCCGGCTGCCATTCTGGAAAGTCGAGGAGTTCCGCGACCCGTCCCGGCACCTGGTCGTCGAGCTGCCAGTCGGAGTACTTGGCCCAGGCGTTGAAGCGCCAGTTGGTGAGGGCTACCCGGCCTTCCACGTTGCGGACGAAGATGGGCCCCGAATCACGCGTCCAGCCGCGGTTGGTGGGCCAGGCGTGAAAGACCACGCGGTCGAGATGCGCCCCGGCGCGGGTGAGAATTCCCTCGATTCGTTGTTGCGCTTTGGCGTCTTCGACGAGGATGTGTACCCGCTCGCGCGCCGAGAGCAGGCGCACAATTTCGGCATAGACCCAGGGGATGGGCTGGAATTTCCCCGGCCAGTCCTCGGGATTGTGCGGCCAGGCGAGCCAGGTGGCCTGGTGCGGCTCCCACTCGGCGGGCATGCGGAAGCCCAGGTCGCGCGGTGTTTGTGCGGGCGGAAGGGTGGCGGACATTGCTATTTGGGATCTCCGTCCGCTGGCAGTATGTTCGCCGGGTCCAGGAACCGTTTGGTCATCGGAGCATAGGCGTCGATGCGGCGATCGCGCAGGAAAGGCCAGTTCCGGCGCGTCTCCTCAATCAGCCCGGGATCGATCTCGCCCAACAGGATCTCTTCCGCATCGTGCGAGGCCTTGGCGATGATGCGGCCAAAGGGGTCGGCGAGAAAGCTTCCGCCCCAGAACTCAAGGCCCTGGCCAGCGACGCGGTTGCCCTTGACGTCGCCGTGTTCCATGCCCACGCGGTTGATGCCGGCCACGTAGACGCCGTTGGCGATGGCGTGGGAGCGCTGGATGGTCTGCCACGCATCATATTGCGCCTCGCCAAACTCATCTTTCTCGGCCGGGTGCCAGCCGATGGCGGTGGGATAGAACAGCACCTCCGCACCCTGCATGGCGGTGAGGCGAGCGCCCTCAGGGAACCACTGGTCCCAGCAGACCAGCGTGCCTATGCGCCCAAAGACGGTGTCTGCCGTCTGAAAGCCCAGATCGCCGGCCGTGAAGTAATACTTTTCGTAGTAGAGCGGGTCGTCGGGAATGTGCATCTTGCGATAGACGCCGGCGATGGCGCCATCGGCATTCAGCGTGACGGCCGTGTTGTGATAAAGCCCCGGCGCGCGGCGCTCAAACAGCGAGGCGATAATGGCGACCCGCGCCTCGCGGGCTACTTCAGCCAGACGCGCCGTCGAAGGCCCGGGAATCGGCTCAGCCAGATCGAAGAGGCCAGGGTCCTCCCGCTGGCAGAAGTACTGTGCGCGAAAAAGTTCCGGCAGGCACACGATGTTGGCGCCCAACCGGGCCGCCTCGCGGATGTGGCCGATGGCGGACTCGAAGTTGGCCTCCGGGTCGGATCCCATGCGCATTTGCACGAGGCCCACGGTGTATTTGCTTGCATTTGCCATATTTCGCGGGTCAGCCTTCCTGATTCGATGCTTCTCGAAGAACATAGCAAGGCCAACCCCGACCTGCGAGGTTGGCCTCTAATTTTCCTGCCCTGTGCGCTCGCTAATCCTCTTCCAGGATCAACACGGCAGCAGCAATCGTGGTGGTCCACTTGCCATTCTTTTCGCCCACAGCCGACTGGGTGATATTGCTGGTGCGGACAATCTTGTTGGAAATGCGGTAAATCTCCTTCTTCTCATCCCAGCTTGTATCCGGATCGAAGTCTACGTCCAAGGTGGTAGCCAGCATCTCGGCGGCCAGTTCCTCCGCGTAGTCACCGGCTTGCTCCTCGGTCTCGCCGAAGCTGTGGTGCTCGCTCAGATAGCCATATGTGTTGCGATCGGCGGGAATGGCGACGCCGATGCTGGAGACCAGGAGGCGATGCGGTTCACGCGTCGAGTTTTCGGCGATCACCGCAAAGACGACTTCGCCGGGGTTCAGATAGGTCATACCCTCTTTACGCGTGATCACCTTGCACCTTGGCGGAAAGATGGACGAAACGCGGACCAGATTCTGCGAGGCGATCCCCGCATCCCGAAGGGCCAGCTCAAAGGAGGTCAAACGCTCCTTGTGTTTGCCTACACCTTTGGTAAAAAACAGCTTCTTCGGGACCATGCTTTTTCCCAATTTCTATGTACCCTCCGTGGAATTGAAGATCGGTATTTTTTGGACGTTCCCGCATGAGTTTATCGCATTCGGACGGGTAGAAACAGAACTTGGGGCGATTTCATCCCACGTTCATGCGGCGGGGAGGTGCGCAACCGGAAAATGCGCTTCCGCAGGACCGCGATTGGGACGCCGGGAAGAGCTCACTCATTGCATTTCCGGCGTCGGCTCCTGCGTAACTTTTCGCTGTCTGCAGCGTTTAACAGAGTATGAAGCGCACGTTTTTTGCTCGAATTGCTCTCCTCGCTACCGGACTTTCCTCGACAGTGGTGCTGGCCCAACCCCCTGCTTCGCAGCCGCAAACCCCTGAATACACTGCACCGGCTGCCGCTCCCATGGGAGATCCGCTCTCCAAACAGGCGTTGCTGGACTGGGCGCCTCCGGCGCTGGCCCAACTGAATACGGAGGCCGCCGTCAAATCCAGCTTCACCCTGGACCGCTCCATGCTGGCCGCAGCCGCCACTCTGGTTCCGGAGTCGCAGCCGGAAACCCGCCAGGCCATCAACAAGCTGGACGGCGTCAGTATTCATCTACTTCGCTTCGGGCCCGCCGGGATTGCGGATGAAACGCAGGTGGAGGCAGTCCGCGAGGCTTACCACCTGCGCGGGTGGAAGCACCTGGTCACCAATGTGAGCACGGCCGACGCAAAAGGCCCGCTCCACAACGGAACCACCGACCTCTGGCTGGTGGTGGATGGAGTGAATGTGCGCGGAGCGGCGGTTCTGGTGGAAACCCCCAAGAGCCTGACGCTGGTGACGCTGGCGGGGAATTTGAGCCCCGCAGACCTGCTCCACCTGCGCGGCCATTTCGGGATTCCCCGGTTTGAGGGAGACGGATTCAAAGAAACCAGGGACAAGTAAGGCGAGGGCCGCCGCGGAACCAATTGCCTCCAACAATTTGCAGGTGTTAGCCTCTTCCTTGACCGAAAGCGGGGGAAGGGACATTACCGGAGCCATGCAAAACACCTACAACGGGCTGGAATTGCCGAAAGACGGGCAGCCGATCGAATACACGAACGGGCAGTTTGAGGTGCCCGACAACCCCATCATTCCTTTTATTGAAGGCGACGGAACGGGCCGCGACATCTGGAAGGCCTCACAGCGGGTTTTTGATGCCGCGGTCGAGAAGGCTTACGGAGGCAGGCGGGCCATCCGCTGGTTTGAGATCTTTGCCGGAGAAAAGGCCTACAGACAATTCAACAGTTGGCTGCCCGACGACTCGGTGGCCGCAGCGCGCGACCTGCGGGTATCCATCAAGGGACCGCTGACTACGCCTGTGGGCGGGGGCATCCGCTCGCTCAACGTGGCCCTGCGCCAGATTCTCGATCTCTATGCCTGCGTGCGGCCGGTGAAGTATTACCAGGGCGTGCCCAGCCCGGTGAAGCATCCGGAAAAGCTGGACATCGTGATCTACCGCGAAAACACCGAGGACGTGTACGCGGGGATCGAGTTCAAGGAAGGCAGCGAGGACGCCGGCCGGCTGATTGATTTTCTGAATGACGACCTGCTCAAGAGCGGCAAGAAGAAGGTGCGGGCCGACTCCGGGGTGGGCATCAAGCCCATCTCCATCTTCGGCACCAAGCGGCTGGTGCGCTCCGCCATCCGCGCGGCTCTCGAAACGGGCCGCAAGACCGTTACGCTGGTCCACAAGGGCAACATCCAGAAGTTCACTGAAGGGGCGTTCCGGGAGTGGGGCTACGAAGTGGCCGTCGAGGAGTTCCGCGCCGAGACCGTTACGGAGCGCGAAAGCTGGATTCTGGGCAACGTCGACGCCAAACCCGGTCTCTCGATTGAGGAGAACGCAGCCCTTATCGAACCTGGATTGGAATTCGCGCAGCAGAGCTTCCGCGACTCGGTTTACGCCGAGATCAAGGCGGTGCTCGACTCCATCGGCAAAACGCACGGGAACGGCGCGTGGAAGAACAAGATTCTCGTGAACGACCGCATCGCCGACTCCATCTTCCAGCAGATCATTATCCGCCCGGCGGATTACAGCATCCTGGCCACGACCAATCGAAACGGCGACTATATCTCCGATGCCGCCGCTGCGCAGGTGGGAGGGTTGGGG